>NZ_JAJOHW010000031.1 GCF_021129195.1 Chromobacterium aquaticum | reverse complement strand
CCGCCCTATGCCTTGCCCGAGGCCGGGCGTCCGCCGCGGCCGGAGCTGGTGCACCCGGCCAAGGTGCCCAAGCGCAGCCTGTCCACGCGCCAGGGCCACGCGGCGCTGATCCACGCCATCGCCCACATCGAATTCAACGCGGTCAATCTGGCATTGGACGCCGCCTGGCGTTTCCGCGAGATGCCGGACGCTTTTGTCAGCGATTGGCTGCAGGTGGCGGCGGAGGAGGCGCGCCATTTCGCCATGCTGCGGCGGAGGCTGCGGGCGCTGGATTGCGACTACGGGGACTTCCCCGCCCACAACGGCCTGTGGGCGATGAGCTGCAAGACCGATTACGACCCGCTGGCGCGCATGGCGCTGGTGCCGCGGGTGCTGGAAGCGCGCGGCCTGGACGTGACGCCGGGCATACAGCGGCGGCTGGCCGGCATCGGCGATCATGACACGGTGGCGGTGCTGGACATCATCCTGCGCGAGGAAGTGGGCCATGTGCGCATCGGCAACGCCTGGTTTGCCCGGCTGTGCCGCCAGCGCGGCCTGGAGCCGGAAACCTGTTTCCAGGAACTGCTGCGGCGCCACGATGTCCAGCTTTACCGCGGCGCGTATAATCTGGCCGCCCGTGAACGGGCGGGTTTTTCCACGCAGGAACTGGAAATACTGCGCGCCTTGAGCGAAGACGACACCGCCGCCGCCGGCTAGCATGCCAACGGCCTTATCCGGAATCAGCAAACATGCTATTGAATTTGTTTAAAAAGATGCAAAAGCAGCGCCGCTTCGCCATGACGGTGCTGTTGCTCAGCACCCTGGTTTTCGCGCTCAGCTCGGCGCTGTGGCGCGGCCTGGACAGCGGCCCGGGGCCGCTGCTGGCCATTCTGTGTCCGCTGCTCATGCTGCTGGCGCTGATCGGCCAGTTCAGCGCGCTGCTGGCTTTGGCGAAAAGACCTTAAACCAGAAAAGGATTTTAAAACAGCGGCTTAATGTCGCGTTTGCGACTGCGCGCGCACTTGACTGGCATCGGCAGGCCGCGCATAATCGCCCCCGTATCAACGAGGGTCAGGGCTCCACATCGGGTGGAGCCTTTGCTTTTTGGAATTTTCGGAGAAACCGAGTCATGGACCATCAGGCATTCCTGCGCCAATTGGAAACCAATGCGCTGCCTGCATCCGACTTCAACCACCGCGCGCACCTGTACGCCGCCTGGGCCTACCGCCGCCAATACCCGGCGCCGGAAGCCGCAGCCCGCTGCGCGCGCGCGTTGTCGCGCTTCGCCATGGTGAATGGCGCGGCGATGAAGTATCACCACACCCTGACCATGGCGATCCTGGTGATCCTGTACAGCCGGATGGCCAGCCAGCCCCGGTTGCTCGAGGACTGGGAGGCGTTCGCCAGCCACTGTCCGGACGTGCTGGCCGACGCCCGCGCGGTGATCCTGCAACATTATTCTTCAGAGCGCCTGGACGACGAGTCGGCGCGCAAAGGCTTTGTCGAGCCGGACCGCGAGCCGTTGCCGATGTCCTGTCTGCTGCACTGAGCCCACGCTCAACGAACCCCACCAGAATAAACAATGAAAGCACCGGAACTTCTGCTGCCGGCCGGCACGCTGGACAAGATGCGCGCCGCCTATGACTTTGGCGCCGACGCCGTCTACGCCGGCCAGCCGCGCTACAGCCTGCGCGCCCGCAACAACGACTTCAAGCTGGAAGAGCTGAAGCAGGGCATAGACGAAGCCCACGCACGCGGCAAATTGTTCTTCGTCGCCAGCAACATCCTGCCGCACAACAGCAAGATCAAGACCTATATGGCCGATATGGAGCCGGTGGTCGCGATGAAGCCGGACGCGCTGATCATGGCCGATCCCGGCCTGATCATGATGGTGCGCGAAAAGTGGCCGGAAGTGCCCATCCACCTGTCGGTGCAGGCCAATACCGTCAACTACATGGGCGTCAAGTTCTGGCAGAAGCTGGGCGTGTCGCGCATCATCCTGTCGCGCGAACTGAGCCTGGACGAAATCGCCGAAATCCGCCAGCAATGCCCGGACATCGAACTGGAAGTGTTCGTGCACGGCGCGTTGTGCATCGCCTATTCCGGCCGTTGCCTGCTATCCGGCTATTTCAATCATCGCGACCCGAATCAGGGCACCTGTACCAACGCCTGCCGCTGGGATTACAAGGTGCACGACACCCAGGGCGACGACGCCGGCGATGTGCAGACCATCAAGTTCGACTTCAACAAGGCGCTGGAAGAGGCGAATCAGAGCTTCGCCTCCTGCGGCGGCGCCGAACGCCACCCGTTGGCGGACAAGACCTATCTGATCGAAGAGGGCAGCCGCCCCGGCGAGCTGATGCCCATCATCGAAGACGAGCACGGCACCTACATCATGAACTCCAAGGACCTGCGCGCGGTGGAGCAGGTGGAGAAGCTGGCCAAGATCGGCGTGGACTCGCTGAAGATCGAAGGCCGCACCAAGAGCCTGTACTACGTGGCGCGCGCCGCCCAGGTCTACCGCAAGGCGATCGACGACGCCGTCGCCGGCCGCCCGTTCGACCTCGGCCTGCTGGCCGAGCTGGACGGTCTCGCCAACCGCGGCTACACCCCGGGTTTCCTGGAGCGCCACCAGACTCAGGAATACCAGAACTACATCACCGGTCATTCCAAGGCCAAGCAGAGCCAGTACGTGGGCGATGTGATCGAGGTCGATGCCGACGGCTGGGCGCTGATCGAGGTGAAGAACCGCTTCGCGGTGGGCGATCGCATCGAAATCATCCACCCCAGCGGCAACCAGATCATCGAACTGGCGCAGATGACGCGCAATGGCGAGCCGGTGGCGGTGGCCGCCGGCAACGGCATCCAGGTGCGCATTCCCGACATGGCGGGCAAGGAGAAGGCGCTGCTGGCGCGGCTGTTCTGACCCAGAGTTGGATCGTGCGAAAACAGGCGGCCGCGGCCGCCTGTTTTTTTTCGCCCTGGCGACGCCCACGGTCAACCTTGCGTCGCGGTCATGCGTTTTGGGTGCTGTGATCGGCGTGGGTTACAGTTCGGATTGTTGATAATAGTGAACATTTGGAATCGGACTGTGGCGCATGTGTTTATTTTTTTGCACTGCAAGATCAATAAAAGTTGCGTGCATAAAAAAATATGGTTAAAAAGTAGTGACGTATCAGAGAGAGATGTAAATTTTATTAAACATCCACTGAGCGTGGAGACAAGAGGAGATGATGTGAGCGGAAATGGTCGTTTGGCGGCCAGTTCTCGCGCATCGGCATGGGAGCGCAAGCTTTGCGTGCAGGTTTCCCTGGCCGTTCATTGACACCCGCCAACTAGAACGCGGGGCGGAACGGCCCGAATCATGACCCTTAACACCTCGAAAGTTGCAAACCGTAACGCGCGGATAGCTGGCATGGCGCGCTGCGGGGTGTAAGTTGGCATCAGCAGCGCGCTGGGGGGCGCCGGAAACCGGCTCGCCCATCGCAAGCTGGTGCCGCATTCGACCCAGGTCCGCCCAGGCGGCCGGGGACAATGGAGCAGCGCCATGGCCCGGCAACGGGCGGGGAGCGTGGCGCTGAGGTTGCCGTTATCGGGTCGCCCGATGCTCGCAGGCCACAGGCCCGGCGTCGGACAGCGCGGCCCGTTCCATTAGGAAGCCTGTCATGCAGAATAAGCTGGTTCGCAAAGCGCTGTGTTCATTGCTGATGTTGCTGCCGGTCGCGGCGGCGCACGCCGAAGACAAGGCGCTGAATGTCTACAACTGGTCGGACTATATCGCCAAGTCCACCATCCCCGGGTTTGAAAAACAGAGCGGCATCAAGGTCAAGTACGATGTCTACGACAGCGACGACACCTTGCAGGCCAAGATGCTGACCGGCCGCGCCGGCTACGACATCGTGGTGCCCACCTCCAACTTCATGGCCAAGCAGATCGAGGCCGGCATCTACCAGAAGCTGGACAAGTCCAAGCTGCCCAATCTGGCCAATCTGGACAAGGCGCTGATGGCCAAGATCGTCGACGCCGACCCGGCCAACGCCCATGGCGTGCCCTGGGCCTACGGCACCGACGGCCTCGGCTACAATCTGAGCAAGGTCAAGGCGGCGCTGGGCAAGGACGCGCCGCTGGACAGCTGGGACATCCTGTTCGATCCCAAATACGTATCCAAGCTCAAGGGCTGTGGCGTATCGGTGCTGGACCAGGCCAACGACGTGTTCGCCGTCACCCTGCACCACTTGGGCAAGGACCCCAACAGCAAGAACCCCGCCGACTACCAGGCCGCTTTCGAAGCGCTGAAGAAAATCCGGCCCTACATCACTCAGTTCAACTCCTCCGGCTATATCAACGACCTGGCCAACGGCGACATCTGTCTGGCGCTGGGCTTCTCCGGCGACGTCAACATCGCCAAGCACCGCGCTCAGGAGTCCAAGCGGCCGTACCAGTTGGCCTATGTGATACCCAAGAGCGGCGCGCCGCTCTGGTTCGATGTGATGGTGATCCCCAAGGACGCGCCGCATCCCGAGGCCGCGCTTAAATGGATCAACTACATCCAGTCGCCGGAAGTCAACGCCGCGATCACGAACGAAGTGTTTTATCCAACCGCCAACGCCGCCGCGCGCAAATACGTGAAGCCGGAAATCGCCAACGACCCGGGGGTGTACCCGCCGGAGTCCGTCGTGAAAACGCTATTCCTGCTCAAGCCCTTGCCGTCCGACATCATGCGCCTGCAGAACCGTCTGTGGACGCAGCTGAAGACGGGGCGCTGAGGCAGGCGTCCAATACCGCCGCCGCGCCCGCTTGAGCCGGGACGGCGGCTGCCGATAGTCAATCCGAGCGCGAGCACGCCATGCCGGCCAGGCCGGCGGGGACGCGCGCGCCCGGCGTCCGGCATGATCAGGAGGAGTGAGACAGGCGATGTCCGGCCGCCGCGGCCGTGGGTATCCGGGAGAAGCGTTCAAGAGGAGGCCGTTCGATCGACAGCCCGCATCAGACGGGCGCGGAGGATGGCGCAAAAGCAATGCAAGCGAGCCGGATCAAACCGGCCATGTGGTGCTGACATGAAAAGTCTCAAGCTAAGCCGTTGGCTGCCGTCGGGTAGAACCACCGTCATCGGCATGCCGTTCCTGTTTCTGCTGGTGTTCTTCCTGCTGCCCTTCCTGCTGGTGGTGGGCATCAGCTTCTCGCAGCAACAACTGGGCATTCCGCCTTACACCCCGCTCACCAAGCTGGAAAACGACGTATTCACCATCGCGCTGAACATCGGCCATTACAAGTTCATGCTGGGCGACGACTTGTACTTCGCCACCTATATCAGCTCGGTGAAGATGGCCTTCGTCTCCACCGTGCTGTGTCTGCTGATCGGCTACCCGATGGCCTATTACATCGCCCGGGCCTCGGACAGCGCGCGCAACACCCTGATGATGATGGTGATGCTGCCGTTCTGGACCTCCTACCTGATCCGCGTCTATGCCTGGATCGGCATCCTGAAGAACGATGGCTTCCTCAATCAGTTCCTGCTGTGGCTGGGCGTGATCGACACGCCGCTGCGGCTCTATCACACCAACTGGGCGGTCTATATCGGCATGGTGTTTTCCTACCTGCCGTTCATGATCATGCCGCTGTACGCCCATCTGGTGAAAATGGACCTGAGGCTGCTGGAAGCGGCTTACGACCTGGGCGCGAAACCGTGGAAGGCCTTTGTCCAAGTGACCTTGCCGCTGTCCAAGAACGGCATCATCGCCGGCAGCCTGCTGGTGTTCATCCCGGCGGTGGGCGAGTACGTGATTCCGGAACTGCTGGGCGGCTCCGACACGCTGATGATAGGCCGCGTGATGTGGGACGAGTTCTTCAACAATATGGACTGGCCGATGGCGGCCGCGGTGACCTGCGCGATGGTGCTGTTGCTGCTGGTGCCGATGGCACTGTTCCAGCACTACCAGGTCAAGAATATGGAGGCCGCGAGATGATCAAGCCCAACAAGACGCTGTCCTTCCTGGTGCTGGGCCTGGGATACGGCTTTCTCTACCTGCCCATCGCGCTGCTGGTGCTGTACTCCTTCAACGAGTCCAAGCTGGTGACGGTATGGTCCGGCTTCTCCACCAAGTGGTATGCCGCGCTATTGCAGGACGACGAACTGATCAACGCCGCCTGGCTCAGCGTCAAGATCGCGCTGATGACCGCCACCGCCTCGGTGGTGATCGGCACCTGGGCCGGCTTCGTGCTGGCCCGCTTCGGGCGCTTCCGCATGTTCACCCTGTTCGCCGGCATGATCAACGCGCCGCTGGTGATTCCCGAGGTGATTCAGGGCATTTCGCTGCTGCTGCTGTTTGTCGCGATGGAGCAGGCCTTTGGCTGGCCGGAGGGACGCGGCGTGTTCACCATCTGGATCGGCCACGTGATGCTGTGCGTGTCCTATGTCGCCATCGTGGTGCAGTCGCGGGTGCGCGAATTGAATCTGTCGCTGGAAGAGGCGGCGATGGATCTGGGCGCGCGGCCCTTGAAGGTGTTCTTCGTGATCACGCTGCCGCTGATCTCGCAGGCGCTGGTGTCGGGCTGGCTGCTGTCGTTCACGCTGTCGCTGGACGATCTGGTGCTGACCGCCTTCCTGTCCGGCCCCGGTTCCACCACCTTGCCCATGGTGATCTTCTCGCGGGTGCGCCTGGGCCTGAACCCGGAAATGAATGCGCTGGCAACGCTGTTCATCGTGCTGGTGTCGGCCGGGGTGGTGGCGGCCAACATCTATATGCGCATGGCGGAGCGCAAGCGCGAGCGCGAGATGAAACTGGCTTTCGCCCAGGCTTGAGCCGGGCGGCATAACAATATAAACACGCATGCCGGCGCGGCGATGCCGCGCCGGAGCGTCCGTGGATGAGCGCAGGCTGTTCTCGAATGTTGTATCCAAAAACATGCAACAAGGGAGTGGGAAATGAAGAGAATACTGATCAGCGCGCTGATAGCTGGCCTGCCCGGCATGGCGCTGGCCGATGCCAAGGCGGATGAAATCGCCAAGCTCAAGGCGCAATTGCAGGCTTTGCAGACCCAGATGCAGGCCTTGCAGCAAGCCGTGGCCGCCGCCACCGAAGCCAAGGCGCCGGCCGACGACGCCAACGCCGAACTGAAGGAGAGGGTGGCCGGCATGGAATTGAAGGTGGACAAGCTCAACAACGCCGCCACCGATGGCCCGCTGGCCGGGCTCAGCGTCACCGGCTACCTGGACCCGACTTATATCTACAACCGCGCCAACAACAGCTCGGGCTTCCAGTTCCTGAATCACCAGAATACCTACGCCTACAGCAACAGCACCTTCGGCGATGTTTATCTGGACATCAAGAAGACCTTCGGCGTCGGCCCCACCGCGCCCAGCGTCGAAATCAGCATCATGCCCAATCGCGGTTCCGGCAATACCCTGCTGGATGGCGGCAGCGGCAACAACATCATCAACACCGCCCAGTTCACTTACCCGCTGTCGGACACCTGGTCGCTGACCGCGGGCCTGGTCAATAGCTTCGGCGGCTATGAGATGCAGCAATCCAACCAGATGAACACGCTGACCCATGGGTTGCTGTACGACTTCAGCGTGCCGGGTTCCTACGTCGGCGCCGGCTTCAACTGGGCGCATGGCGACTGGGCGTGGAAATTCCTGCTGGGCAACGAGCAATACCGCACCCATGCCAACCTGGCGACCACCGGCAGCAATAGCGATAACGGCAACCCCATCGTCAAGAGCAATAACACGCCTACGCTCACCGGCCGGGTCGATTATACCTGGAGCAGCGCGCTGGATCTGGGCTGGTCCTTCAATGCGGGCCGCCAGACGCTGCTGACCAGCGCCGCCCAGCCCGCTGGCAACCCGGTGCCGGTGAGCAATGGCTGCCTGGCCGGCAACAGCGGTTTTGGCTATCAATGCGCCAGCAACGATCCGTACAGCAACTACTTCTATACCGAAGTCGACGCCAGCTACGCCTTGAACGATATCCAGTACAACGCCGAGTTTGATTACGGGCGGCAGCAAAACGCCGCCTGGAACGGCGGCGCGGCGCAATGGTATGGGGTGTCCTTGCTGGGGCATCGCAAATGGATGACCGACATCCTGGGCAAGATGGGCGCCACCTTGCGTTACGATTACCTGAACAACAGCAAGAACGGCGGCGGCGGCGCCGGCGTGGCGCTCAACGCCAACGGCTACGACGGCGTCAACGGCTTTGGCGTGTCGCAGGCCTGCGTGGCCAGCGGCGCCACTGACTGCAAGGGCGCCAACCGCCAGGCGCTGACCGCGGATCTGCTGTTCTACCCGACGGATCAGCTGACGCTGAAGTTCGAATACCGTCATGACTGGGCCAGCCAGGACGTGTTCCTGCGCAACGACGGCCGCTTCCGTCGCAGCAACGATATGTTGGGCGCGCAGGCGGTGTACAGTTTCTGAGCGCGAGAGCAAGACGGGCGGCCCTGCACGGGCCGCCTTTTGTTTTATCCGGGCATGGGCGACAATGCCCATCCCTTTCTCGCTACTTCCATGTCATGTCGCGATTGAAACCCTGGCTGCAACACCGCTGGCCGCTGCCGGTGTATCGCCCCGATCCGCAGCAGCCCCATCACGGAGCCGATGGCTACCGCAATCTGTTTCCCTTCCAGCAGCCGCGGCTGCTGGACGTGCTGCGCTGGGAATGGCAGCGCAGCCGCATGCCGGCGGTGCGCCACCGGCTGGAGCGCATTCCGCGCCAAGCGCCGGAGTTGGCCGCGCTGAACGCCAACCGGGATCGGCCGTCGCTGACCTGGGTGGCTCACGCCACCAGCTTCATCCAGCTGTGCGGCAAGAACATCCTGATCGACCCGGTCTGGTCGCGGCGCGCTTCGCCGTTCCAATGGGCGGGGCCGGAACGGCAGCTGCCGCCGCCGATGACGCTGGAGGCGCTGCCGGCGCTGGACCTGGTGTTGATCACCCATAATCACTACGACCATCTCGACTTCAACACTGTGCGCCGGCTGGCGCGCCAGCCCGCCGGCTGCCCGCAATTCGCCGCGCCGCTGGGCGTGGGGGTGATTCTGCGGCAGGCCGGCGTGCCGGCTTCGCACATCCACGAACTGGACTGGTGGCAGCGTTACCGCTTGGATGGCGTGGAAGCGGAGCTGACGCCGGCCCATCACTGGAGCAAGCGCTGGATGATCGGCGATGAGAACCGCGCGCTGTGGGGCGGCTTCGCCGTGCGCGGCGACGGGCTGCAGTTCTGGTACCCCGGCGATACCGGCTATCAGGACCAATTGTTCCGGCTGATAGGCGAGCGCCTGGGCACGGTGGATCTTGCGCTGCTGCCGATAGGCGCTTACGAGCCGCGCTGGTTCCTGCATCCGCAGCATGTGAACCCGGAGGAGGCGGTGCGCATCCTGCTGGATACCGGTGCGCGCGCCGCCTGGGCGGTGCATTGGGGCAGCTTCATCCTCACCGACGAGCCACTGGACCAGCCGCAAGATGACCTTGCCGCCGCCTTAGCGCAATGGAATATTTTGCCCGAGGTGTTTCGACTGTCGGCCATGGGTGAAACCCGCTGGTTTTGAGCCGGATGCCGGCAGAAAATCCCAAGGGCGACCGCTTGGCGAGCACTTTGCCGATATGGCTTGGCCGCAAGCATTGCCCCTGATGGCAAGCGGGAATACAATCAACAAGTAGTTTTTTTCAGAAGCGAAGACTAATTTTCGTTTTCGCGGCAATTCTTGGGGCTCTAATGACTATTCTTCAACTGATCAATCAACGGGTGCAGGCCGCCCTGGCGGCAGCCGGCGCGCCGGACGCGCCTGCCGTGGTGCAGCCGGCGTCCAAGCCGGAATTCGGCGACTACCAAGCCAATGGTGTGATGGGCGCTGCCAAGCAGCTCAAGACCAATCCGCGCGAACTGGCCCAAAAAGTGGTCGCCGCGCTGGATCTTGCCGGCATCGCCGACAAGGTGGAAATCGCCGGCCCGGGTTTCATCAATATTCATCTAGCCCCTGAATATCTTGCCCGACGAAGCGAAGCCGCCCTGAAAGACGATAAGCTAGGCATCAACCGCGTTGCGCCGCAGCGCGTGATGGTGGAGTACTCCTCGCCCAACCTGGCCAAGGAAATGCACGTAGGCCATCTGCGTTCCAGCATCATCGGCGACGCGCTGGCCCGAGTGATGGAATTCGTCGGCCACGACGTGGTGCGCGCCAACCACGTGGGCGACTGGGGCACCCAGTTCGGCATGCTGACCGCCTATCTGGTGGAAACCAGCCACGCCGGCGACGCCGAACTGCAGCTGTCCGATCTGGAAACCTTCTACCGCAACGCCAAAGTGCGTTTCGACGAGAGTGAGGACTTCGCCAACCGCGCCCGCGACTACGTGGTCAAGCTGCAGGGCGGCGACCAGGACGTCTTGAAACTGTGGGAGCAGTTCGTCGACGTGTCGCTGAAGCATTGCGAGGCGGTGTATCAGAAACTCAATGTCGGCCTCAAGCGCGAGCACGTGCGCGGCGAATCCTCCTATAACGACGACCTGCCGGTCATCGTCGAAGAATTGCGCGCGGCCAGCCTGCTGACCGAGGACGACGGCGCTCAGGTTGTGTTCCTGGAAGAATTCCGCACCCAGGAAGACAAGCCCATGGGCGTGATCATCCAGAAGAAGGACGGCGGTTATCTGTACACCACCACCGACCTGGGCGCGGTGCGTTATCGCCACAAAACCCTGAATCTGGACCGCGTGATTTACGTGGTTGACGCGCGCCAGAGCCAGCACTTTGCCCAGATGTTCTCCATCTGCCGCAAGGCCGGCTTCGCGCCGGACAGCATGAAGCTGGAGCATGTCGGTTTCGGCGTGATGATGGGCGACGACGGCAAGCCGTTCAAGACCCGCTCCGGCGGCACCGTCAAGCTGATCGAGCTGCTGCAGGAAGCCGAAGAGCGCGCGTTCGCGCTGGTGACGGAGAAGAACCCGGACCTGCCGGAGGCCGAGCGCCGCGATATCGCCGCCGCCGTGGGCATCGGCGCGGTCAAGTATGCCGACCTGTCGAAGAACCGCATGAGCGACTACATCTTCAACTGGGACACCATGCTGGCCTTCGAGGGCAATACCGCGCCTTATTTGCAATACGCCTATACCCGGGTGCAGAGCGTGTTCCGCAAGGCCGACGGCTACGACGCTAATGCCGCCATCGTCATCACCGAGCCGGCCGAGAAGCACCTGGCCGCCGCGCTGGCGCAGTTCGAGGACACCTTGCAAGCGGTGGTGGATGGCTGCTACCCGCATTATCTGTCTCAGTACCTGTACAACATCGCCACGCTGTTCTCGCGCTTCTACGAGGCTTGCCCCATCCTCAAGAGCGAGGGCGAAGTCCGCGCCAGCCGTCTGCAATTGTCGGCGCTGACCGCCAAGACGCTGAAGACCGGTTTGGACCTGCTTGGCATCAAGGTGCTGGACTCGATGTAAACCCGCCGGCCCTGGCTGGAAAAAATGCCGCCCGCGCTTTGCGCCGGCGGCATTCTTCATGGGAGGCGGGCATCGCGACACCCGCTTCCGGGCACGGACTTAGAGCCGCTAACAACACCTCGCAGAGAAGCTGAGCCAAGGCGTGCCGACGCAGGCAGTATCAGTAGTACGACAAGGAGGCACAACGCAGGATCAGGGGTGTTGTTAGCGGGCCTTAATGGTATTTGAAATAGACGTCGGACATTTCCCGCCGTTGTCCGTTGACGATGGCGTGGGCCCGCTCGCCAATGAGGTTGTGGTGTTCGTCCTCAATATTGACGGTGGCGTAGTCCAGCGAGAGCGCTTCGATGCCCAATTCCGCCAGGGTGTAGATTTCCGAGGGATCGGCAACTCCGTCTTCATTGTGGTCGATCCACACCTTGAGCTGCTGGAAAGCCGGGTCCTGGCTATCGATGATGCCGTCCTTGTTCTGGTCCAGCTGGGCCAGCTTTTTGAAACCTTCGCCAGCCTGGCCGCCGCCGAACATCTTGCTGGCGTCGCGGATCATATTGTCGCCTTCGGGGTCCCAGAACAGAAATCCGGACCCCTTGGTGATCCAGCCGGTGAAGTATTTCTCGCCACTGCCATCGAAGTCGAATTGCACATTGGAGTCAAAGATCGACTTGGTGACAATGCCTTTGCCATCCAGGTTGATGACAATCGGAGAAACAATCGGCAGGTTTTGGGCGACATATTTGCGTGTGACCGGGCAATTGGTGCCAAAAGTCAGCACGAACTCCTTGACAACGTCCCAAGAGTAATTGGAGGGCTTGTCGACCGGGCCGCTTCTGCGGTTGTAACGAGGGGTGGCGTAGCAGTCATCAACGTGTCGGAAGTCGGTATAGAACACTCTGGGATAGCCAATGCTGGAGACATTGACCGGCAGGATCTTGACGCCGTACAGCCGCTCCAGCTCATCGACATTCTGTTGCAGGCTGCGGCGTTGACGAGTGGACTTGTCAACCGGGCAACTGGCGCCACGCAGCTTGGAATAGGCTTTCAGGGCCGACAGGTCCTTCAGATAGCCATGCACGTCTTCATTGACCATACATAGCGCCTGAGTGGCGAAATCCACGCAGTTTCCGCCAATCAGCTGATAGCCAATCTCCTTGTCCAGCGTTCTCTTGACACTGGTCCTCGCATAATTGAGCGCCTTCTGAAACTGGGCCTCTTCAACCGACAGAAAAGTTTGGGAATACCAGGCCGAGCCTTTGCTCATTCTTACTTTATTGGTCTCGGTTTCTTCCAGGATGCCATGCAGGTCGCCAGCATGATTGGCGCCGTAAGTGCCCTGGTAACTGCCATCCTTGCCGTAGAACGAGAGGTTGACATGCCCGGGAGTAAAGTTGTCCAAGATGGGGTTGCCATGAAATTGATTGATGATTATTTGTGGTTTTTGCGCCATGTTGTTTCTTTCCAATAATTATTGCTAACAAGCCCGGTGAATTTTAAAGAAACGCTGATGGCGAAAGTAATTGATCTGGTTCAGTACTTTGGCGTGACGGCAAAGATCGCTATTGGGGCGCAATAGCAGATTCAGTCCGTTCGACTGCGGGATGGGAACGACGTAGTGATTGAGGCAAGACAGCAGGGCGCGCAAGCCTATCCGCCTCGTTTCGGAATGCCGGGTCAAGCCGGTAGTGTTTATTGCTGGTTTCGATTCTTTTATTTTTCAATCCAGTGCATTGGCGCTGAGAACGTTTCGCCGCGGAAGGCTTGACGGCAGGGTGGACGCAATTGACGCGGCTAGGCCGCTCTTGATGGCCGGCGCCTCCTATCGGCTGGGACTTGATCCCAAGCTCCCACCACCGCGTGCGGCGGGCTGATACCCTCGTGTGTTCGTGCTCCGGGTCATGCCGCCGACTTTGATCCGGCCACCAAGAATGCGACGCAAGCCACGCTGCCCATGTCTCTTGTTATGCAAATTTCATTTTTTGTGCCATGGTGAATAGTGCTTGTCGCAGGACTTGGGTGAAATCGATGGTTTTCAGTCAGTTTTACATCTGTGTTTTGTGTTGGTTGCGAGTCGATGCCGTGGCGGCCGCGTGCCAAATCAGTCAGAAACAGCCAAAGTCGTGAATGGTTTAAAGGCGGTTTTTGGCTCTGAGCTTTATCGCGTGCTGCCGGTGATTGTCGGCTTCCCAATAAGTGTTGGTGCCAGAATTTGGAGGGTGAGAAATGCTAAATTTCATTTCGAGGTTTTTAAGCAGAGCCCAGTCCGGAAATATTGTAAAAGCGTTGAACTCGGCTCAAGCGGTGATTCAGTTCGATGTGGACGGGACAATACTGGATGCCAATGATTTATTCCTGAATTTGATGAAATACACCTTGCCGGAGATACGGGGAAAGCACCACCGGATTTTTGTCGATGAACGGGAGGCGTCTTCAAACGATTATCAAGGATTCTGGGATAAGCTCAAGCGCGGAGAATCCCAAACCAGCTGTTTCAAGCGGATGGACAAAAATGGCGCGGCGTTATGGATTCAGGCTTCCTATGTCCCGATCAAGTCGGGAGGCAGGGTGTGCCGCATCATAAAATTCGCCAGCGATGTGACCGAGAGCGTCAGGAAGAATGTCGATTTCAGTTCGCAAATTACGGCCATCAATCGCTCGCAAGCCGTAATTGAATTTGATGTGGATGGGGCGATCTTGGTGGCGAACGATAATTTCTGTCATTTGATGGGGTATGCGCCTGCGGAGATCAGAGGCAAGCATCATCAGATCTTTGTCCGTGCCGAAGAGCGGCTCAGCCCAGAGTATAAGAAATTTTGGGACAAGCTGAGAGACGGCGTATTTCAGACCGCGGAGTATTGCCGTGTCAGAAAAGACGGCCAGCAAGTCTGGATTCAAGCCACCTACAACCCTATCGTCGATCCTAGTGGCGAGGTGTTGAAAATCGTCAAGTATGCGACAGACATCACCGCCATGGTCAAGGCGCGTGAAGATTTGAGGCTGATGTCCCTGATCGTCGACAATACCGACAATTCCGCGCTGGTGGCCGATAGCGAGGGCTTGGTGGTGTTTGCCAATAATGGCTTCAGCAAGATGAGCGGCTATACGCACGATGAGATCATCGGGCATAAACCGGGGTCGCTATTGCAAGGCGCGGGCACCGATGCTCAAACCGTGCAGGCGATCGGCGCTGCACTGCGCGGCAGAAAAGCGTTTGCCGGAGAAATTCTTAATTACACCAAGAGCGGGCATCCTTATTGGGTGTCCTTGGCGATCAATCCGATATTCAACGAACAGGGTTCCCTGGTGAACTTTGTCTCGGTGCAGGCCGATATCACCGAGACAAAGGTGAAAGAGCTTGAGTATGAAAAAAGATTCGAAGCCATCGGCATGTCGAATGTGATCAGCGAATGGAATCTTGACGGCAAGGTGTACGATGCGAACGCGTATATGTTGTCGCATCTTGATCTCAAGTCGGTGGATGAATTGGTCAGCCATGCCAGGGTGCTGCCGGAGATCATTGGCAGTGATAATTTCAAGCGCGTTTTGCAGGGCGAACTAGTGGTTCAGGAATTCAAGCTGCGGAAGAAGAGCGGCGATCTGGTATTGATGAATATGACGGTGTGTCCGATCAGCGATCATCTGGGCGCGGTCAGCAATATCGTCACGTATGGGGTTGATGTGACCGCCAAGATGGAGGCGGAACGGGTGACGGACGAGGAAATGCGGCAAGTCATCGCGTCCAGCCAAAAGATCTCCGCCATTATCGGCACGATCAATGACATCGCCAGCCAGACCAATTTGCTGGCATTGAACGCCGCCATCGAGGCGGCGAGGGCGGGCGAGACCGGCAGAGGCTTCGCCGTGGTGGCGGATGAGGTTAGAAAGCTCTCCATTGAATCCACTTCCTCGGCCAAGGAGATTGCTCAGCTTGTCGATGAATCGGTCACGCGCATCATGACGCTGGAGGCCTCCTTGAAGAATCTGAAAGACGGCGGCAACGAATAAGGGCTTCGGGTATAGGCGATGTGAGCTCCGCTGGGCTTGGAGGCCTATCCGGGTTGCCGCGGACTTGTTTCTCGGCGGCACGGTAAAGCCTGCTTCTGGCTTGGATTACGCTCGGCTAATGACATTTGGGCATTGTCGTGGGTATGCTTGCGATAGCCGATCCATTTCCAAACCATGCGAACAAAGGACAACCCATGTCGGACGAAGCCGCTAATAACCATCAAACCAATGATGCAGCGCCAGTGATCGGCGCAGGAGAAGAGGGAAGCGACGCGCTGCGCCGCGACGCTACCTTTCTTGAGCAGATCAACCGGGCCAGTTCGGAAGAGCAAGCCCGCCTGCTGAAGCAGATGCATGCGTTTGGCGAGATTGGGAGCGTGCCTGAGGACGCGCTTGGCGTGATGGTGACGGACTTGCTGTTGAGCAGCACGGCCAAGGTGGCGGAGGCCGCCGGTCCGCTTGCCGGCGAGTCGGCAAAGTTTGCCATCGACAGGGTGGACCAGAGTCTGGAACGCTACCAGGACCTGTTGGAACGGAACAAAGGGCAGTGAATGGTTGGCTTTGGGGGGTAAAAGCTGAGCGAAAAGCTGAGCAAGCCATCCCAAATAGCCAAAAAAAAGCCCCGTTTTACCGGGGCTTGATTTCGTAAGCAATTGATATTGCTAGAATTTGTGGTGGAGGCGGCGGGAATCGAACCCGCGTCCGAAAGTCCTCTACAGTGAGTTCTACATACTTAGTCGTGTCATTTGGATTTAACCGCTGCCACGCCGACGGACAGGCTGGACTTTGGCGAGTTACCTATTGTTTCGCACCATGCCAAGTAACCCGACATAGCACTAGCAGATGTAAAGTGACACTACAGGGTTTTGACGCCCCCGGCCCATCTGCGAACCGTTGTAGTGTCTAGCTAGCCCTTAGGCTGCCAGAGCGTAAGTTTCGTCGTTTGCGACTAAATAAACTCAGTGTTTTACGGGGTGACTGAAATCCCGGTATGCCCCCATCTGCTTCGCAACCCCCGTCGAAACCAGGTCGCCCCCAGATAAGAATGTAGCATTATATAGACATTGCGCGGCCAAAGCTAGTTCCATGGCGGCTTTTGTACGCATTCCGATCCTGCCGCGCCAGCGGCCGGCGTGGAGGGCGCTAATGTCGGCTTGCCTGGCCGTAAAACCGTGGTCTAGATTGATAGATTATTTAAACCATGGTGCCAAAGGGTTTCGGGAGACGAGGGCCGGGCTTTTTAGCGGTGGGTATTTCTCCATTGCACTTGGAATTAGGCCAGGGCGGTTTCAAATCCAGCATGATTTTGCGAGTCAATATTTGCAACTTCAGTTGGATTGACTATGTTGACTTCATGACTGGCCGCATGTGCTTACTTCTCAGCGAGGAGGAAATATGATGGATAAAGAAGCGCTCAGGCAGGAAGCCCTGAAGTGGCGAAACTGGTTTGGCAAAGGTCAACGGCTTTGGAGCTTCGCCCATCATACGGCCATTTTTGGGTCGATTTTGTGCAGCGTGGTGGTGGGCGGGCTGCTGCAGGTGCAGGGACACGATCTGAAGGGCTACTCCACGGTGTTGACCTCGGTGGCCGCGGCGCTGTCCAGCCTGGCCGCCGCAGGCGGTTTTGAACGCAAGTGGAAGAGCAATCGGCTCAGCCGCAGCCGCGTTGACGGCTTGCTGATCGATATCGAGGCCGGTACCTACAGCATGTCGGAACTGGCTTGTCAGTTGAAGGAAATCATTTCCAAGCACGATCTGGACATCACCAAGCGCGACAGCATGGAGCCCTTGCTGGTTGAGCACAAGACCAGCAGCACGGTGAAGTCGCTGCTGTCCTGAACGCCCAGAGGCCTGGGACAGGACACGCCGGCGGCCACGGTGTTTTGTCCCGGGATGAGAATCAGCCCTGCCATTTAACGATGGCGGGGCTGTCGTTTTATCGGGTGGTTACAGCCGGGCGCGGAACATCAGTCCGCGTAGCGTTCGGCTATGGCGCGGAAGGTGTCGGATATGGCGAGGAAGGCGGATACCACATCAGGGTCGAAATGGCTGCCGCTGCCTTCTTGGATGATGGCCACGGCCTGTTCGTGCGATAGCGCGGCCTTGTAGGGCCGGCGCGAGATCAGCGCGTCGTAGACGTCGGCCACCGCCATCAGCCGGGCCGAAACCGGGATGTCGCTGCCGGCCAGGCCTTGCGGGTAGCCGCTGCCGTCCCATTTTTCCTGGTGGCTGTAAGCGATTTCCCTGGCGTGGCGCAGAAAGCTGCTGGGCGCGTCCAGCAGCAGCTCCGCCGCGGCGATGGTGTCGCGGCCCAGGGTGGTGTGGGTTTTGACGATCTCGAATTCTTCCGGCGTCAGCTTGCCCGGCTTGAGCAGGATCTGATCCGGAATGCCGACCTTGCCGATATCGTGCAAGGGCGCGGATTTGAACAAGTCATTGATGGTTTCGTCGCCCAGCGCCGCTTGAAAGCGCGGGTGGTCGCGCAGTTGCTGGCACAGCGCGCGCACATAGCTCTGTGTCCGGCGCAGGTGGTTGCCGGTTTCCTGGTCCCGGACTTCCGCCAGCGAGGCCAGCGCCAGGATGGTGATGTCCTGCACCTTCTGCACCTCGCGGATGCGGCTTTCCACCTCGCCTTGCAGCAGCGAGGCCTTGTCTTCCAGCAGGTCGGTGGCGGCCTTGAGCTTGAGATGGGTCTTGACCCGGGCCAGCACGATGGGCGGCGAGATAGGCTTGATGATGTAGTCCACCGCGCCGGCGTCGAAGCCGGCCTGCTCATTCTCGTTCTCGCCCATCGCGGTCAGAAAGATCACCGGAATCCGCGCGGTGCGCGGGTCCGCCTTGACCCGGCGGCAGGTTTCGAAGCCGCCCATGCCCGGCATCATCACGTCCAGCAGCAGCAGGTCCGGCAGTTCGCCGTCGGCCAGCAGTTCCAGCGCGCGCTCTCCGCTGTTGGCGATCTGGGTGCGGTACTGGTCTTTCAGCAGGCTGTAGAGCAGGGTGAGGCTTTCCGGCGTGTCGTCCACGATCAGCACGGTCTGGCAGCGGGGGGGCGCGGGCTCCATCATTTTATGTTTTCCGGTAGGGCAATGTGCTGGGCGGCGGCGGTGACGCGCAATAGCGCCAGCGCCAGGACGAAATCGAACTGGGTCAGCGCTTTCTCAAAGGCGGCGAATTCCTCGGCGGAAAACAGCGCGCGCAGCGCCGGCGCGTGTTGCAGGAACAGCCCCAGCGCGTCGCCATCGCTGGCGGCCAGCAGCGCCGCCAATCGCCGCAGCAGCTCTGGCTGCGCGGCCGGCGCGGCGATGGCTGCGAAGCGGTCCTCCGCCTCCAGCGCGGCGCGCAGCGCCGTCATCACCCGCTCCAGCTCCGCCGCCAGCGGCGCCAGCGCTTGCGGGATGCCGTCGCGCGCGCGCAGCGCGCGTTCCAGCTCGGTGGACGCCTCTTGCAGGCGCACGCAGCCCACGCTGCCGCTGACGCCCTTCAAGGTGTGGATGGTGCGTTCGGCTTGAGTGTAATCGCCGATTTCCAGCGCCGCGGACAGCCTGGCGGCGGCATCGGCCTCTTCGGCGATGAATTGGCGCAGCAGGTGCAAGTAAAGCTCGCGCTTGCCGGCCACGCGCTTCAGGCCCGCCTGCTGGTCCAGGCCCGGGATGTCCGGCAGCACCAGCGCCGCGGAAGTCGCGCGGCGGATGTCCGCGCCCGGCCGCGAGGGTTTTACCCAGCGCAACAGGGTCTGGAACATCGCGTGCGGGTCTATCGGCTTGGCGATGTAGTCGTCCATGCCGGCGCGCATGCATTCTTCGCGCTCCTCGGTCAGCGCGTCGGCGGTCATCGCCAGCACCGGCAAGGACGAGATTCGGGGGTCGGCCTTGATGCGCCGGCTGGCGGTGAGCCCGTCCATCACCGGCATCTGCACGTCCATCAATACCGCGTCGAAACCGGCGGCGCCCATGGCTTCCAGCCGAGCCAGCGCCTCGCCACCGTGATTGGCCAGCGTCACCAGCGCGCCGGCATCGCTGAGCAGTTCCATGGCGATTTGCTGGTTGACCAGATTGTCTTCCACCACCAGCAGGCGCACGCCGTCCAGGCGCGGCAGCTCGTCGGCCAGCGCCGCCGTCATGCCCGGATCGCGCTGCGGGCCGAACAGGCCCAGCACCACGTCATAGAGCGAGGACAGACTGACCGGCTTGACCAGGACCGCGTCGCAGCCGCTGCTCTCGCCCTGGGCGCGCACATCGTCGCGGCCAAAGGCGGTGGCCAGCACCACCTTGACATTGCGGCTGAGGGTGCGGATCTGGGCGATGGTTTCCACGCCGTTCATGCCCGGCATCATCCAGTCCACGAACACTGCGTCGAAGGGCTGCTCCAGATTGGCTTGGGCAATCGCCGCCACCGCTTCCGGACCCGATGCGCAGGCATGGGCGGAAAAACCCAGCGAGCGCAGCTGGTCGGACAGGATGTCCCGCGCCGAGGCATTGTCGTCCACCACCAGCACGCGCAGGCTGGAGATTTCGCCGGGCAAGCCCTGGCGGCGCGGGTCGGTGGCGGAAGATATGCCGAGCCAGGCGCTGAACATGAACAGGCTGCCCCAATCTGGAGCGGATTCCACCCTGATGGTGCCGCCCATCAGCTCCACCAGCCGCTTGGCGATGGTCAGGCCCAGGCCGGTGCCGCCGAAGCGGCGCGTGGTCGAACCGTCCGCCTGGCTGAAGGGCTGGAACAGTCGCAGCGCCTGCTCATCGCTCATGCCGATGCCGGTGTCGTGCACGCAAAAACGCAGCTGCACCTTGTCGCCCACCAGTTCCAGTGCATTGATGATGATGGCCACCTGGCCTTTTTCGGTGAACTTGATCGCGTTATTGCTCAGATTGATCAGAATCTGGCTTAGGCGCAGCGAATCGCCGACCAGGCCGCGCGGCACGTCGCGGCTGACTTCGAACAGCAGCTCCAGCGATTTCTCGGTGGCCTTTTGCGCCACCAGTGAGGACACCGCCTCCAGCACATCGTCCAGCCAGAACGGCTGCCGCTCCAGTTCCAGCTTGCCGGCCTCCACCTTGGAGAAGTCCAGGATGTCGTTGATGATGCCCAGCAGCGAGGTGCCGGCATTGTGGATCTTGCCGACATAGTCGCGCTGCTGCTGCGACAGCTTGGTTTTCAGCGCCAGATAGGACATGCCGATGATGGCGTTCATCGGCGTGCGGATTTCATGGCTCATATTGGCCAGGAACATCGATTTGGCCTGGGTGGCGTCTTCCGCCTGCCGCTTGGCGATGCGCAATTGTCCGGCGGTATCGGCCAGCCGCGCGTACAGCATGCCGTTTTCCAGCAACAGGATGATCAGCACGAAGCTGGCGGACAGCAGGCCATAGCCGCGGCCGGCGTAAAAACCCAGATCGTAGCGGCTGGCGTTGAGCATTGCCGACAGCGCGATATCACAGAGCCAGGCCGTCATCACCACCGCCAGCCAGATATCCAGCAAGGTGCGCTTCCAGCGCAAGGCCAGCACCGTCAGCGCCAGCGCGCTCAGCCCCCACACCGTGGCCACCACGCCGAACATGACCGGGGTGTAGCGGCTGCCTTGCATGATGGGCGGGAACAGCGGGTGGCCCAGCGTGGCCAGCGCGGTCAGCGCCGCGGCCAGCAGCACGGTGGCGCCCACGCAGAGCAGGATGGCCGGCAGCGGACCGATGCCGCGCCTATGGTCGCCGCGGCTGGACAGCGCCGCGTAGCACAGCACCATCAGCGGAAAGCCGCCGTGCCAGAACATATACATCCAGGCCGTGGTTTGCGGGCCGGCGCCCAGCAGGCCGGTGGGCGAGAACACGCCGGGGAAGGTCAGCGCGTGCGTCATCGCCATCAGCGCGGTGAACAGATAGCCGACGGCCAGCGCCAGCAAGGCGCGCGCGCGCAAAATCGCGTACTGGCCGAACAGCAGCGCGGCGGTCACCAGATCGCACACCGCCAGCGCCGCCTGGTAGGCGGGAATGAAGGACGGGATTTTCAGCAGCGGCAGCTTGGCGAAAGGCAGCACGCAGGCGAACACCAGCATGGATACCGCGATGGCGCTCAGCGCCAATCGCCGCTGCGCGGCGCTGGGCGGCAGCGTGGATAGGAATTGGAACGCGTCTGTGCCGGGAGCGATATCTTGCCGCATGCGCCTGTGCCCCATCAGTCAATGAGATCGACTTTTATGATCAAATCATATTCCTGTGTTTTATAGCATATGGGGATCGGTTTGGCGGCGCGGCGGAACACGTTCAAGGCGCGGCCAGCGGCGCGACGCCGGGGTAGACCTTGAGCAGCGCGGCGCGGACTTCGTCCAGCCGCTGGCCGCCCTTGGGTACCCCCGGTGTTCGCATGCACAGCAGCTTGGGCGCGCCGTCCACCGTCAGCGCGTCGCAGTCGGCGCGGCCGGCGGCCGTCATTGCGTCGCGGTCGCCGTAGAGCAGGCGGCCATCCACCAGTACCGCGGCTACGTCGCGCAGCCTGGCGTTCAGCAGCGTCTGACCGACGCTGGCCCGGGCGCCGGACAGAATGACGATATCGGCCTTCAGGCCGGCGCGCAGCGCGCCTATGTATGAATCCAGCGCCAGTGCCTGAGAGGGATGGCGGGTGATCATGGCCAGCCAGTCCTGTTCGGCAATCGCGCCGGCGAACTGCTCGCGGTTGACGCGATCCGCCACCCGTAATTCATCGAACAGATTGTCGCTGCCGGTGGGATTCCAATCCACGCCCAGCGACACCGGCACGCCGTGGCGCAGGGCCAGGTCGACACGGGTGGTCTGGCCGTATAGCGCCAGATTGCTTTGCGGCGACCAGATCAGTTTGCTGCCCACCGCGCCCATCTGGCGGAACTCCTCGTCGCCAAAAGCCGTGCCGTGGATGATCGCGGTGCCGGCGGTGAGCAAGCCCTTGGACTTGAGCGTGGCGAACTCGGCCAGCGCGGCGGCGTCCACGCCTTCGGCCACGTGGATCAGGAAGGCGTCGGTGGCGTTCCAGTCTATCTTGGGCGCGCCGCCGACATCCAGAATGAAGGTGCGCACATGGGCGGAGGACACCGGCAGGCCGGACTGCGGGTTTTCCGCATTGCGGACCAAGCCTTGCAGACAGCGGCCGGCGGGCGAGCCTTGAATGGTGGTGACGCCGCTGAGCAAGGCCTTGGCCTCGCCGTATTTCACCATCTCGCAGCTCAGGCCGCTGCGCTTCAGTTGGTCGTAGGGGCGCTTGAACGCTTTGTAGGCGGCGGCGCGCTGCCATTGAGCGCGGTTCTGGTAGCGCTTGGGCGGCGCCCACTTGGGTAGCGCGTTGTAGGCCACGTGGTTGTGGGCGTCGATGAAGCCGGGGAGGATGAGGCCGTCGTTCACTTGCAGCACGGTGGCGTCGGCCGGTTCCGCGCAGTCCGCGCCGGCGCAGACGATGCGGTCGCCCGCCAGCACCAGGCGGCCGTCCAGCTCTTGTTCCGGCAAGGCCAGTCGGCCGCGAATCACCAGTTGTCCGCCGGTTCCCGGGGTGACGGACAGTTCAGCGGCGGCGGGGTGGGACAGCAGCGCGGCGCTCAGCAGCCAGGGCATGGGGTTCATCTTGATCGCTCCCGTGTTCAACCCTGATCCGCCTGTGCCGTCCATAGAATGGCGGCGTTGGCGGCAGGGGTTTTCAGCTTGGCCTGGCCCTTGATCAGCCGCGTGGCCATATCGCCCTGTCCCAGCCAGGCCGGCATGCCGAACGGCAGGTCCGCCGCCGGAACCCGCGCCAGGTCCTGCTCGCGGAATCCGCTCAGCGGATAGGGCGACGGATCCGGCGTGACGCCTGGGTCCGGCGTCAGCAGCGGCGCCAAGGCGGCCAGCGTCTGGTTCCAGGACTTGAGCAGGGCGGCCGGCGCGCGCGCGGTGGGGTGCTGCGCCTGAAACAGCCGCTGCGCGGCCTTGAACGCGGCCGCGCCCGGCCAGTCGTCGAGCACCTTCGCCGCCGCCTTGCCAAAGCCGACCACGGCCTGCAGGCCGGGCTGCGCCAGTTGATCCAGCAAGCGGTTGCGCCAGGCGCGCACCGCGGCCTGATCCATGAAGCCCGCCATCTCGGCGTCGAACTGACCATAGATGCTATACAAGCTGGCGTTGACGATCACGTAGCCGTGGTCCAGGCCCAGCTTGCGCAGCAAACCCTGCACCCGCTGGCCGGCGGTGCCCACCATGGCCCGGCGCACCAGGTTTTCGTCGGCGGAGGGGTCTTGCCCGACGATCAGCAGCCTGGCGCTGCCGTCCAGGCGGCCGCGGTAATAGATAGGCCCCCATTCCAGGCGGAACTTGGCCGGCAGCGCCTGGTAGCTGGCCAGCGGCGCTTGCTCGAACAGCGTGGCGAAAGAGGGCGGCGGTCCGGGGTCCCAGCGCATGTGCGTCTCCTCAAAAACCGCGTGGCGCGGCTTGGTTTGAGGTATATGCGAGCAAGCGCATGAAGGAAATACGTGAAATCCGCTAGCGCTACATCGCCGCGTCATCTTGGAACGGCATGCTGGGCATTTTGTGTGCCAGCCGACAAGGAGAACGCCATGGACCGCCGCCGCTTTCTGAAAACTTCGCTCGCCAGCGGGGGGCTGTTGCTGGCCGCGCCGGTCCTGGCCGCGCCGGCCGTCATCGTCTCGGACAAGCAGCGGCCTGTCATCGGCTCCGGCATCCAGATCGGCGATGTGGGCGCGGACCGCGCCATCGTCTGGGCGCGCGCGGACCGCACCGCGCGGCTGCTGGTGGAATGGGACCGCAGCGAACGCTTCGCCGCGCCCCAGCTGCTGCGCGGGCCGTGGGCCACCGAGGCCAGCGACTTCACCGCGCGCGTGGATTTGCGCGGCCTGCCGGCCGGCGAACAATTATTCCTGCGGGTGAGCTACGAGGACGCCGCCCAGCCGCGCGCGCTGTCGGAACCGGTGCTCGGCCGCTTCCGCACCGCGCCGCTGGCGGCGCGCGATCTGCGCTTCGTCTGGTCCGGCGACACCGCCGGCCAGGGCTATGGCATCAATCCGGACTGGGGCGGCATGCGCATTTATGAAACCATGCGCCGGCAGCAGCCGGATTTCTTCGTTCACTGCGGCGACACCATTTATGCCGACGGCCCTATGGCGGCCGAGGTGGCGGTGGAGGGCGGCAAGATCTGGCGCAATCTGCTGACGCCGGAAGTGAGCAAGGTGGCGGAGACGCTGGACGAATACCGCGGCCGCTACCGCTACAATCTGATGGACGCCAATGTGCGGCGTTTCGCCGCCGAAGTGCCGCAGATCTGGCAATGGGACGATCACGAAGTGGTCAACAACTGGTCGGACGGCAAAGACCTGTCCGCCGATCCGCGTTACCGCGAAAAAAACATCGGCGTGCTGCAGGCGCGCGCCACGCGCGCCTTTCTCGACTACGCGCCGCTGCGGCTCCATGGCAATCGCGAGGACGAACGGGTCTACCGCCATCTGCCGCAGGGTCCATTGCTGGACGTGTTCGTGCTGGACATGCGCAGCTATCGCGGTGCCAACGGCGCCAATCTGCAGCGCGAAGGCGAGCCGGGCGCGGACTTCATGGGCCGGGCGCAGCTGCAATGGCTGCTGGAGGGTTTGCAAGCGTCGACGGCGCAGTGGAAGGCGGTGATGGCGGACATGCCCTTGGGCCTGCAAGTGGGCGATGGCAACAACGCGGACGGCAGCCCGCGCTGGGAAGCGATGGCCAACGGCGACCACGGCCGGCCGCTGGGGCGCGAACTGGAACTGGCCTGGCTGCTGCGCGAGATCAAGCGCCGCGATATCCGCAACGTGGTCTGGTTCACCGCCGACGTGCATTACACCGCCGCCCACCATTACCACCCGGAGCGCGCCGCCTTCGCCGACTTCAACCCGTTCTGGGAATTCGTCTCCGGCCCGCTCAACGCTGGCACCTTCGGCCCCAATGCGCTGGACATGACGTTCGGCCCCAAGGTGGTGTACCAGAAAGCGCCGGAAGCGCAGAACCTGTCGCCGCTGGCCGGCCTGCAATTCTTCGGCCAGGTGGACATCGACGCCCGCAGCCGCGCGATGACGGTGCGTCTGAAGGACGTGGCCGGGCAGACGCTGTTCACCCAGGAACTGACGCCGGCCTGAAGCACGGCAGGCTTTGAACAGCTTGTTACGGCCGGTTCAGCGCCAGCAGCAACTGATTGACGCCGTCGCTCATGGCCTGGTAACGCGTCTGCTTGCCACGGGTCAGCGCCACCCATACCGCGGTCTGGCGCTCGGGATCGATGGCGACATAGCTGAGGAAACCGCCGCCGCCGGCGGTTTTTTGCAGGAAGGGCCGCGGGTCCGGCTGTTCGCGCATCGCCACCCAGCCCAGTCCCAGCGCGTCGGCCTTGCCGGGCACGTCCATGCCGGCGACGCTGCGCAGCTCATTGCGCTGATAGCGCATCTGGAAGGTTTGCTGGTACAGGCGCTTGCGCTGCTCGTTCTGCGGCCGCACCAGGTCTTGCAGCCAGCGCTGCATGTCGGCGGCGGTGGAGTAGACGCCGCCGCTGCCTATGGCCGCGCTGGTGTTGACGCAGGGGCTGGTTTCCACGCCGCGCAGCAGGCGCGCGCACTGGGCGGCGCTGGGGCTGAAGGTGGTGTCCTTCATCGCCAGCGGCGCGGTCACGGTTTCCCGCAACAGGACCGGATAGGGTTTGCCGCCGGCGTTGGCCAGCGCGTCGGCCAGGTAGTCGTAAGCCAGATTGGAGTATTGCGCGTTCTGCCCCGGCGCGAAGCCGGCCTTGGTCTTGGCCAGCCAGCGCCAGCGCTGCGGCTGGTCCGGCCAGACGAATACCGGCGTGTCACGCGGCTTGACGCCGGGCAGCTCGCGCGGGAAACCGCTGGTATGCGTGGCAAGGTGCAGCAGGGTGATGGGCTGGCCGTTCAGGGATTTGGGCAGCCTGGCGCCCGCCGGCGCGTACTTCAGCAAGGGGTCATCCAGTTTCAAGCGGTTTTGCAAGGCCAGCGAGGCCAGCACCTCGCTGGTCATCAGCTTGCTGAGGCTGGCGATGCGCAATAGCGAGTCGGCGTCCGGCGCGCGGCGGCTGCCGGGCCGGGTTTCGCCGTAGAAGCGCTGTTGGGCGCCTTGCTTGTCCACCACCACCATCACCATGCCCACCGCCTGGCTGTCCTTGAATATCCGCTCGGCGTGCTGATTCAGTTGGGCGACGGGCATGGCGGCCTGGCTCAGCGCCGGCAGGGCGGTCAGGGCCAGGCCGATGAATCCTTTTGTTCTCATTTATTGTGTTTCCCTTGGGTGAGGCGGCGCGCCGGCGGCGCTATCGACGGCGTGTATTCTATGGGCGGCGCTGAGGGGGGCATAGCGCGCAATATGTAACAACTGTAACCATGGTGGCCGACCCAGGCCAAAAGTACAGGCGTGCCCGGTTTTCGAGATGCTATTACTGGCTAGTCGATGAAGTCCCTATCGCCGCCATTATCGGCCCCGCCTCGCCTGCCAAGGTGCCCGCCCCTGATCGACGACCTAGTGGTTCTCCATCCGTTCGAACGATTTGCCCATGCCGGGCAAGTTGCGCCCGCGCGCAAGGGAATGCCCCAACCGGAGGAAAGCGTCATGTCATCAGTCAATCAGTTTGCCTATGTGCCCAATACCAGCACGTATAAATTCGCCTATGGCGGCTCCATACCCAATATGGCGGTCGTCAACATGCCCAACGACACCAATTGGGCGCGTTGGGCCATGCTCAACGACGGCGAGTATTACCGGCTGTACTGCTTCAAGGGCAGCAGCGCGGACACCTTGTACCAGGCCGCGTTCAATCCGGCCACGTCTAAGTACGAGTACGGCTATCACTCCATTCCGGAGCTGAAGATCACCGGCGCGCCGCCGGACGCGGACGCCAGCAGCCTGGCCATGCTCTACGACAGCAGCACCCGCACCTACCGGCTGTATTTGCGGCGGCTGGGCGCGCCCACGGTGCTGTACCAGTTCGGCTTCAATCGCGCCACCAACCACTACGAGTACGGCTATAACTCCATCCCCACGCTGAATGTCACCGGCGCGCCGCCGGACACGGACTTCCACCGTTGGTCCATGTTGTTCGACGGCAGCACCTATCGTTTGTACGCCTTCAAGGTGGGCAGCGTGGATACCTTCTATCAGTTCGGCTACAACCCGCAGACCCAGGCCTATCAATACGGTCACGATTCAATTCCGGTGCTGACCCTGGTGGGCACGCCGGCGAATAGCAATCTGACCAGCATGGCGATGCTGTTTGGCCAGGGGGATTACCGCTTCTACTTCCAGACCCTGTGACCGCGCGGCAATGAGACAGGGCGGGCTCCGGAAGGAGGCCCGCCCTGGTTTTGGGCGCATGTCAGCCGGGCAGATGGGGCGCCAGCGATTGCTCCAGCAGCTCCATCAGCTCCGGGTCCATATAGGGATAGTCGTCTGGGATCTCCAGCACATGCAGCGGCTTGTGCTCCAACAAGCGGCCAAACTGCGCCAGCAGCCGCTGGCGATGCTTGCCCTCCATCACGAACACCGCGTCCGCCCAGCGCAAGTCAGCGGCGGAGACGGTCTTGCGCGCATTGGGGCTGGTGCCGGCGGAGCGCGCCTGGATGTGCGGATGACGGCGGAACAGCGCCTCCGCGGTGGGGCTGCGCCATTGGTTGCGGCTACAGATAAACAGCCAATTCATCGCCGTAATCCTCGTTGATGCGTTGGCGCATGCTGCGCGTGGGGTAGTCGATGCGCAGTTGGCGCGCTCGGTTCAGTTTGACCTGGCGGGTATATAAATGCTTCCAGTTCTTTTCCAGCGGCCAGTCGGAGGGAGCGCGCTTGCCGGCTTGCTTGAAGAAGTTCAGATGACGGCGCAGCGCGCGCGTGTCGGGATGGCTCATGATGATTCCAGCGTATTGATCGGGTTCAGCAGCCGCGATAACACGTCGGGAATAGGGCGAAATTATTCAATAAATGCCGTAAGGATGCAAGCGGACACGCTTGTTTCTCCTGCAATGTCAGTGGCATCATTTGGCGTATTTTCATCACCAAATGAAAGCATGCCATGTCCAAGCCCGCGCCTCGGCCCTTGCAGGCCGAATTGCTCACGATCCAACAGACCGGCTTGATCGAATGCCGTGCCGGCGTGCAGCGCCTGGAGCAGGCGCTGGAGTTGGTGGCGCTGTGCGGCGAGCACGATGCGCCGCGTTTGCTGCTGCTGGAAGACGCGCTGCCAGCGGATTTTTTCGAGCTGAGCAGCCGTTTTGCCGGCGAATTCATCCAGAAGCTGGTCAATTACCGCATCGCGGTGGCCGGGGTGTTCGCCGACGGCAACGCGCATGGTGAGCGTTTTGGCGAATATCTGCGCGAAGCGCGCCACGGGCGCCAGTTCCGCGTCTTTGACGAGCGGGAGGCGGCGCTGACGTGGCTGGCGGCGCAGCATTGAACGCCGAGCCGCCGGCCACTTGGCCGTGGGTTTAGTTGTTCATGCGGCGGGCTTCGTCTTGCCGCAGCGCTTCCAGATAGTTGTGGTATTCGTCGGCTATCCAGTTGGCCGCTTGGCACAAGCCATCAGGCTGACCCAGATTGGGCTGGGGATTGGCCAGCTGTTGCCGCATGCTCAACAGCAGCGGGCGCAGCAGATTGAGCGCGTCCAGGCCGTTGGCCAGCGCGTCGGCGGTTTCGAGTTTGGAAAGATGGGGAGAGCAAGCGGGACGGGTATCCATGGAGATCGCTCCTATACAAAGCCTATGGATCAAGATTCCACGTCTGTCGGGCGTGGGTCGCCGCTAGTGTGTGTCGGTGTGTTCAGCACCAAGGGCAAGGTAGCAGTGGTGGGCGGGAGCGTCAATCGGAGGAAATGCCGACAGCTCCATCGCGGGGCTGTCGGCTGGCGGAGGGCGATCAGACCGCGTCTTTGCCTATGCTCACCTGGAAGGAGCCGGAGTTATTGCCGTAGGTAGTGGGCACATCGTTGTAATACAAGGTGATCTGGCCCTGGGCATTGGCCGGCGCTTTCCAGCGGAACAGGCCGGTATTGACCGGGATGAAGCCGCTATTGCCGATCTTCATCACCAGCGCGCCGCAGTAGGCATCACCGCAGACCAGGCCTTGGTTGGGTTGGTTCTTGTCGCCCTGCGGGCCCCAGTTGGGTTGCGGGCCATAGCCGGCCCAGCCGGAAGCCACGATGGTGATCAAATCGCCCGGGTTGTAGGTGATGCTGGTGGGTTCCCCGTTCGGGTTGTTCGCTGCGACAGTGCCGGTCCAAGCCATGATGAATCTCCTGATGATCGTTTGAGAGAACGCATATCGGCGCAGGGTGTCCGCGTGACCGCCGGCATTCGCCCGCTGTCACTTTATATGCTTATTTCATTAAAGTTGGCTGGGACGGCTTTTTCTGCTGGCCATTGGGATAGGGCAACCGCGATTGCCGCCGGGGATCAGCGCTTGTCGAGCTTGCAGGCGAGGCCGGTGCCGGCAAAGCCGCCGTAGAGCTTCATCTCGTCCGGTTGTTTGCGGGTGATGAAAAAGCTGTCCGGCAGCGCCTTGCCGGCTGCGTCGCGCGGCCAGGTCAGCAGGCCGCGTTCGTCCATATAGCCCTGGAAGCGCTGTTCGCCGCGGATCAATTCAACGGTCTGGCTTTGGCGGCTGAAGTGGAAGCGGCTGTTGTCGGCGCAGTGATAGCTGGCCTGCATCGCCTGCGGCTTGCAGCCGGCCAGCGCCAGGCTGGCGAGTAGGAGTGGGACGCGGATGGACATGGGCGGCGTGGGTGTGGCTATGGAAGGCCGCCAATATAGCAAGAGCGGCCGACGACGGCTAGCCGCCCTCCGCTTGCGGCTGGCCGATAACGGTGGCAACTGTTAACATGCCGATCGATTTTTTGGCCGCCGATCCCGATGGCGGCCGCAAGGAGAAAAGCATGTTCCCGCGAAAGTCTATGCTGGCGGCGCTTGGCGCGCTGATGCCGTTTGCCGCGCTGGCGGCGGATCTCTATATCGGCATGTTGAGCGTGCATGAAGGGGGCTTGCGTCTGACCCGCTGCAGCATGGGCAAGCCTGTCTATCAATTGCTGAGCCCGGAGGGCCAGCCATTGACGGCGTGGCCAGGCGTGTCGCCGGCGGCGCTGGAGGGCAAGGCGCTCACCTCGGCCCGGGTCTTGGGCGAATTCGCGGAGCGGAATGGCAAGCCGGCCTTGCTGGTGCAAGGGATGGACGCGATCCGCTCCGGCGAATCCTGCCATCTGGATGATTGGCTGGACGAGCAAGTCAAAGCCGAGGCCGAACCGCGATGAAGCTGGGCAAGGGCAAGGCGGCGCTGGCGCTGCTGGCGTTGCTGAGCGCTGCTTACTGGGCGGCCACTCATCTGAACAGCAACTGGGCGCGCGCGGTCGGCGAGCCGGTGGACGCCTTCAACGGCGTCGCCGTGTATTACAACGGCGGTGTGCAGAATGTGGAAGGGCGCAATCTGGCGCCGGATGGCTACAACCTGGGCCTGCGCTATCAGTGCGTGGAGTTCGTCAAACGCTATTACCATCAGCGCTTCGGCCACAAAATGCCGCAGGACAAGGGCCATGCCCGGGACTTCTTCCTGCCCCGGCTGGACAATGGCGCGCTCAATCCCGAGCGCGGCCTGCTGCAATACCGCAATGGCGACGGCGACGCGCCGCGGGAAGAGGACCTGATCGTGTTTGCGCCCTGGGTTTTCAACCGCTATGGCCATGTCGCCATCGTCAGCCGGATCGGGCCGGATTTCATCGAGATCATTCAGCAGAACCCCGGCCCGTTCGGCGATGCCCGCGAGCGGCTGCCCTTGCTCATGGAGCACGGCGTGCCGCGCGTGGGGCATCAGCGGGTATTGGGCTGGCTGCGCCGCGCGCCGGAGGCCTCGGCGCCGGCCGAAGCCATCCCGCCGGCGGACCAGGGTTGAGCGGCGAGCTTATTTCAGCTTCCAGTTGGTGACTTTCTGCACCGCGGCGTCGGCGTTTTTCAGATCGGTCTCGCCCATGTTCAGCAAGGTGTTCCATTGCTTGACGCGGTTTTTGCCATTGGGCGGCTTATTGTATTCATTGCTGTCCACCACCTTGCTGCGCTCGGCGTGGAAACGGCTTAGAAAGGTTTTTTCGTCGCCGCCGCCGCAACGGGACAGCAGCCCCTGCAAGCTGTCCGCGCCGCCGCTGGCGCCCTGGTTCAGCGCGGTGTCGACGAAGGAGCCTATGGTCAGCGCGCTGCTGAAGCCGCGCTGGCGCGCCTGTTGCACGCTGTAGCGGATATAGACCTGGTAAAAGGTCTGCCACATCGCCTCGCGCCAGGCGGCGTTGTTTTGCAGCGCGCCTATCTTGCCGCAGAACACTTTTTCGCTGTCGCTGATCTTGAGCACCGGCCCTTGCATGGCGCCGCGCACGCCGGCGCGCGCCAGGCCACCGGCGACGGAAGGGTTGCCGGCGCCGCTGGCGGCGTCAAAGGCTTTGAACAGCGCCGGGCCGTCCGGCCCCTGATCGCGGGGGCCGCCGGTGGTGGCGCCGAAGATGCCGATGGTGAAGCCGCGCTCATCGTCGATGTCTTCGCAGTAACCGTAGAACTTGGGCCAGTCCAGCGAGTCCTGTTCCGGCTTGTTCACCAGTTGCATGATGTTGTGCCATTGCTCGCCGTCCAGGCCGGTATTGGCTTGCAGGAATTTCAGCGTGGCGGGGGAGAAGTTGTCGTCAGGCCTGGCCGGCTTGGCCTTGGCCGGCGGCGCGCAGCGCGCAGCCGCTATCCATGGCTGGCCGATTTCCGCCGTGCCGCTGCCGGCGAATGGCGGGTTGCCCTGGGTCCAGTAAGCGGCGGTGAAGTTGACGCCGTGATGGCTGGTCACGCTGCCGGCCGGATAGGGGATGGCGGCGTTCCACGGCGTGGCGCAGACCGTCAGCCGCGCGGCCTGCCTTTGCGTGCTGCCGGCGGGCGCGCCTTGCGCCAGCGCGTGGCTGGCCAGCGTCAGCCAGGCGCAGCCGGCCAGGCTCAATATCATGGCTAGAGATTTCAAGAGATGCTCCAGGTGAGCGCGCGGGCGAAGGCCGCGCCGCTGAAACGCAAAAAATGCCATATGATTTTTTGTGGCGAAAGAGGGCGGCACTGGCAAATGGAACGGGCTGCGCGGCGTGAGGTGGTCGCGTCGAACTTGATGCCGGGCACGGCTTGATCGCAGAATGCGGGCTTTCCGCGTCGGGCCTCGGCCAGCGGCGAGCTTTGGAAGAGGGAGCGTGGTTTGCAAGAGGATGATAAGCGCGGCGCTGTCGGCGCGCGCCTGCCGGTGCGGCCGGCGGTGGAGGTGAGCACCTTGCTGCCGGGGCTGTTGCTGAAGAACAGCCCCTTGCTATTGATGGGTTTTTTTCTACTGTTCATCGCCAATGGCGAAAGCGAAGGCAGGGAGATGCCCGGCTATGTGATGGCCGCCGGCATCTTGCTGCTGGTGGGCTGGCGGGTGGTGGCCGAGGCTTGGCATTCGATGCCGGTGGAGCAGGTGGACGGGGTGATGCTGCTGGGCGACGAGTGGGTCGTGACCCGGCAAGCGCCCAGCGCGGTGGTGGTGCGGCATTTGTGGAAAGTGCAGTGGGTGACGCTATTGCGTTGCGGCTCCAAGGATATCCCGGTGCGCTACCACCGTCTGAAGAAGGAGGACAAGCAGCATGCGCTGGAGCTGGCCCGCCGCTTCGGCGTCAAGGTGTGGACCAAGAGCGCCTGGGAGAAGCCCAAGCGGGTGTATTGGCGGTGATGGAAACAGGTTCTAAGAGCCTGTTCAAAGCCTGCTGCGCGTCGGCGGGATGGATAGAAATGGGCGTTGAAACCGAGCTCAAAATGCTCATGTACCACCTGTACATTCCGCTTTTTCGCTCGTTTTCGCCTTGTCTCGCTCTTGCTCGCGAGACTTTGAGCAGGCTCTAAGAACCTGTTTA
>NZ_JAJOHW010000030.1 GCF_021129195.1 Chromobacterium aquaticum | reverse complement strand
GGCCAAGACCCTGGGCTTCCACACCACCGGCCTGCTGCTGGACTACGTGGCCTCGCCGTTTGGCCAGCCGCAGCCGGAAAGCATCGTGCTGGGCTGCCTGCCGCTGCGAAGCCGGCCTATCCCCGCCTTGAACTGGCCGGCGGCGTGGCGGGAGTGGCTGACGCCGCTGAGCCGTGCCTTCGGCAGCATGCCGCCGCCGGCGCAGGGGCCGGCCGGCGGACTCAGCATCGCCAGCCATGGGCGGCGGCTGGAAGTGGGGCTGGAAGAGATCAGCGGCGGCCGGCTGCGGGAAGTGGCGGCCTTGCCGGCCGGGCGGCTGGTCTATGTCAGGCTGGCGCTGGGGCCGGACGCCCCGCGCGCGGCGGCGGCATTGCAACAGGCCGGCTTCGTTTGCGGCGGTCTGGTGCCTGGCCCGGAGGGCAGCTGGCAGGCGCTGCTGCTGCGCGGACACGGCCGGCAGGAACTGGCGCTGAGCTGCCCCTTGGCCAATCGTCTGCATCAGTTGAGTCAGCAGGTGGCGGCCGTTGCCGCCTGAGAGCCTGTTCAAAGTCTGCTGCGCTTGGTGAAGCCTTGCACGGTGAGTACCAGCTCAAAGTGCTCATGTACCACTCGTACATTCCGCTTTTTCGCTCGTTTTCGCCTTGTCTCGCTCTTGCTCCCGAGACTTTGAACAGGCTCTGAGAACCTATACGATCTGCTGCGCGTCTTTGATTACCAGCGGTAACGCACTCCGACCGTGCCGCCCAAGGCATAGCTGCCATTGCTGCCCAGCGCGTGGCGGTAGTTCAGCTCGGCGTAGGCGTCCACCGTGCGCTTGTTATTGCTCCAGTTGCCGCCGGCGCCCAGTTCCGCGCTGGTTTTCTGGGTATGAAACTGCAGCGGCGTATTGCTGAACAACACCAGGCTGTTGTCCTGAAAACTGTGGAGCAAATCCGCCTTGAGGTAGGCGTTCAAGCCGCGGCCCTCGTCTTCCGGCCTGGCGTAACGCCAGGCGACGCCCAGCCGGCCCATCAGGCTGTGATCGGAATTGGCCGGCTGGCTGTCGCCGTTGGAATCGGTGTAGCTGTTCAGCCGGTTGTTCTGCCACACCATTTGCCATTGCGGCACCATGCTCCAGTTGCGGTTGAGCGCGTATTGATAGCCGGTTTCCAGGCTTAACAAGCCGCCATTGCCATCCGGGCTGCCATTCACGCTGTCGGCGGCAAGCTCGGTGTCATAGTGAGTCCACTTTCCCAGCACGTCCAAGTAATAGCCATTATTGCCATACCAGGTGAGGGCAAGGCCCAGGCTGTTGCTATGGAGATCCGCCTGGCCACTGGCGCCGTCCTGCAAACTCATGCGACCTTCGCCATGGCTGGCGAAAGCGCTGCCGATCAAGGAGCCCTTGTCGCCGCGCCACAGCCGGCGATCCGCGCCGACTTCGACAAAATCGCCGCTCAGTCTATAGGCGGAGGCGAAGGAGAAGCCGTTGCCGGCGATATTGCCCTCGGTGCGGCCCCAACGCCCGCCGGCTCGAGTCCAAATGGCCGGGCTGTCCGCCTCGTCCTGGCGTTGAGGCTGGTAACGGCGGTCGCCGACACGCTGCCACAGCGTGCCCAGCGTATCCAGCCCGAACTCGCTGAGCGCCAGCGGCAACATGGTTTGGATTTTGGCGATCGCAGCGAGGTCGCTGCTTTGCAGATACCAGTTCTGGCCATCGGCCTGCACCAATTGGTACTGGAAGGCGCCGGCGCTCAGCGGTGCGCCAAGTACGAAGGCGTTTTGCGCGGAATTGCCGGCATCCAGCACCTTGATGATTTCGATGCCGTCAGTCGCGCCAGTGCCGGTAAGGCTGCCCAGGCCGCCGGCTCTGCTGACGAAAACCCGCGTGGCGCCGCCGCTGCCAAGCGCGGTGCGATCCAGCACCAGCACATCGCTCAGGCTGGCCGCGCCGCCCTGGTTCAACACGGTATCCACGCGCAGCTGTCCGCCGTTCGAGGTATAGACGCCGCCGCCGGAAGTGCCCGCCGCATGGCTGCCGGTAATGACCAGCAAATCGCCCGCCACGGCTTGGCCGGCCCCGTTATCCACCCCCTGTAAAGTAATGACGCCGCTATTGGTGAAGTTGCTGACCCCGGTCAGCTGTCCTTGCACCACGCCGTTGCCAGGCAGCAGGCTACCCGCGGTTTGCCATGCGCCGCTGTTGTTGACGCTTTGCGGATTGGACACCGCCAGCAGGCGTAGCACGCCGTTGGCGTTGTTATTGAAAACGCCGTTGATCTGCGCCACGGCCACGCTTTGCACGCCGGCCACATAATTGCGCAGGTCGAAGGACTGCGAGGAGTTGTTGTTGAAGGCGTTGCCGCTGCCCTGCAAGGTGACATAGCCGTAGAGGGTGCCGTCGTTATTGATGGTGACATTGCCGGTGCGGCCGTTGACGGCGAAGTCGCTGGCGCCCGTTAGCGTGGCGCCCGCATGGTTATTGACGACGGCGCTGCCGGCGTTGATGTCCACCACCGCGGAGGTGGTGCTCTGCGTGGTGGCGGTGGCGTAGTTGTCCACCGAGGCCTGGCTGGCGTTCGCCACCTGTAAGGCCACGCCGGAAAGATCGCCGCTCAAGGGCACGGCGCCGGTGCCGGTGAGATTGGCGTTGGCGATCAGGGCGACGCTGCCGTTGGGAGAACTGCCACGCAGGGCGGTGACGCCAGTGACCGCGCTATTGGCGCTCACATTGATATTGCCGCCGGCGGCGATCGCATTGATGCCGTAGCCGTTCTGGCTGCTCAGCGCGCCATTGCCGACGATGGAGACATTGCCGCTGCCCACGGTCGAGCCCTGTACCGCGGTGCGCGTCGCATTGACGGTGTTGTTGATCTGCAGCTGCACGTTCGCGGTATTGCCGGCCCCGGTGATATTGGCCACGATCCCGCTGCGGCCCACGGCTTGCGCGCCGCCTATCGTGCCATTGGTGGTCAGATTGATGCCGCCGGTGCTGCCCTGCGACAAGATGGCCACGCCGGAGAAGGTGGTGCTGATGTCGGTGCCGGCCACGGTGTTCAGCGTGACACCGCTGGCGCTGACATTGTTGCCGGTAAAGAACAACGCCACGGCATTGGTGCCGTTGCTGGTGACATTGCCCACTGTCCCCTGCACGCCGCCATTGGTGGCGCTGACGGTGATGGCGCCCCTGACCGGCGCTGTGCTGCTGTCGATGCTTACCTGGCCGCCGTTGCTGTTTATGTTTATCGCGTAGGTGCCGGTGCCGGAAGCGTTGAGCGCTCCCTTGCTGACGATGTTGACATTGCCGGTGCTGAAACTGTTCACCGAGATGGCGGAGTTGCCGGAGTCGATCAGGCCATTGTTCTGGATGGTGATGTTGCCGCCATTGCTGGTGCTGTTGATGCCGGAAGAGTTGCCCGACGACACCTTGCCGTTATTCACGATCAGGGTATCGCCCGAGACGCCGTTGCTGTGAGTGTCGATGCCGTTATTGCTTTGCACCTGAACCTGGCCATTTGCGGCGTTGGTGACATTGATGTTGCCGCCGCCCTCCGTCGTCGCGCCAAGGCCGGACTGACCGCTGGCGGTGACCGTCCCGCTATTGCTGATGGCGGCGGAACCGCTGCCGTTGTTCCACACAAGGAGGCCGCCTGGGGCATTGATGCTGGCGGCGTTGTTCAACTGGATATTTCCGCTATTGCTGACCGAGGTGGTGATCTGCACTGCGCCGTTATTCTGGCCACCGTTGGGGGTGGCGACGACTTGGCTGGCGGCGTCCAGGGTCAGGCTGACCGCGCCATTGGCGTTGTTGACTTGCAAGGCGGACTGCATGCTTGCCGACAAGGTGCTGCCCGTGACGGTGAGGGTGCTGGCGCCGCTTGGATTATTCAGATTGACGCTGCCAGCCAGATTCGCATTGAGGAAATCGATTTCGCCGATGCTGCTGCCATAGCTGAGGCTGCCGCTGAGGGCGCCGGTGCATGAGACGGTCGTGGTGCCGGTGCATGCGGCTTGGGCCCATTGGGGGGCGTAGAACACGGCGGCCACCAAGATGGGAATGGCTTTGGGCAGAGGGGAGAATCGCGGCGGAGCCTGGGGGGAAAAGCGTTGCTTCTGATGATTTTTTGCCATGGGAATGCCAACCATTGGTAAGTGAAGAAAACCGAGAACGGGGCTATGCGTCCCGGCTGTCCTCCCCTTGCTCAATGTCATGCGCTACCATATGACGGCTCATTGCCAGCAGCCTGTTCAACTTATCTCAAATCCTCTGCGCCGGCTCAGCCGGGCTTCATCCTGGCGTCTCGGCATCAATGGGCCGGCGCGATCCCGCTTGCTCTCGCTGCTTCGCGAACCTGGAAAATCGCTCAAACCGATCCATGATTAAGGACATGAGTGTCAGCAGGAATTGTGGTTTTGAAAGTGAACAATACAAAATGAATTAAAGGAATCGCTTGATTCGAACGAGCCATGAATATTTCTCTCCGTCACTTGCGCGCTTTTGTTGCCGTGGCCGAAGCCTCCAGTTTCACCACGGCCGCCCGCCAGCTATTCCTGACGCAGTCCACGCTGACCAAGACCATACGTGAATTGGAGCAGGAAATCGGCCTGACGCTGTTCGAGCGCACCACCCGCAAGGTGGCGCTGACCGCGCAAGGCAATGCCTTCATGCCGGTTGCGCGCCGGCTGCTGAATGACTTTGAACTGCTGCTGTCCGATTTGCGCGAGAAATCCGCCGGCAGCAGCGGCAGCGTCTATGTGGCCAGCAGCCTGGCGTTTGCGTCCTGCGTGCTGCCCGAGGTGCTCAAGCGGTTGAAACAAGACTATCCGTGCATACACGTGCGCCTGCTGGACGACACCAGCGGCGGCGTGGTGCGCCGCATAGAGTCGGGCGAGGTGGACATCGGCATCGGTTCCTACGTGGGGGCGGCCGGCAATAAGCTGGACAAGCGCAAGCTGCTTTCCGCCCGGCTGGGGGTGATGTTTCCACCGGGATCGCAACTGCCGACGGGTCCGTTGAGCGGGCCGTCGCTGCGGGACCTGCCCCTGCTGCAGGACGAGGGCGACACCAGCATCATGGCTACGCTGGCACACAGCCTGCCCGGGCTGTGGCTGCAGGTGAACAGCAAGATCACCGTCACCAATCTGGACATCCAGTTCGCGCTGATCCGCGCCGGTGTCGGCGCCTGCGTGCTGTCGGCGCTGGCGGCATCGCATCCGACGGCGCGGGACCTGCCCTATCGCTTGCTGGAGGCCGTGGGGCTGCAACGCGACATCCACGTTTTCACGCGGCGCGGCGTGCCGTTGTCGCCAGCCGCCTTCACGTTTCTGCAGGTGCTGGAGGAGGTGTTGCCGGACATCGCTTTCCATCCCGGCGTGACGCTGGCGGTATGAGTGTGCCCGGGTCCAGGTCGCGCCAGCCGGCGTCGCTTAGAACCCGTTCAAGGTCTGCTGCGCTTCATGAGGCGTGGCACGGTGAGTACCGCTTCGAAATGCTCATCTACCGCTTGTACATTCCGCTTTCTCAGCCGCAACGCCTTGTCTCGCCTTAGCTCGCGAGACTTTGAACCGGTTCTTATTGCGCGCAGCGCGCTTCCACCCTGCTATCCGCTTGCCGCGTCGCGGACTTTGCCCGGGATGGGCAACTTCTTTTGCCCGCGATCGAGCGTCGACACGTTCGCCAGCGGCGGATCGATGTTTTGAATGCGCGGCCGGGCTGTCTAGCCTTTCAAGCCGGCGGCGTCCCGCAACAGCTCGCGGAGGAAGCTGCGGGTGTGGGCGCGCGCCGCCGGCAGATTGTAAAGCGTGTGCGGCGCATGCGGCAGGATGAGCAGCTTGGCGCGGGTGGCGTCGCGCAGCGCATGGCCGCTGTGGCCCAGCACCGGCAAGCCCCGGTTCAGCGGACTGTCCGCGCTGAAATAGGGATCGTGGCCGGACAGGATGTTGAGAATGGGGCAATCCGGCGCAAAGCCGTTGTCGGCACGGTCGACGAAATAATTATCCTCGCAGGGCCAGGAGTAAATCAGCCGGCCCAGGAACTCGGCGCCGCGCCAGCGGGCGACGGCCACCGCGCCCTCGCTGCTGCCGGCCAGGAACACCCGGCGGGCATCCACCCAGGGCAGACGCGGCAAGACCGCCACCGCGGCGCGGATCTCATCCAGCCGCAGCCTGTGCACGGCTTCATACACCTCGCGCGGAGCCGGGCTTTGGTAGCGCGGCCGCGCGGCGCGGGCAAGGCTGTCCGGCGCCAGCGTGGCCAGCCCCAATGCGCCGCTCAGCCAGCGCTGGTAACTCCGGGTCTGCTCGTTCAGGCCGGACGAGCCATGCAGGAACAGCAGCAGCGGGCCGGGCGGCAGGGCCGCCGGCTCCGGCAGCGCGGCCAACTGGCCAAACCAGACCGCGCCGCCGTCCTGCGGCAAGGATACTTCCGCTCGCGCCAACTCCGGCGGCCAGTCAGTCGGTGACATTGGTTTGCTGGCACTCATCTGCAAAATCTCCAGAATCGATCCATGATTAAGAAGCCTCGCGCATTGCGCTTGCCCTGCGCCAAGACGACGCAGCCGAACCAGACGAACCAGACCTAGCTTCTGCCATGGTATCGGCTGAGTGGCGTCGGGGAGACGATATTATTTTGTTTGAAAGTTATTGGTGTAAAATGAATTAACAAGCATGATTGATTCGAATAAGCCATGAACATTTCACTCCGCCACCTGCGCGCGTTCGCGGCCGTCGCCACCGCAGAGAGCTTCACCGCTGCGTCCCGCCAGTTATTCCTGACGCAGTCCACGCTGACCAAGACCATACGCGAATTAGAGCAGGAGATCGGCCTGACGCTGTTCGAGCGCACCACCCGCAAGGTGTCGCTGACCACGCAAGGCAATGCCTTCCTGCCGGTTGCGCGCCGGCTGCTGAATGATTTCGAACTGCTGTTGTCCGATCTGCGCGAGAAATCCGCCGGCAGCAGCGGCAGCGTCTACGTGGCCAGCGGCATGGCGTTTGCGTCCTGCGTGCTGCCCGAGGTGCTCAAGCGGCTGAAAAGAGACTACCCGTGCATCCATGTGCGTCTGCTGGACGACACCAGCGGCGGCGTGGTGCGCCGCATAGAGTCCGGCGAGGTGGACATCGGCATCGGCTCCTACGTGGGAGCGGTTGGCAACAAACTGGACAAGCGCAAGCTGCTTTCCGCCCGGCTGGGGGTGATGTTTCCACCAGGCTCGCAACTGCCGACGGGGCCGTTGAGCGGGCAGTCGCTGCGGGACCTGCCCCTGATGCAGGACGAGAGCGACACCAGCATCATGTCCGCGTTGGAACAGTGTCTGCCGGAGTTGTGGCAGAAGGTGAACAGCAAGATCACCGTCACTAATCTTGACATCCAGTTCGCGCTGATCCGCGCCGGTGTTGGCGCCTGCGTGCTGTCGGCGCTGGCGGCATCGCATCCGACCGCGCAGGATCTGCCCTATCGCTTGCTGGATGTGGCGGGGCTGCAGCGCGAGATCCATATCTTCACGCGGCGTGGCGTGCCGCTGTCGCCGGCGGCCTTCACGTTTCTGCAGGTGCTGGAGGAGGTGCTGCCCAGCATCGCTTTCCATCCCGGCGTGACGCTGACGGTATGAGCTGGAAGTTCGTGGCGCCACCATTTCTTTATCAACGGCCCAAGCAAAAAGCCCAGCGTTGAGCTGGGCTTTTTGTTTTACAACACAAGGGCCTTACTTGCCGATGCAGAAACGGCTGAAAATCACCCCCAGCAGATCGTCGGCGCTGAATTCGCCGGTGATCTCGGACAACGCGTTCTGCGCCATGCGTAATTCCTCGGCGAAGATTTCCACCCGTTCCCAATCCATGTGCGCCAGCTCCAGGTGCTCGGCGGCGCGGCGGATGGCGTCCAGGTGGCGCTGGCGCGCCAGGAACACGCCTTCGCCGCCGCCGCTATAACCTATCATCTCCAGCAGCTTGGCCTTGAGCAGCTCCACGCCGGCGTGGGTGCGCGCGGACAGGCGCACCAGCGGGTGGCCGTCCTCATCGGCCAGGCCCGGCGCCTCGCCGGACAGGTCCACCTTGTTGAACACATGCACGCGCGGCAGCGCCGCCGGCAGCCGTTGCAGAATGGCCTGCACCTCGCCGGTGAGGCCGTCGCGGCTGTCCGCCAGCACCAGGGCCAGGTCCGCGCGCTCCACCGCCTGCCAGGTGCGTTCTATGCCTATCTTCTCCACCACGTCGTCGGTGTCGCGCAGGCCGGCGGTATCGATGATGTGCACCGGCACGCCGTCGATGACGATCTCCTCGCGCACGGTGTCGCGGGTGGTGCCGGCGATGTCGGTCACGATGGCGATGTCGTCGCCGGCCAGCGCGTTCATCAGGCTGGACTTGCCGACATTGGGCTGGCCCACCAGCACCACGTGCATGCCCTCGCGCAGGATGGCGCCCTGCTTGGCGGTGGCCTGCACCTGCACCAGCCGGCCGCGCAGCCGTTCAAGCTTGCCCAGCGCGTCCGCCTGCTTGAGGAAATCGATCTCTTCTTCCGGGAAGTCCAGCGTTGCCTCCACCAGCATGCGCAGGGTGATCAGCTCGTCCACCAGCACGTGGATTTCCTTGGAGAAAGCGCCCTTCAGCGATTTGAGCGCGCTCTTGGCCGCGGTTTCGCTGCTGGCGTCGATCAAGTCCGCCACGCTTTCCGCCTGGGCCAGGTCCAGCTTGTCGTTGAGGAAGGCGCGCTTGGTGAATTCGCCCGGCTCCGCCAGCCGCGCGCCCAGCTCCACGCAGCGCGCCAGCAGCATTTTCAGCACCACCGGCCCGCCGTGGCCCTGCAATTCGATCACATCCTCGCCGGTGAAGCTGTTGGGGCCGGGGAAGTAGAGCAGCAGGCCGTTGTCCAGCGGCTGGCCGTGGGCGTCGACGAAATCGGTGTACAGCGCATAGCGCGGCTTGGGCGTCTTGCCGCCGCTGACGGCGGCGGCGAAGGGCAGCAAATCCTTGCCGGACACGCGGATCACGCCGACGCCGCCGCGGCCGGGAGCGGTGGCGATGGCGCAGATGGTGGCGGGGGTGTAGCTGAGGCTCATGGGCATTCCTTGGAATCTGGGCCGCGGCCCCCGCGCGGCGGGGCGTCGTGGCGAGTACGCTTCAATTATCCAGCAAAAAACCCGGCCATGCGGCCGGGTTTGGGGTTCAGAGCGCGCCGGGCAATCAGGATTGCAGCGCGGCCTTGTTTTTCTTCTCGATGCTCTTGTTGATCTGCCACTGCTGGGCCATCGACAAGATGTTGTTGACCACGTAGTACAGCACCAGGCCGGACGGGAAGAAGAAGAACATCACCGAGAAGGCCACCGGCATGATCTTCATCATCTTGGCCTGCATCGGGTCCGCCGGCGGCGGGTTCAGGAAGGTCTGCAGGAACATGGTGGCCGCCATGATCACCGGCAGCACATAGAACGGGTCCGGGCGGGCCAAGTCGGTGTACCACAGAATCCACGGCGCCTGGCGCAGCTCGACCGAAGCCAGCAGCGCCCAGTACAGGCCGATGAACACCGGGATCTGGATCAGCATGGGCAGACAGCCGCCCAGCGGATTCACCTTCTCGGACTTGTACATCTCCATCACCGCCTGCTGGAACTTCATGCGGTCGTCGCCGTACTGCTCCTTCATGCGCTCAAGACGCGGCGCCAGCGCCTTCATCTTGGCCATGGAGCGGTAGGACGCGGCGGTCAGCGGGTAGAAGATGGCCTTCACGGTCAGCGTCAGCAGCACGATGGCCCAGCCCCAGTTCTGCACCAGCAGGTGCAGCTTGGTCAGCAGCCAGAACAGCGGGGAGGCGAAGATGTGGAAGATGCCGAAGTCCTTGGCGTATTCCATGCCGTCGGCCAGCTTGCTGATCACATCGTACTCTTCCGGGCCGGCGAACAGCGGCACCGACACGCTCAGGCTCTGGCCCGGAGCGATGGTGGCGTAATCCACCAGCGCGGCGGCAGAGTTCAGGCCGTTGCTCTGCTTCAGCTCAAAGCGGCAGGACTTGTCGTCCTTGCACACGCTGGCGCCGTCCAGCGGCTTCAGGATCCACGCGGACATGAAGTAGTGCTGGATCATCGCCACCCAGCCATCGCTGCCGGTCTTGGCGTAATCGCCCTTGCCCTTGGCCAGATCGTCGAAGCTCACCTTCTGGAATTTGTTTTCCGAGGTGTACACCGCCGGGCCGGTGAAGGTGTGGGCCAGGCGGCCTTCGCCTTCCGGAGTCTGGCTGTCGCGCAGCAGGCGGTAGTAAGCGGTGGCGGCCAGCGGCGCGGCGCCGCCGTTGGCGATGTCGTAACGCACGCCGATCTTGTAGCTGCCCTTGGTGAAGGTGTAGATCTTGCTGACCTTCACGCCATTGGCTTCCGGCGCGCTCAGCTTCACTTCCAGCTTGTCGCCGGAGAGCTCGTAGCTGGTTTTTTCCGCGGTGAACACGGTTTTGTGGGTGGGCAGCGCCGGATTGCTGGCGGCCACCAGGCCGGTTTGCGCCACATAGACGCGGCCGTTCTTGTCTGTCAGCAGATCAAGCGGCTTTTTGCTGTCCACGGCGGAATCGTGCTTCAACAGCGTCAGCTGGCGCAGATCGCCGCCCACGGTGTCGATTTCCGCCTTCAGCACATCGGTGTTCACCAGGATGCGCTGGTCGGAAGTCAGCTTGTTGGAATCCACTGGCTGGGCGTTATGGGACGCGCTGTTGGCGGCCTGCTGCTGCGTGGCGGCCTGCTTTTGCGCGGCCACCTGCTGCGGCGTCGGCTTGGGCGCGAAGAATTCCTGCCAACCTAGCAGGATGCCCAGGGACAGCACGATGAAGATTATGAGTCGCTTGGAATCCATCTCTCGATACCGGATTTAAGTTCAGGGAACTGGGTCGTAGCCGCTGCCGCCCCAAGGGTGGCAACGTCCGATGCGTTTGGCGGCCAGCCAGCCGCCCTTGAGTGCGCCATGCTTTCGCAACGCCTCGATCGCGTAGCTGGAACAGGTGGGCTGGAAGCGGCAACGCGGTGCCAGCCACGGGCTGATAGCCAGCTGATAAAAACGGATCAAGAGGACGAAGAGACGCGACATCGTGCCAGTTTAGCAAACAGAGAAGACAAAGCCGTGATCACTTCAGTTCGCTCGGCGCGAGTGAAAGGCACCTTGGCGCGGACCACGAAGTCCATGTCCGGCAGCGTTTGCCGGTTCAGGCGGAACCACTCGCGCACCGTGCGCTTGATGTAATTACGACGCACGGCCCGCTTGTGGACCTTGCGGCCCACCACCAGGCCCAGCCGCGCATGACCCAACTCATTGGGGCGGGCCGACACCTGGAACGTAGCGTTGCTGCGCGACAAGCGCAAACTAAAAACGGATGAGAACTCATCCGTTTTTAATAGCCGGTGCGCACGGCGAAAGCGGTAAGCCGACAATGGCTTATACGGCCAGACGCTTGCGGCCTTTGGAACGGCGAGCGGCGATGACTGCGCGGCCGCCGCGGGTCTTCATGCGGACCAGAAAGCCGTGGGTACGCTTACGACGGGTATTGGAGGGCTGGTAAGTACGCTTCATGATTGGAATTCCTGTTTCGAAACGGAAATAAACGCGTGATTTGACAGGATAAACGCCGGTTTGTCAATGAGGAATTTTCTAAGCACCTGTGGATAACTTTGAGAAAAACCGTTAGAATGCCAAGGCTTACCGTTCCATGCCCGCTGCGCAATTATTGAACGCGCGCGCCGCCAGCCCCGCTGACGCCGCCCGCGTGGCCGCGCCGGGCGGGAACGCCGCCAGAGTACCACTGCCAAAATTCAGCACCTGACCACTGGCGCCACGCGCGCCCGCGCAAGCGCGGCGCGGCCTGGAGCCAGGAATTTTGCCAGCGGTTCTCGGGGCCCGCCCGGCCCGCCGCCTTGCGGCGTTTGGCTTGCCGGCGGGCCTTGAATCATGCCGAACACACGTCGTCCGCCCCGCGCGCGGGGCGCGGCGGCTTCTCCCGCCGCTTGGCCGTAACGCCGACAGCGGGTTTTTCGCTTTTACTTGCGTATATGTAATGACCGAACTGGATCAATTTTGGCCTGGCTGCCTGGCCCGCCTGGAGGCCGAACTGTCTTCGCAACAGTTCAATACCTGGATCAAGCCGCTATCGGCCGAAACCACGGAAGAAGGCATCGCGCTATTTGCGCCCAACCGCTTCATCATGCAGTTCATCAAGGACCGCTTCCTGGCGCGCATTGAAGAACTGGCGGTGGAACTGGTGGGCGAATGCCTGGTGGAACTGCGCCTGGGCGCGCCCGCCGGCCGTCCGGCCGCCGCGCCCGCGGTGATGCCGGCCAAAGCCAAGCCCACGCCCAGCACGCCGGCGCCCAGCGCGCCGTCCCAGGCCAAGCAGGCCGCGGTCAAGGCCATTGGCGGCAGCCACGAAAGCACCCGGCTCAACCCCTCGTTCACCTTCGACACCCTGGTGACCGGCAAGGGCAACCAGCTGGCGCGCGCCGCGGCCATGCAAATTGCGGAAAACCCGGGCGACCAAGCCTACAACCCGCTGTTCGTTTACGGCGGCGTGGGCCTGGGTAAGACCCACTTGATCCAGGCCATCGGCAACCACGTGTTCCAAAAGAACCCGCAAGCCAAGATCCGCTACATCCACGCCGAACGCTATGTGGCCGACATCATGCGCGCCTACCAGCACAAGGCCTTTGACGAATTCAAGCGCTACTACCACTCGCTGGACCTGCTGCTGATCGACGACATCCAGTTCTTCGCCGGCAAGAACCGCACCCAGGAAGAATTCTTCTACGCCTTCAACGCGCTGATCGAGGGCGGCAAGCAGGTGATCATGACCTGTGACAGCTACCCCAAGCAGATAGAAGGCATGGAAGAGCGGCTGATCTCCCGCTTCTCCTGGGGCCTGACCGTGGAAATCCAGCCGCCGGAGCTGGAAATGCGCGTGGCCATTCTGATGAAAAAGGCCGAGGCGGACAGCATCAAGCTGGACCACAACGTGGCCTTCTTCATTGCCCAGAACGTGCGCTCCAACGTGCGCGAACTGGAAGGCGCGCTCAAACGCGTGGTGGCTTACGCCCGCTTCACCAATCAGAACATCTCGCTGGAACTGGTCAAGGAAGCGCTCAAGGACATCCTGGCCGCCGGTAACCGCCAGGTGACCGTGGACGCCATCCAGAAAACCGTGGCCGAGTACTACAAGATCAAGCTGTCCGACATGCACAGCAAAAAGCGCAGCCGCGACATCGCCCGGCCGCGCCAGGTGGCGATGGCGCTGGCCAAGGAACTGACCCAGCTGTCCCTGCCCAATATCGGCGACGCCTTTGGCGGCCGCGACCACACCACCGTGCTGCACGCCTGCAAGACCATTGCCGAAATGCGCGGCAACGACGCCGATATCGCTCACGATTACGACACGCTGCTGGCCATGCTGCGTAACTAAGACCATGAAGCCTAACTTGAACCGACTCACAAACACCCAACGGGAGCCCGCCCCATGCTGATCCTGCAAGCCGAACGCGATGCCCTGCTCAAGCCACTGCTGGCAGTCACCGGCATTGTCGAGCGTCGTCACACCCTGCCCATCCTGTCCAATGTGCTGATAGAGAAAAAGGGCGGACAAGTGGGCTTCCTGGCCACGGACCTGGAAATCCAGATCACCACCGCCAGCAGCGACGAATTGCCGGGCGAAGACTTCCGCCTGACCACCTCCGCCAAAAAGCTGCAGGACATCCTGCGCGCCATCCCGGGCAACGCCACCGTGACCCTGGAACAACTGGACGGCGGCCGCCTGACCCTGAAAGCCGGCAAGAGCCGCTTCAACCTGCAAACCCTGCCGGCAGACGACTTCCCGCTGTTGTCCGTGGGCAGCGCCAGCGACTCCAGCTTCAGCCTGAGCCAGCGCGAACTCAAGCGCCTGATCTCCCAGGTGCAATACGCGATGGCGGTGCAGGACATCCGCTACTACCTGAACGGCCTGCTGATGCAGACCGACGGCAACCAAGTACGCCTGGTGGCCACCGACGGCCACCGCCTGGCCTTTGCCAGCGCGGACGTGGAAGCCAACCTGCCCAAGTCCGAAGTGATCCTGCCGCGCAAGACCATCATCGAACTGTACAAGCTGCTGCAGGACATCGACGACCCGATCAATATCGAAGTGCTGGCCAACCAGGTGCGCTTCAGCTTTGGCTCCACCGTCATCATCAGCAAAGTGGTGGACGGCAAGTTCCCGGACTACAACCGCGTCATCCCGCTGGACAACGACAAGATCTTCCTGATTGAACGCCTGGAATTCCTGCACGCCCTGCAGCGCGCCGCCATTCTGGCCAACGAGAAATTCCGCGGCGTGCGCCTGGTGCTCAAGCCCGGCTCCATGTCCATTCTCTGCACCAACAGCGAGCAGGAAGAAGCGGAAGAAGAACTGGAAATTGCCTACCAGGGCGGCGAACTGGAAATCGGCTTCAACATCAACTACCTGATGGACGTGCTGACCAACCTGCCGGCGGACACCCTGCAACTGGCCTTTGGCGACTCCAACCGCAGCACCCTGGTGACCATCCCGGACGTCAGCAACTTCAAATACATCGTCATGCCCATGCGCATTTGACGACGGCGGCCACCCGGCAGCCCGCCGGCGGCGGAGGCCCAGCCCCCGCCCCGGCCGACGGATTTTCAGATTGACCGGCAGAGGCCGGCCGCGCGGCGCCAGGAGTCACTCCCGGCCCGCCCGGCCCCTCTCCATACAGAAAGCAGCAGATGAGCGAACAGGAATACGGCGCGGATAGCATCAAAGTCCTCAAAGGATTGGATGCGGTACGCAAACGCCCCGGCATGTATATTGGCGACACATCGGACGGCACCGGCTTGCACCACATGGTGTTTGAAGTGCTGGACAACGCCATTGACGAAGCGCTGGCCGGCCATGCCGACACCATCAAGGTCATCATCAACCCCGACAACTCCATCACCGTGGAAGACAACGGCCGGGGCATCCCCACCGACATCCACCCGGAAGAAGGGCGATCGGCGGCGGAAGTGATCATGACCATCCTGCACGCCGGCGGCAAATTCGACAGCAACAGCTACAAGATCTCCGGCGGCCTGCACGGCGTGGGCGTCTCCGTGGTGAACGCGCTGTCAGACTGGCTGAAACTGAAAATCTGGCGCGACGGCAAAGTCCATGAAATGGAATTCCGCCGTGGCGACGCCGTGGCCCCGCTCACCGTGACCGGCCACACCAACCACCGCGGCACGGAAGTGACCTTCCGCGCCAGCGAAGAAACCTTTGGCCTGGTGGAATTCCACTTCGACATCCTGGCCAAGCGCATCCGCGAACTGTCCTTCCTCAACCAGGGCGTGGGCATCCAGCTGATAGACAAGCGCAGCGGCAAGGAAGAAAACTTTGCCTTCTCCGGCGGCGTGGCCGGCTTCGTGGAATACATGAATCGCAACAAGACCGTGCTGCACCCCAAGGTGTTCTACGGCATTGGCGAAAAAGACGGCATGAGCGTGGAAGTGGCGATGCAGTGGAACGACTCCTACCAGGAAAGCGTCCAGTGTTTCACCAACAACATCCCCCAGCGCGACGGTGGCACCCACATGACCGCGCTGCGCCAGGTGATGACCCGCACGCTGAACCAGTACATCGAAGAATCCGAAGTGGCCAAAAAGGCCAAGGTGGACACCTCCGGCGACGACATGCGCGAAGGCCTGACCTGCGTGCTCTCCGTCAAACTGCCGGACCCCAAGTTCTCCAGCCAGACCAAGGACAAACTGGTTTCCAGCGAAATTGGCCCGGTGGTCAATGAAGTGATCAGCGAAGCGCTGAAAACCTATCTGCTGGAACACCCCAACGACGCCAAGATCATCTGCGGCAAGATCGTGGAAGCCGCCCGCGCCCGTGAAGCCGCGCGCAAGGCCCGCGAGATCACCCGCCGCAAGGGCATCATGGACGGCCTGGGCCTGCCCGGCAAACTGGCGGACTGCCAGGAAAAAGACCCCAAGCTGTGCGAACTCTACCTGGTGGAGGGTGACTCCGCCGGCGGCTCCGCCAAACAAGGCCGCGACCGTAAATTCCAGGCCATCCTGCCGCTGAAGGGCAAGATCCTGAACGTGGAACGCGCCCGCTTCGACAAAATGCTGCAAAGCCAGGAAGTGGCCACCCTGATCACCGCCATGGGCTGCGGCATTGGCAAGGACGAATACAACCCGGACAAGCTGCGCTACCACCGCATCATCATCATGACCGATGCCGACGTGGACGGCGCGCACATCCGCACCCTGCTGCTCACCTTCTTCTACCGCCAAATGAGCGAACTGGTGGAGCGCGGCCACATCTACATCGCCCAGCCGCCGCTGTACAAGGCCAAACTGGGCAAGCAAGAGCGCTACCTCAAGGACGACTCCGAGCTCAACCAGTTCCTGCTGCAATTGGCGCTGGAAAAAGCCGAACTGATCCCGGCGGAAGGCGCCTCCGCGCTGTCCGGCGACACCCTGGGCGAAATTGCCCGCCAGTTCCTGCTGACCCGCTCCGTGATTGATCGCGAAAGCCGCGTGATCGACCCGCTGGTGCTGGAAGCCATGCTCAAGACCGGCCCGCTGTCCCTCAGCAGCCAGCAAGAAGCGGACGCCGCGCTGGCCAAACTGAGCGCGCTGCTGCCGGCGGACGCCATCGAACTGCAACTGCTGCGCGACGAAAAGAACGACGGCCACCTGATCAAGATCATCCGCAAACTGCACGGCAACGTGATGGTGACGGTGATGGACCAGGACTTCCTGGAATCCGGCGACTACGCGGAAATGAAGAAAACCGGCGACATGCTCAGCGGCCTGCTGCGCGAAGGCGCCCACGTCAAACGCGGCGAAACCGTGAAACCGGTGGCGGAGTTTGGCGAAGCGCTGGACTGGCTGCTGGCGGAAGTGAAGAAGGGCATGAACATCCAGCGCTATAAAGGCCTGGGCGAGATGAACCCGGAACAGCTGTGGGAAACCACGATGGACCCCACCGTGCGCCGCCTGCTGAAGGTGCGCATTGAAGACGTGATGAGCGCGGACGACGTGTTCACCACCCTAATGGGCGACGAAGTGGAACCGCGCCGGAACTTCATCGAGGGTAATGCCTTGATTGCGCGGAATATCGACGTGTAAGGGTGTAGGATCCCACGAATATCTAGATTTTTCCCACTTGTCTAGATTTTTGGGATTTCACACGCAACCTACGCTGTGAGAAGGGGATGGCCTCCAGATCTGGAGGCCATTTTTCATTTCTAAATACCAGATGGGGCCATGCAACGGTGGTGGCCAAGAATCCTGTCAGTTCGTTCAGTTTAGGGAAAGCCTTCTCTTGCGAGTTAGCTATCGCTCCTCGGCTTAATTTCCCTTAGGCAAATTACAAGATTGGCGACCTGCTTATCACTCACTTTGCGATTCGCAGCAACGTCCTTATATGGCGACGGGAGACGCGGTCTAACGAGTGCAATGACGTTCTTGTCGTTACCCTCGAAGCCTGAGAAGTCGAAGAAGGGGTAGGCGCAAAAATCCGTAGTCTCAGACTTCTCAGGAACACGGCACTGGTGATACATGAGCCGGTCGATGAATTCGGGAGACCGTACTGCCATCTCGAGAGCAGACTCTACACGCCCATCCTCCTTCGGCGGCAGCCCCTCTAGCACCTTCTGGCGAATGGTTGTGATGTTGGAGTCTGCAACAACGAAGATTGCCCATTCTTCGTCGTTCTCTCTGATCGAAGTGGATAGTCCGGCAGCTGTTGGATTTAATTCCTCGTGCAGTTCAACCTCTTGCCACGTACCATTCTTTGCCAGATAGCACTGAATGCCATAGTGCTGGAGCAGACTTGGGGGGCGCTGGGTTCCGATTCTGCTTAGGTCTGCTGTGACTGCATGTTGAAGCTGCAAAGCATAAAGTGGCCTCAGCCGGCCTGCTCGGATGTAAGCGCACTGGGCCGGATCCTTAAACGCTTCTATCTGCTCCTTGTGCCAGACGTGGAGCTTCTTCTTTCGCCAAGTGACGAGGAGCTGCTTCTTTTTGTCTGTAGGGTGAGGCATCACGACGTCAGGCAGAGCATTGGTTGCGGTCGGGATGTCTGTCGGGCCAACGACTTTGACCGAGCCTTCACACAACATGATGCTACGTTTTAGTAGTTCTTTAGGGCGGACCAGGTCGCAGGCCGGGGTGATGATTGCGAATGCTTGGGTTGGTGCAACTTCGTTGTAGTTCTTAGCGGGGAAGAAAATATCGCCAAGATAGAAGAAGCCCTCGACCGGACCCAGTCCACGCGCCTTCTCCGTCTCAAGGCGGGCCTCTGCATGAATCATGTTGGCAGAATATATTTCACCAGCCGCCGCCGATAGACTAAATCGTGAACGTGGCAGTTCCTTCAACTCGAACTTGTCGAGGCTTGTCGCAAGTGACCAGATAGCCTCTGAACCTTCCAATTTATGGGCGAAGAACTCGAGAAGCAGCTCAGCGAAGTACGTACCAAGACCAACCTTTTCAACTGCCGTGGTGTTATGGAACAGCGCAAAATAGTCCGCCAAATCCATGGAGCGCAGAGTCTCCATAACGCCGTCTGCAGCCACTGTCATTGCACTCTTAATTTCACCGAAATGTCCCTCAAGCTCTACAAGTTTTGGTAACACCTTGAGGTAACGGGACAGAATGTCCCCTAGTTCTTCAACTTGCGTGAACAGTCGCTTGTCGAGAGCCTCAAACTGCGAAGCAAAAAGCTTAGCTGATTTTCTAAAATCTTCGCGCTCATCACGCAGAGGAGTGGAAAGTGACGACATCAAGAATACGAATGGCTTACAGTCATGAACGCCACGTAGCTTGTGGACAATATTAACTGCGTCTTTGGCAGTCACCGCATTCGAACCATCCTCATTGAGCTTGAGGTCAACAAAAACGACCTGAGGCAGCTTGCTGCCGGCAACCGAGTAGTCGGCCCCGAAGCGTTGAACATCCAACTCACACTCACCGAGCTTATCCAGCAGCGGCTGAATTTGCTGAAGTTTACCCTTCTGCTCGGTTTCATAGTCGTCGTAGAGTAGGTTCCAAGTGCCACCAAGTTGCTCCTGGCGTCCATATAAATGCTGATACTTCTCCAGATCCTGCAATGCGTCTAGATAGGCATCAGCATCTGCCTCCTCCGGAAGCCCAAGTTCCATTCGGAGCACTGGAAGTGTTTCGGTTGTAAGATTATCGATAACTCTTTGTGCCTTTTCGGCTGATAGAGGAAAAGAAGGCTGTTTGTCAAAAGCATCGTCAATGATATGGATGCAGTTGATACCAGATAACCTTAAGGTCTCCTTAAGCATTACTCAGCTCCCTCTTTCAACTCAAGTACGAATGTGTTGTATCGCCCCACCCGAGGTTCCCCCAAATCCGAAAGATTGAGGGTACCTCCAAGCAGTTCTGCGTTCTGGCGCGCGATATATAGGCCGAGACCCTGTCGCCTCGATGCATTTTCAGATTTTGTGGAAAAGAACGGCTCGAAAACGGCTTGAATTCGAGATGCAGGAATGCCTGGGCCGTTATCTCTGTAGTGAATAGTCGGCGGGGATGCGGTCAACCAAACCTCAATCTTGGCATCAAGGTCAGGCGACTCCTTGCGTGCAATGTCCAACCAATAGATTGAATTATTGATAAGATTCTCGAGAATTTGAACAACATGCCCTTCGATAATAAAGGCGTGAATATCGTCTTCTTGCGTCTGGCGTGAAGCGGAAATGCGGTGCCGTGAAAACTGGGCCACGTGCCCTTCCAGGACGTAATCAACAATTCGTGCCAGTGGCTGACGTGAGCGACGTTGTCGCGCGGTTACCGAGAGAGGCTCCAGCGTGGCGAGACGCTTCTGGATGACCTTTATCTGCTGAGCCAACGTATTGAGTGCGGATGCGGAACCGGAGTCTAGGCTCTGATATTTGAGGTCTTTTAGAGTTTGCTGAGTGAGTTCTGTTGCCCTAGCAAGCTCGTGTGCAATTGTTTCTACTAGAAGACCGACCCCAGCAAGCTGAGTTAAGCGCTCCTTTTGCTCCTCAATTGTCTCGATACGCTCGATGGCGCGCCTGTGGGCATCCTTTATTTCGGCGAAAGCGTCCCGAACCTCACGTAGCAGCTTGGCGTCAACATGGAAGTCCGTTCGAATGGACTGGAGAGATTGGTCTGCGCGCGATTGGTATTTTTCGACGGCAGAGGTCTCTGCCGGCGCATCGAAAGAAGTCAGATTGGCCGCCTTCCTGGCTACCATTGCTGAGTCCAAAAAGGAACGCCACTTGATCGATACGATATTCCTCAGGAGCTTGATCAGCATCTCCTTCTCGGGAGTGTCCATCAAGCCCTGCCGATTTGTCTGGTCGACTAGCTCAGGATTGTTTGTGCGGCCAATACTTACCCGGCCAATGATTTGCTTGGTATTGAGCTTATAACCCTGAGCACCCAGTGCTTCAATGTCCAAGCCCAACCAGTCATCGCCCTCATCACCGTAGGGCAGCACTCGGTAGCCGTCGCGAAAAAGGCAAACTCCTGTCCATGTTCGAACAAGTGTCCGAACTGCAGTTATGTCACCCACGTCAGGAAAGGCACGCAAGCGTTGACGGTTGAACCAATAAAGCTCGAACTTGAATGTGCCTAGCGTGCGCAGTGTTGAAGCGGGAAGTCCACTTTCCCGAATGCCCGCCATTCCCATCAGGTCTGTCATATCGAAGACAAACGGCTCGTCCTTGGTCTCGTACAGGCTTGACGTAAACTTGAGACTGATTGAGGGCGCACCTCCATCAAGCGTCAACTGCCCAACGCATGTGCTGTGTGCGTGGCCGAGCAGTGCCTTCGCGACTTGGCGCTGTGTGTCGACGGGAGCGCCGTTGAACCAAAGCCGAATTGGAAACCGTTGAGGTTCGGCCCACGAGAACGGGTCCGTCATGCGAGCAATTTGTAGGCGAGCGATTTCCTTCAAGCTCTGGGCTGTCCACGTTGCCCTAAGATCAGAGATGGTAATCCTAGTGAATGAAGGTTCGGCCTTGGCGCCCCCTTCGTAGGGGGTAAGAACTACCGAAGAAGCATCGTCGTCAAAAGCTTCCTCGAACTCGTGCCAATTGATATCCAGGACATTTGTTGAAGAGTCGCTTTCCTTTGCCGTCTCAATCTTGACTTTCCACCCCAACCTCATGACAGATAACCGCCCCACTCCCTTTTCACCAAGGTAGGGAGGCTTGGCCACGTGGTTTTCGATGGCGTCTCGAACTGCTCTTGTTCGATTGGTCGTTCCTATAGTGAGATAAACGTCCTTCAGGTCCTTCAACGACATACCGTCGCCTGTATCCGAAACAACGATTTCACTGCTGTCGCTGTAGGCTTGACGGGCAGAAATAAGAAGAGCTTCATGACTCGAGGCGGCACTAATCCCGGCTTCATACTTCGCACGCAGTTCACGAGGCGCGTCGCTGGTTACCTTGCCAATGAAAAGGTCTTTGAAATTCTGCAGCGAGACCTGGTCAAGCTCACCGGAGCTCAGTGCACCGACAACGTTGGGCTCCTCTGCAGCTTTGATGCTTGCTTCCAGTTGCTTATAGACAGAAAGGAAGTCAGCGTGGCGGACAGTGATATTGAAGTGAACATCGACGCCATTCTTGGATTTGGCGTCAATGGAGTTCTTAATCAACTCGTAAAGTGCCACAGCATCTGACGAGATGAGTTCTGCACCCAAGTGCAAAATTGTTCGGGCAGCAATCTTGAAAGACATAGTACGCACCTTAGAGCTGGCAGACCAGGCAGCCCTGGTCGTCGTCGTCGTCTGGCTCCTCTGCAATTTCGGTCGAGGCAAAGACTTCCATGAGCGTCAGATTCTCTTTCCGAGCGGCATTCCGCTGGATGCGAATAACATGCTCTCGCTTGATTTGTTCAACACGCTCAGGCTGCTCCATCTCCGCGAGGCTCTCCCCTTGGCTCCAAGTGAAGAAGTTCCCGGTTTTTTCGAAAGGTCGCTCATATTCTTTGGCTTTTTCATATAGCTCTGGGTAGGTCTCTTTGAGGCGAACCCATTCGATCTTTTGCTGATAGAAGCAAAAGTAGCATCCAGACCGAGTACGCCCCCATTTGGTGTAAGGCGGCATGCCAACACCTGAGGTACGTAGAATCTCTTCAATATCGCGAAGAACTAAGCCATCCTCTCTAAAGGGATAAACAGCTTTGATGTTGGGCTTATGGCTGATGTAGCCACTGCGGTTTTCTTCCGCACGAAGACCGACATAATTGATTACCTCGTCATCTCCACAGTGCTGCTCAAATGGCTTCAGCTTTAGAGCGCGTGTGCACCAACGACGATGGTTAGATGGAATCATTCCACCGTACATTTCGTACCAATGATCAAAGCCCACATCTGCATTCAACCGGATAACTTCCTTGCCCAGGTAACTTGCAATGCGGTCTAAATACTCGTAGGTTTCAGGTAGCTCTTTCCCAGTGTCGCTAAAGATGTACTCCATCTCCGGAACGCGGTCTCGCATGTAGATGGCCAAGGCCGCGCTATCTTTACCACCCGATAGACTCAGAATGTGACGCACTCTCTTCTCTTCAGCCATGCTTGGTTTCCTCTACTTGCTGCGTGCCCGCGACTAGTTGTAAGTCCATGATGGCCTGAGCCAGCGCAGCTGCTGCCATCTGGGCATCCCCTTGGGCAGACTTCTTGACCAGTGCTAGTACGTTTTGTGCTAGAACCTTGGAAGACTCAGTTGTCGCAACAAACACCGCTTGCTCTTCGCCCCCCGCCATCGTGAGGGTCAAGCCTACAAAACGTTCTGCCGCTCTAGGCGCCACACCGCGGTGCATCACTACCTGCATCCATCGCTGATAGCGACCACAAAGCTCGGACAGGCCCTCTTGGAAGCGACTGATTGTGTCATCTGACCAAGAGTCCAGAGGGCGCTGCACGATTAAGCTGCCAACCGAGTCCAGCCATTTCTCGTCGCTCAAAATCAGGTCCGTACAACGGACAATGAAACTCTTGAGCTTCACATCTGCAAGCGTGGTTCCTTCTTTACTGCATTCGGCTTGAAGCTGATTTCGAACATGACTCAGAGGGCCGCTGATTTTGAACCCGCGGCTTAGCTCAGAGGCAACATCCTCTTGCAGCCTACGATAAGCCATGCCCAAATCTGTTAGCGAGCTAGTCAGCCAATCCACGAACGAGTCTTTGGTCTTCGACTCGGCATATGCCTTACGCAACGTTTGAGTCAGTAGCGCAATGGGATCCGTTGCCTTGCTAAGCATGGAGCGCACTAGAGCTGCATCTTTGCTAATTCGTTGAGTTTGCTTGGTAAAGTCAGGCAAACGGATAAACCAACGCATCAATGAGCGCGCAATATCGAGGTAAGAGGCCTCCTGATCCAGTCCGCACCCGATAGATGACAGCGCCTTGCGATAGTCACCCAGCATTACTACATTATCATTTACATTCAAAAGCTCGCGCAACGTAAAATTCTGCGGGCTCTTAAACATGCGCTGCAGATGTTCTGATGTGAGCTCAAGCACAAGCGAGCCTCGTTCAAATACGGCGCACCGTCCCCGGTTGACCAGTAAGTAGAGAACAATCCAGATACCAGCAGGCCCTGCACGAACACCCAATGGGGGCGCCGCAAGGCGTTCCATTAGTGCTGCAAAGCTTTGTGGCTCATCCCCTCCCAAACTTTCAGAGATGACACTCCATACAGGCCGAATATCATTGGAGGCCAAGCTAGTTGGTTCATGGAGAGACCACTGACCATCCTGCTCCTGCCAGATACCCGTTTCACGCAACAGAGAAGTGTGGATAAGTCTCTCCGGCGGGTATTGGTCTTGGCTACAGATTGGTTGGGTCACATCTCCAGCAAGAATGACGTCAAACAAACGCTGACGAGCTAGGACAATCGGCGAGGCAGGCTTATCCTTGTTGATCAGCTCATTGACGATGCGAGGTGTCTTCGGAAATGCTTTCGCAAACAACCATGATGCGAGCTGGCTGGCATTCATCAGCTCACTGCCATGAATGGCCTTTCCAAGGTGCCAATAGGTGGCGCCCGGACGCTCAACTGATGGCATCAATGCTGACGTAACTACCCGTTCAACCGTATTTGCAGCATCGTGGAGTCGTCCCTCTACATAACGTGTTGACCATGGATCAAGCCGCTTGGCAGACACCTCTCGCATGATTTCCTGCCAAATCGCATAGTCGGATAGCGCTGCACGACCTTCGGCTGAAAGTACCAAGCAACCGCTGATGCTAAGCAAGTCCTGCTCTTTTTTAATACGCTGTAAAGCATGCGGCGTAGCATCTGATCCCTCAACCACAAGTACGATTTTCAGCCAGCCGTCAGGCTGAGCTTCATCCGTCTTGGGCTTTATGACCTGAGGCCAGTTTTCAGGTGTGCCGACCAGAACCCCCATGGTGCGTATGGTGCCCGTTTCGTCATAGTGACGATTTGCCACGACGGGACGCTTGGAGAGTGCCGCATTGATACCTGCTTGTATCAGATCACTGTCATTGCGACGTGCAGCTTCCTCATAGAGCGCTTCAATGTTGACTGCATCAGAAACTGCGAGCGCGAACTCTGTATTTCTTTTCCGTTTTACCAGTACACCTTGCTCGACCAGAGCAGCCAGTGCCGCAGATATTTCGGAAGCATCCACACGACCAAGTGCATATGTAACCGTTTCGACATTGATCGAAACGCCGATCCCGCCTTGAACCAACTCGAGGATGGCAACGCACTTCAGCACGCTCAGTGCTACTGCATTTTGTGTAATCCGATGAATGGCTTCCTGAGCAAATACCCAGCGTCGCTCAGCCCCCAGGTCCCGAAAACGCAGGCCAAAACCCCCAGCCAAGAAATCATAGAGATCAGTAACGCCATACCAGTGACCAACAGCGTGCTTTTGAGCGAAATCACGCACCCCACTTGGTTCCGCTCCTTTTAGGAAGGAGTGGAAAGTACGTTCACTCTGACCAAAACGCTTAGACACTATCGCCATTGCAGCCAAGGTCAGAGGGTGAAGCGGGTAGAGAGATTCAGCCTCTTCGAACAGGATACGATCCGGCTCAGATGTAGGGCGAAGTACACCAAGCTCAATCGCGCGCGCGTAGAGCGACTTCGCCTCTGCGACCAGCTCAGGCCACAGCTGCATCTTGTGCGCAGTCCCTAGCGCGTGGCGAGCAAAGTAGGCGTATCGTTCAACTGGCTCATCAAAAGGGATCTCTGCAAAGCGTGCGGATATTTTGTGCCACTCATCGCCTAATGCGCGTCCAACACCTGCGGCGTAACTGGCGAAATGCTGGTGGAGCATCGCAATAACGGCCAGCTTGTCATCACCTATTGTGCATGCGGCTTCGGCAACTTGCTGAATAGCAATCAGATCGCCTTCTGAGGGATGCAAGGCAGCATGCTCAATGAATTTGCCGACCTCGTCGATAAGTAAAGTGAGACCTTGATAACCATCAGCTTGAAGAGCAACGGCAAAATCTGAAGCCATTTCACCAGCAGCACTGTTGAATGGAAGGCCCTTGTAGGTGCCTACAGCTACATCAAGCTGCTTCCGCAGTGCGGAGAATGCTTTTTTCTTGCCAAATGTAGCAAGCGCATCGGAAATTGCGGCGGCTAACGCAGCTCCAAACGAGAGGCGCGAGCCAACAACAGCCAAGCTGTAGCGCCGGGCTGTTTCAAACTGGTCCGCAGTGTTTGGAGAAATGGCGCGAAGGCTCGCTGCGGCAGGTCCATGTGCCGCTGCTCCGGCCATAAGCTGCGCAAGCATGACACCTAGCGCCGACTTACCGCTTCCATAGGGCCCAACGATTTTCCAGGCACGCTGCGCATGCCCAGCAGTTATATCGTTAGCAATCTGGCGAATTGCACTGAGGCTGTTTGGCGTCAAGAGATAGCCGTCCACCACCCGATCATCATGAAGATCTCGATCCAAAGAGATGGAGCGTGTGTGCTGTCCGTCTAGTGTCAGTAGGGCAATGATTTGCTCAGGCATTTTCCAGCGCCTCTTCTTGTAGCCACAACTGGAACTGTGGATCTAATTGATTTGATGTAAGGACGATGCTTTGTGTATCTGCAGTATCCACAAAGCGAAGCGCGCCATGAAGCGGTCCGTCGATGGTGCGCTCAATAATCAATCTCAGTTGATGTTCGCTAAGCCTGAAAACTACCCCCGGACTGTAGTCTCCCTTCAAAACACTATTGAAATCAGCCGTACCACTAAGCTTCTGGCACAGCAGAAAATCAACCAGTGCTATTGCGAAAACTCTCGGAGTGAGGCCAACTTGCACATGGATATCAGTGCTATAGATAGTTCGGCCATCTTCTGTTCTCGTCGCTTTGAGTAACCCCAAGTCTTGCAGGGGACACCAAGAGGTGTCATCCCCATTCTTTTCTGAAGGCAAGTAGCTTTGAATGAAAAGAGAAGCATGCTGCTCAAGCGTCGACGGTGCCAATGGGCGAGCCATGTGCGCACTACGTTGACCGAGAGCCTGTATCAGGCGGGCCCGTTCGAAACGAATCAAGCGCCCCTCTCCAAACACTTCATTCCATGCAGCCAGACTGGCGCGCGAACTTAACTGCCAGTGAATAAGCCAAAGTGACTCCGGTGACTCAAGATAAGGATCCCATGCCTCTCCGAAGAGACGCCTCCCAACAGCTCCAGGAACGTGTCCATCATCGGCAGACTCAATAACCCCCATCGCCTCAGCCCAAAACTGGAGTGACTTAACCATGTTTCTACCAATACCAAGCACCAGCATCGCCTGCTCTTCATCCCGTAGGATGCGCGGGTTAGTTAGCACTGCACGGTAAACCTTGGGCAACCACCCATAGCGACAAACAAAAGATTCATGCCCAGAGAAGCGCTCTGCACGCGCAGATACTATCGTCATTTCTTGTTCCTCTTGCGCTGGACGCTCTCCACAGGGAGTGTCTCTGCAGCAGGGCTTCCAGCCCGCTGAATGATGATGTGCTTGCTGGTCACATCAAAGTAGATGTCCACGGGGTCTCCCTCTTGTAGACCCGCGTTTCGTAACAGTGTGTCACTGAGGACTATTCGTCCTAGTTTTTGTACTGTTTTAGTATCAAATAGTACCTTCATGACACTGGTCGATGCCTTATTCTATGCATTGATAAAGTCTACAAATTGTACATTAATTAGTCTTTTTTTAGTATAACTTTGGTCGTTTATCTGCCAGCTTATATGAGCAGCTGGTCGAAAAGGCCTACCGTGGCCCGTGAGACACAAAAATGGGAATATGAGGAACGGCAGATTTTGAGAGGCCGGCCACATCTGTCCGCCCCCAATCGGCAAAATATCATTAAGGCATTAATGAAATGCCAACTTAATTCAAATAGAATATTGAATCAATTGCTTGCATGAAGCCATCGGCTACTATTAAAGCTTGGGAAAGACCCAAAGGAGTCATCAGCATGCCTGCTATGCACAACCCTGCACATCCTGGCGAGGTCCTTCAGGAGTGGCTTGAAGGCATCAGCGTGACAGAGGCTGCCCAGAAACTTGGGGTGACCCGTGCGGCGCTGTCGCGCATTCTGCACGGTCATGCTGGCATTAGTGCCGATATGGCCCTCCGCTTGGCAGAGAGTTTAGGCACCAGCCCTGAACTCTGGCTAGGTATGCAGTCCGCCTGGGCGCTTTGGCAAGAGCAACAGAAGCCACGGCCGCATGTTGGGAAGCTGTTGATACGCTGACCAGGGAACACGAGCGGGGAGTTGGGACTTGGTCTGATCACCCTGTAACCAGATGGCACCGCGTCCCTTCCGCTTCAGATCGGTAATCCCCAGGAAATAGACTGAAGCACCCGCCTCACCATCTGGGCTCCGAGAGCGGTATCCAGCAAACTGATGGGCGCACAGCCGAGCTCTTGATGAGAACGAGTCAACCATTCTCGAGCCTGCTCATCACTTCCCAGCGTTTCACGCACCTCACTGGCGATGCTTATCACGCGAAGTAAGCGCTCACTAGCAGCAGAATCCAGAGGCCGCCCCGATGCGTTTGCCCGCAAGGCCTTCTGGACGGAGATGCCGACTACATCTCCGATAACCTGAGGAGGTGCCTGCAACCACTCCACAACAGACATCAGTAGATTCGTAGGCAAACCCGCTCGGATTGCCTGGATCTGCTCTATCGGCGTTCGCTCACCCCATTCCCAATCTTGCAATGACATCGCAGGCTTACTCCCCATATTTTCTAAATGCTCCCAGCCACTACCAATCAGTACTCAGCCCCACACACAAGTTAGTGAACTGTTTTATCACAAACAACAGGATATGCCTCGGCGAATAATATTAATGAAAAGGCATAGAGGAGGCCTTGTACAAGCAATGCCGAATCCAACCTATTTCTTAGCCATTCCCATATGAATGCAAACATCCTTGAATTATTCCAATCCAAGTACTTTTAATATAGCGATTGCATCCTTACGAGCTTAGTCAGACCTGGCCTTCAATGAACGTTCCCGCTCCAATTCTGCAAACTGCCTCCCCAGACGATTCATCTCATCCACACTGTCAGCGTAGAATATTGGACGTTCAACAACAGCGAAAGGACAGTCATCATAGGGCGGCTTCAACTCCGGCCCATAAATATAATCATAAGTATGTGAAAAAACCAAATAACCCTCACCTATATCCTGCAATGTAAACGCAATCGGATAAAGCCATTCCTGGCACATATACTCGACTATTAGATCAGAATAGCATTCCTTGATCTGAATGGCGACCTCTAAAGAACAAGCCAAGTACGCCTCACGAAATAGAGCCCCTAGCAGGACCAAGTGGTCCAATGTCGGCGGGCTACTTTTCATTATATCCTGCAGCATTTTCCCATACACTTCTCGGACGTAAGCGCTGGGCATCGACAAATCCGGCATCAATTTTTCATGGGCCTGACGGCATAAAATCTGGAATGCTTTTTCTCCGTAATAATCCGCTCGTGCCAGCCCCAATCTACTCATTGCAGCCTGCGCAATATCGTGATAAACGTCAATCTCTAAGTCATTTCGCGTCAACAACTGCCAATATGGCGAGTAGAAAAGCTCCGCCGTACCAACAAAATCGGCCTCTTCCTCGACCAGTTGAATCAGATCGAAGTCTCGTTTGGGATGGTTGCCATTAGAGGGAAGCGTGCCATGCAAGCGTATCGTTTCGAAAATCCTGCTACGCATCTGGGGATCTTTCGGCCGACGCCCCAACTTCTCCAGAAAGAATAGATCAAGCTGATAGTCACTAAGCGAGGTTCTCGACTTAACCGCGTAGTACCAATGCTTGGCGCGCAACCTATCGACCGGCGACTGGCGGGGGCGCCCCGTCCGCTTTGCATCACTTGGTATCATGAAACTCCCCTTTTCATGGCCGCTTTCACGTTACCACAGAGTTTGGTATCACTCCTCTATACCTAGTCCAATCTGATTTCACCTGACCATGACTACCTCTGCCTCCCTTGACGAATTACAGCGCAACTTGCTGGATGCCTATGGGCCCTTGATGGGCGATGCAGTGCTATGGCAAGCCTTGGGCTTCAAGACCTGGGCCGGTTTTGACAGGGCAATACGTCAAGGAAAACTAGAGGTTCGCATCTTCACGTTGCCAGGAAGAAGGGGGAGATATGCGCTGACATGCGATGTCGCGTCATGGCTTTGGGACGTGCGTTCAACAGCCCCAAGCCCGCATGAAGCATGCTGAGAAAGAGGAGCCACTAGACAAATGCTCTATTGGGCTCATCTCACGGAGCCTCATCATGAAGGAGGATCAGAAATGTAAAAGGGTAACCTGACGGCTACCCCTTTGATGCAAAAGACGAATCTTTTGCCCTCGACAAGCAAAGTATCTTCTCGCGCATCCTAGCGGTCAAGCCATTCCCCACTGTGTTCGGCCAAAAACGGTCAGTTTCCAACTGAACGGCGGATTCTCACGTCCATTTTTGGCCAACTTTCCAACAGATGCGTGGCTGCGCAGGGAGAGGTGTTGCCGGCGCAGCCGGGAGAATACGATGCGAGTACGACGAGTCGTCACCCGTCGGGGTAGGCACATCCGTGGCTATTTCCCCTCCAAGAAAATGAAGCAGATGGTGGCATGGGAGTCGCTGCTGGAACGCGATGCCCTGCTGTTGCTGGAGCTGTCACCCGGCGTGATGATCTACCAGGAGCAACCCGAAGAATTGGTCTACTGGGACGGGGAGGCCATGCGCGCCTATATCCCGGATCTGCGGGTCTCGCTGAACGATGAACGGGCGTTGCTCATTGAGATCAAGCCCTCATCCGAACTAAGCCGCCCCCAGGTCAAAGCGAAATACCGCCAGATTGCCGAACAGCTGTTGGCGCAAGGTCTGGATTATCGGCTTTTGACCGATAAGGAAATCCAGCAGGAGCCACAGTTCAGTAATCTGAAACAGCTGCTGTACCGCTACAACCATCCCGCGAGCCCCCTCCCAACCCGCAGCCAGCTGGCTGCTGCCTTCTCTCAGACCGAATCCATCCCCTTGGCGCAATGCCTGGAGCGGTTCGGTTCAGACGTCACCGACACCCTGATCGCGCAAGCCCGGCTCTACGTCGACCTGACACAGCCCCTCGCGCCGGCGTCCCCCGTTCAACTACCTGCGGGAGAGCGCCATGCAACGATTTACTTTTAAGCGCGGCCTGGGCTTCCTGCAGGGACAGACTCGCTGGCAGCTGGACCGCCGCTTGGCCAGCGGCAAGCTGCAACTGCTCTCAGATGAAGGCGAGGTTCTGACACTGACCTCCGCAGAAATCCTGCAACGCTGGCAGTCGCAGGCATGGATCATCAACGAGGCGTCATTGGCCAATCTCGGCGAGGCGATCTATCTCGTGACGCCGCGCGATCTGTCGACCTATCCACTCAAACTCCAGGCCATCGCTCGGCGCCGCCTGCATTATCTGCAGGGCATCGACCCCGACCACACACCGTACAACAGGTCGGTCTGGGAGGCTCGCATCCATCAGCTGGCCGGCGAGATCGGCGATGCGCATCCTCCTTGTGCCGCGACGGTAGCGGACTGGTGGCGGCGCTACCGGACCACCCGCTCGATTCTGAAGCTGATCCCCTGGAATCGGCCAGAGTCTATCCACCAGACCAAACCAGGCTATCAGTTGTTCGAGCAGGTCATCGCCGAGGTTTATCTCACCGACAACAAGCTGCCGAAGCTGGCGGTCTACCAGCGGATGAAGGCGCGTACCGAGGCCATCAATCAGACGCTATCCCCTCATGAGCAGTTGAAATGCCCCGGCCGCACCACGGTATATCGCTGGCTGGAGGCGCTACAGCAGGATCTGGTCGATCTGGCCCGCGAGGGCGCCGAAGCTGTCCGCATGAAATACCGCGTCGCGATCGGCCGTGTGAATACCCAGGCCATCCTGGAACGGATCGAGATCGATCACACGCCGTTAGACCTCATCATCATTGACCTGGTGACAGGGCTAGCATTGGGCCGGCCGTGGATTACCGTGGCGATCGACCAGTACTCCCGGATGATCGTCGGCTTCTATATCAGCATCGGCGCGCCCTCCGCCAACTCGCTGTTGCAGTGCCTGCGGCGGGCCATCCTGCCCAAGGAGGCTCTACTCAGTCAGTGGGCTGATATCAAGCACCCGTGGCCGGCCTACGGCATCCCGCAGTTGGTCGCCGTCGACAATGGCCCGGATCTGCACAGCACCGGCTTTGAACAGGCCTGCCTGGAAATGAGCATCGTGATGCTGTTCTGCGGCTCGAAGGTATCGTGGCAAAAGGGGGCAATCGAGCGATTTATCCGCACTCAAAATGTAGACCTCATCCACACCTTGCCGGGCACCACGTTTTCCAATCCGAAGGAGCGCGGCGACTACCCATCAGAAAAGCAGGCCTGTCTAGACATGGCCACGCTGACACATTTACTGGTGCGCTGGATTGTCGATGTCTACAACGTCACGCCGCACCGTGGCATCAAGGGTCGGCCATTGGATCGCTGGCAGGAGTCAGCCAATCGGACGCCAATTGCGCTGCCCACCGACCCGCAGCAGTTGGAGCTGATCGCCGGTATTCCGGCGAGCCGGACGCTGTTCCACTACGGCATCGAGTTCGAGGGCCTGCATTACAACGACCATCACGTGCAGTTGATCCGCCGGCGCTTCGGCAAAAACGTTCCCGTGGAGATCAAGACCTACGAGGATGATGTCGGCCATATTCATGTGCTGGATCCGGACAGCAAGGCGTATCTGCGCGTTCCGGCGCGGGACATGGAATACGCCGAAGGTCTACCTCGGGAAATGCACCGCACCATCCGCGCCCATGCCAGCAAGCGCTTCGGCGAGCTGTGCAACACGCCCGAGCTGCTGGAGGCGAAACGCGAAATCCTGGAGTTGGCGCAGGCGGCGTTGCAGCACAAGAAGATGGGCTACCGAAAGTCCGGCGCGCGCCAGTTCAACCTCAACAGCGAGGCGGTGCTGGAAAAACAGGATCCGCTGGTCGCCGCCAGAAAACCCGTCAAAACCCGCAAAGTCCCCGTTCCAGAAGCCCTGCCGGACGGACTGCAGGATGAGCTGCCGGAGCTGACGGTATCGGCCAAGAAGGGAGGCGCGTGATGGATCCTCTCGACTTGATGCGGCAATTCGCTCCGAACGCCGGCTACACGTCCGACAAGGTGCTGGGCTACAAACTGCAGCTGGAACCCATCTACCACCAACGCTTTCGCCACGCGCTGTTCCAGATCGCCGAACTGCATCACCGTCGCCGCGCGCATGGCATGGGCGGCGGCGTGCTGTTGATCGGCCCCTCCGGCGCCGGCAAAAGCACCGTCCTCCGGGCGTATGAAGCCCAGTCACCACGCAGTTTCGAGACGCAGCGCACTCGAATTCCGGTCCTCATCGTGCGCGTGCCGTCGTCGCCGACGGTGCGCAGTCTCGCCGGCGCCATCCTGGAGGCCATGGGGGACCGCAAGTCGCACCGCGGCACCGCCCCCGAGAAAACCACCCGGCTGGTCGACTTCTTCTCCCAATGCGGCGTGGAGTTGCTGCTGATCGATGAGTTCCAGCATCTGTTCTATACCCCCAGCGCGACAGCATTTCGGGATGTCACCGATTGGCTGAAGAATCTGCTGGAGAGTACCGGCGTAGGCATGGTGGCGTGCGGGCTATCGGCAGCCGAGCTGGTGATCCGCAGCAACGAACAGTTGTCGCGCCGCTTCTCGCAGTGCATCCCCATGGATCCGTTCCAGCTCGATGATGAGGCAGATTTCTTGGAATACCGGGGGCTGCTCAAAGGCATCGCCCCCTGCCTGCCGCTGGGCTGCGAGATTCCCTTGCATGAGGCCAACCTGGCGCGGCGTATCCACACCGCTAGCTTCGGGCTGCTCGATTACACCATCAAGCTGCTGGAGGGCGCGGTCTGCGCCGCCAACCTGGCCGGCCTCAACACGCTGTCGCTGGATGTGCTGGGCGCCAGTTTTCGCGAGCGGATCTGGAAAGACGTGCCTGACACGCTGAATCCCTTCCATCCCGAGTCGTTGCTACGCCCCCTCACTCGCCCCGGCGAAATGTTCTACCCGCATACCCGCAAGGACCCAGTCGGCTCGCCGGTAGCCATCAAACTGGGCCTACATCAGAGCAAAGGAGGCGTGATCCATGCATGACAGCACCATCCCCCAGCAAGATGCCCCCAACTTGCTGATCCGGCCTCACCCAACGCGAACCGAGGGGCCTATCGGCTATCTGTTCCGACTGGCTGAGGCCAACTTCATGAACCTGCGGGACCTGGAGCAGCTCGGCATCGCCTTCACCCCGGAGGCCCTGCTACAGCAACAGCTGCTGCCCCCCGACCCGCTTTATCCGGAGCTGCATCGCCATGTTCGCCACGTGGCCCAGTTGGGGCGACATCAGCCCAGCATTTGGAACCGACGCTTTGCCCGGCACTGCCCGTACTGCCTGGCGGAGGAGGCTAGGTGGCGGATCGGCTGGGAGCTGCTGTATTTCGACACCTGCCCCAAACACGGCACCTGGCTGGTGGACCACTGCTCCAGTTGCGGCGAGTCACTGACCTGGCACCGGGACAGCCTGCTCCGTTGCAACTGCGGCGCCGATCTGCGTCGGGAGATTCCGGAAGAAGCGCCTGCGGCCGCGATCCTGCTGGCGGAAACGCTGGAACAGATGCTGTTGCAGCAATCAGCTCCACAAGCGCATGGCTATCCCTTCCAAGGGCTCTCCCTGGAGCAGACCCAGCGACTGATCCGCTACCTGGGCACTTATCTGAATCCGGTCGCCACGCTCAAGCCACTCAAAATCATGAATGCGGGCTTGCTGGAAGTATCTTGGCCCATCACCTCATTGGCGGCGGAGGTGCTGGTTTTCTGGCCCGAGAAATTCCATGCAGCGCTCGACACGCTGCAGACGTCCAGTGGAGATCCACAGATCAGCCTGAATGCCGTGTTTCAGGAGGCTTATCGTTACCTTTACGATGGCGGCCTGCGCGATGGCGTTTATCTCCCAATGCGCGAGGCTTTCGAACAGTGGGTGACGCAGCGCTGGAAAGGCGGTGTGGCCAGACGGAATCGCCGGTTCACCCTCGAGGTCCTGGAAAACATTCAGTGGATTCCCGGCAAAGCCGCAGCTGATCGACTCGGCATCTCCATGGCGCGGCTGCGCTACCTGATCCGCTCCGGTCAACTGGAGGGCCAGGAAACCATCAGCCACACCGGGCGCCGCTTCCTGATGGTGCGCAAAGACCGGCTGCTCCAGATGGAGGAAGCGCTCGCCGGGGAAATCACTATGACCAAGGCCATGGAGGTGCTGGGTCTGGGCAAGGTGCGGATGCGACGGATCCTGAAGTTGCTGTTCCCCTCCGCCCGCCGAGTCAACGACCAGCCCTTGCTGCCGTGGTGCATTTCCAGCTCGGAGGTCTATCAGCTAGCGGAGTACGGCGAGGAGCTGCCGCGGGTCTACTCCCTTGAGGAGGACGAAACTTCGCTGGCCGACGTGCTGCACTATTGGCAGTGGAATGCCGATGAGGTCGTGTCGCTGGTTGAGGAGGTCCAGGCCGGCAAGCTGCCCGTCTGCGCCATTCTCATCGGCAAGACTGGGATCACCCGCTGGGTGTTCAAACGTAAGGACCTCCAGCTGTGGCGAGCCCGCCTGCCGACCGATCGAGCCAACTGGGTCACCATTCCAGAGCTAGCAGAGGTACTAGGGGTTAAGCAGCAGGTCGCGTACTGGCTAACGCAGAACGACTACATCCGCTCGCACAAGCTGGGCAACCAGAAGCACCAAGGCTCCAGGGTGCGCAAAGCGGATGTCGACCGCTTCCTGCGGCAGTACATCTTCGGCACTGAGATCGCCGACCTGACCGGCCGCTCGCCCAGGAAAGTGATGAACATGCTCAAGCACTTAGCCATCTACCCGCTGCGCGGCACCAGCATCGAAGCTTGCCGCCAACTGGTATACAATCGCACCGATGCGCTTGGGCGTTTTATAGAAAGGTACCAGGTGGGGGATCCGATCAAGTGGCGGGACACGGTGCAGCGGCGGCTGAAGGCCTGGGAGAGGATTATCCAGGAAGATGGGACGCCCGTACCGCCTCCGTCCCACTTTCGTCTAGAACCCCGTTGATCTGCCGTGTTCCTCATCTAGATGAAGATGGGATCCTACAATTAGTGAGTCAAACTCACTAGGGTCAGTTATCGCTTGAACAACCTTGTCTGGACTTGTCTCCAAATCATTCTGAATTACGTCTATCGGTACGTAGGCTTCAAGTAGCCTGATGGCTTCATTGACTACGAAGGGATCGCCCGCTTCGGTCAAGATTTCGCGGATGATGGGATGATCGCGGTTGATCAGATAACGGATGCGGTTATTGTGAGCGTTCCGCCTCCAGACAGGTGACTTGTCAATAGTATTTAGGTCGACCCCCTTTCGTCGGTGCACACCAACAGATCTTTTGGAGAATTTTTGAACTACCGCTCTTAAACGTTTGCGCAATGTAGGTGGAAGCTGGGCATCTGACTTGTCCAGCGTGATTTTCCACTCGGCATCCAGACTGTTAGGAAGATCAATACGAACACGTGTCAATTGTGATAGTTCACTGTGAGGTACCAGTCGGAACCAAGTTCCGTAAATGATTAGTCGCTTGTTTCGGTAAACGTAAAACCCTTGGTTTCGGACTAAGCCCTCTTCACCGCCGAGTGCTAGGCGTTCCGAAACAGTAAGTTTCGAAAAGTGAGGTATGACATATGGTTTTACTTGGATGTGTTCCCCTCCTCTGATTTGAATCAGCTCGCCATCAAGTGACTGAGTGGCGGGATGGGCAGTCATAAAGGGGTCTACCGGGGAAAGAGAAATGCTTTGAATATAGATCGATAGCGGTCTGTCACTTTCTCCAGACAGGTATCTGTGGAAAATTAATGACAATTGCTTTCGAGCATGAGAGATCTTCTCGTTGAGGCGCTCATCAATCGTTGCGTTAATGCTTTTGTCATAAAGCCGGTCGCAATGCGCCCAGATAACCTCCGTTCCACTTGAGGCGAGGGGCTTCGATTCTAGAAAATCAAGGGCATCCTCTTCCTGAAAGATATCCATGGACCAGTTGTCAATGTTGTCAATATCCCAGCGAGCTGCATTAATGCCAGCATCATTCCAGGAGACAACGGTTAACACACGAGCTTGAGAAAGCGAAGCTGATTTCAGCCCCCATCCGAAGCGGCCTAGATCAAGAGCATCCCGTTTTTCCTCAGGGCTTCTGCTTGCCGGCCTCATTGCATCAATGAGTACCTCTAGAGTCATTCCCCTTCCATCATCACAAATCCTCACTATGACGTCGTCGTCGGCTGGGTCGAACTCCACCCAAACATTTCTCGCGTTCGCTTGAATGCTGTTGTCAATCAAATCAGCCAATGCAGCTGCGAGGTCATAGTTACCGAAACTGCGTGCCGTAGTCATAAGCGCGGATGCGCTGGGAGGGTTCGAAATTCTCAATTTTCTTTCTCTAGCCAAATCGAAGTCATGCCTCGCCGGGTTGCACAACTGCACTATGCAAGTGCGAGGTACCGGAAGACATTGAGTTAACAGATTAGGATCGTCGACTTTTGCCGGGCATCCAACCGGTTGTAATCTATGAAGAAGTCTATCTTACGCCTTTGGCATTTTGAATGACAATTATCACATAGGTGCTCTGACATTGGCGCACTAACATTCGAAGCGGCAGATCAAGTCAGATATCCGGCATGTTCATGTAGTGGACTGTTCCGGCTCCTGTCGGAATTCCTGTCTTTATGATTTCAGCATGGCAGGATATCCATGAACTAAATCACCTCCACTTTCCTAGATACCTCGTGAGCCTCACACTTGGCCCTACAAGGAGGTGTCATGAGTAGGCAGCCTTTCCCCGAAGAGTTCAAGATCGAAGCCGTCAAACAGGTCACTGAACGCGGCTACCCCGTCGCCGAAGTCGCCAGCCGTCTCGGAGTATCTGCCCACAGCCGGTATCAATGGCTGAAACGCTACGACCCCAAGCGTGCCATGCCGGCCGAGTCAGCGGACCAGCAAGCCGAAATTCGCCGCCTCAAGGCAGAGCTGAAACGGGTCACCGAGGAGCGCGACATCCTAAAAAAGGCCGCCGCATACTTTGCCAAGGAGTCCGGGTAAGGTATGCCTTCATCCGGACCTACGAGCAGCTGTTTCCAGTCCGACGCCTGTGTCGTGTCATGTCCGTGCATCCCAGTGGCTACTAGGAAAGCGTCCCCGCATTCACTCCGCGCCCGCGAAGACCAGCGTTTGCTGGGGCAAATCAAACAGGCCTGGCTAGAAAGTGGCGGTGTCTATGGCTACCGCAAGGTGTATGACAACCTGTAGGCGTAGGGGGAGTCAGTTCTGTAGTTACGACTGACAGGACTTCCTAGAGACCCATCACTTGATACCCGGATGAGTCGTCGGAGGAGCTGTCACGACAATGCCGTGGCGGAGAGTTTCTTCCAGTTGCTGAAGCGGAAACGCATCAAGCGAAAAACCTATCACAACCGGGGGGGAGCCCGATGAGACATCTTCATTACATCGAGATGTTCTACAACCCGAAGTGCCGGCATGGTTCCGCAAATGGGCTATCGCCGGTAGAGTTTGAGAAGTAATATTCCCATATCTAGAGAAGCTGGGGCGATTCACCAATGTGAAGAACTACAAAGGAAACTTTAACGAAGAATTTTTTGAGCATCGAGGTCGAGTTGTGCTCTCCCATGGTTCTGGCAGAATATGACTTTCTGTCGATGAAGCTATCTTCGATAGTTAATCTGATAAAAAAGCCGTATCTATAATATGGCTAGTTAATCTAGGAAAAATATGGATATTTTCACTAAAGAAAATCTCAGTCTTGCTTTGGGGGTTTTGGGGGCATGGTCTTTCTTCAAAGGGTCTTATTACAATATATGGACTTGGAGTCGAAACAATAAAGTTGTTCGTCTCACAAAGGAGAAAGAATTTTTTATAAGCCTAAAAAAATCTGACAGGGATTTGTTTATTTTTGTCTCATCATCTGCATTTGCTATTGCATTCATGGTCGGTGTCGCCTTGATGTTCCATTCAGCAGGAATGGACCCAGGAGGGGAGAAAATCATTCATTTTACTGACTGGTTATTTGGTTTTGGCATATACATGCTTTCGACATTCAGGATGGGGCAGCTAAACCGGCTGAGAAAATTTGATCAAACTGTGCAGAAAATTGATGCGCAGCTCAAAAAGCTTCAAGGCTAGGGCTGCGGATGCTCACGGTTGTGAACTCTGCGTGCGAATGCTGAGGTTATCAAGTTAAGGGGCTACTCAAAATCCATGTACAAGAGGGGGATCTGCACCCCCCTCTTTAGAAGGCCCACCTGAAGCCCATCTCAAGTGGGGAGCTCCCCGACCTGCAGAGATTCGGTGCTCCAGTTCCCCAAACCTGTCCTTTAGTCCAAGAGAACGCGCTTCCGGACCACGCCGGCTTGTGACTGTCGTTCTAACTTCATAAAATTTCAGGCTTATTTTCAATGTCATACCGCCGCTTGGCGGTGTTTTCGTTTGGAATGCCGATGGACCTGAATGCACTGTTGGCCAGCTTTGCTTCCGCCTTTGGCCAAGACAACCGGATGTTGACCTTGCAGCTTGGAGAGGGGCAGTTTGCCGCCGAGCAGCTGCTGCCGCTCAGCCTGGAGGGCGAGGAGGGGGTTTCCCTGCCTTATCGCTATACGCTGACCTGCCTGTCGCCGGACGGCAATATCCCGCTGAAGACGCTGTTGGGCCAGCCGGCCCGGATTGGCATCCAGGGCGCGGAGGGCGGGGAGGCGATTCGTTGCGGCGTGGTCAGCCAGGCCAGTTTGGCGGGGTCGGATGGCGGCTTTGCTCGCTATCAACTGGTCGTGGAAGCACCGTTCGCCTTGCTGCGCCACCGCAGGACCTCCCGGGTATTCCAGGACCTGTCCGTGCCGGACATCGTCAAACAGGTCCTCAGCGAACATCAGCAAGCCAACCCCATCTTCGCCCGCGTGCAAACGCTGGCCTTGCAGCTCAAGCCGGCCGCGCCGCGCAGCTATGCGCTGCAGTACCGCGAGAGCGATTACGATTTCATCGTCCGCCTGTTGCATGAAGAGGGTTACGCCTGGCGTTTCCGCCACCTGGAGGCGGACGGGCCGCGGGTGGAGCTTGCCATCTTTGACGATGCCTACGCTTTGCCGGCTTCTCCGCTGCAGCGGGTGCGCTTCCACCGCAGCGACGCCATCGAGGAAGAGGACGGCCTGACGGGTTGGGAAGCCGCGCGTCAGATTGTGCCCGGCGCCAGCGCGCTGGCCAGTTACGATTACAAACCGGTGCTCACCCAGCAAGGCCGGGAAGCCAGCCGGGTGGAGCAGGGCCAGTTTGGTCAGGCCTTGCAAAGCAGCCTGGGCCATTACGATGCGCCGGGCCTGTATTACGCCGGGGACGAGGAGCAACTGGGCCGCTACGCTGTGCTGCGGCAACAGGCCAACGATTTGCAGGCCAAGACCTTCAGCGGCAGCGGCGCGGTGCGCGGCTTGCTGCCGGGTGAGTGGTTCCGCCTGGACGACCACCCCGCGCATGAGGATGACGCGGAGGAGAAACGCCAGTTTGTTGTTACCGGCCAGCACTTCCAGGCGCGCAATAATCTGCCGCGGGATCTGGCGCAGCACTTGGGCGCGGAGGCGGATGCCGCGCCGTTCAGCGCCGCCATCCAGGCCCAGCGCCGCGGCATTCCGCTGACGCCGGCTTATGCCGGCACCGCTCACGCCAAGCCCACCAGCCTGGGCGTGCAAACCGCCACCGTGGTGGGACCGGCCAGCGGCGATGCCGGGGCGGAGAGCCCCGGAGAAGTGCATACCGACGAGCACGGCCGCATCAAGATTCAGTTCCATTGGCAGCGCCTGGAAGAGCATCCTGGCATCGGCGCGGGCATGGACGACAAATCCTCCTGCTGGGTGCGGGTGGCGATGCCGTCCGCCGGCGCCGGCTGGGGCCATCAGTTCCTGCCGCGCATCGGCCAGGAAGTGCTGGTGGACTTTATCGAAGGCGATATTGATCGCCCGGTGGTCAAGGCCGTGGTTTACAACGGCAGCCATCCCGCGCCGGACTTCAGCGGCGCCGGCAGCCTGCCGGCCAATAAGACGCTGTCCGGCATCAAATCCAAAGAGCATCAGGGCGGCGGCTATAACGAGCTGCTGTTCGACGACACCCCCGGCGAAGTACGCGCCAAGCTGTCCAGCGAGGCGGGCAAGACCCAGCTCAACCAAGGCTTCCTCACCCACCCGCGCAGCAATGGCCAGGCCCAGCCGCGCGGTGACGGTTTTGAGCTGCGGACGGACCAGCACGGCGCCATCCGCGCCGCCCACGGCCTGTTGCTGTCCACGGAGGCGCAAGGCGGAGGCGCGGGCAAGCAGCTGGCGCGGGAGCAGGCCAACAGCCAGCTACAAGCGGCGGTGGCCCTGAGCCAGGCGCTGGCCGAAACCGCCACCACGCAGCAGGCCGACACCATGGAAACCGGGCCGGACGGCATTGGCGATGACAACGCCAGCAGCGGCAAACGGGAACAAGGCCATGTGCTGCACCAGTTGCAGGCGCTGGAGGCCTGGGAGGCCGGCAGCAATACCGATCCAGACAGCAAAACCGCGAAAGAACAGGCCGGCCAGCAAGCCTTGCTGGTGTTGTCCGCGCCGGCCGGCATTGCCAGCCTGTCCGGGCAAAGCCAGACCCTGGCCGCGGAAACCCATCTCAACCTGGTGGCGCAGCGCGACACCAATCAAAGCAGCGGCCGGCGCTGGATTCATAACGTCGGCAAGCACATCAGCCTGTTCGTGGCCGGCGTGGCGGATCAGGTGGCGATGAAGTGGATAGCCGCCAAGGGCAAGATTCAGCTACAGGCGCAAAGCGACAGCATTGAGCTGACGGCGGACAAGGACGTCACCATCACCTCCTGCAAGGAACGCATCACCATTGCGGCTAAGGACGAAATCCTGCTGACCAGCGGCGGCGGTTATATCCGCCTCAAAGGCGGCGATATTGAAGTGCACTGCCCGGGCACGGTCAGCATCAAGGGCAGCAGTCATGTACTAAGCGGGCCGGCCAGCCTGAACTACAGAATGCCCACCTTCGGCCAGGTTTACAGTGGCCGCTTCCAGTTGCAGGACCAGAAAACCGGTGCGCCGCTGGTTGGCCGGGCTTACTCCATTAAGCAGGCCGGAGGCCGCACCCTCAGCGGGTATAGCGATAAGGACGGCTGGACCCTGACCGCCATGAGCCGGCAGCCGGAAGGGATGAAGTTGCAAGTGTTGGAGCCCGCACCGGCCAAAACCGAGACATTGCACCTGGCCGGGGGCGGCCAGCACGAGTTGGAGCTTGAGATGCGCAATGATGCTCAGCAAGGAGAATCCACATGACCACTCTGAACCCTAAAACAGCCGGCAATGGCCTGACGCGGCTGGAAGAAGATCAGCAGTATGCCAAGCTGCCCTCTGAGGAAAACAAGCCCTATCTGCAACCCAAGGCCGAGGCCGCGGTTAGGGTGCCTGATGTGCGTATCGGCGTCAGCAAGCTGGGAAAGACCTTCACCATCAATGCGCGGCAAGCGGTGATGAGTGCTGAGATTAGGGGGGATGAGGAGAACCATAAATACCTGTGGTACTACAAAGCCGAGGTCAGTTTCGATATGCCTTCAAGTAGTAGAGGGGTACCAAAGCCCTTTCTTAGTACTACGGAAGGCAGCAATCCCAACCGCCGACACTCGCTAACCCCTTTTCCTAAAGGCCTGCGTAAGAATTATCTGCGCCGCCCGGACCTGATCATTGTTAAGGACAAGGCGGTACGTTGGCCCGGAAGAGCGACGAAGGATCACGATGGCGTTCCGCATGGGGATAATCTGCACCGTGTTGTCGAGATCAAGTTTCCGGGCGACAGTTTGCATCGGGAGCAAGCTGAGGCTTATCAACAGATAGCGGGAGGTTTGGATCGTTTTACGCTATTGCATGTGATTCCACCAGGAAAAAAGCGGAGGCAGACCGAGCCGGTGAAGAAGCCCGCGCCCGTGTTTGCGCCCAGAGCAGATGGCATACCGCGTGGCGAGAACCGGCGGGTGCCAATATATGGCCCCAAGCCCTTGCCCGATCCCGCCTTTTATGAAGAATGGTTGGATGACGCCAAGCAGTTGGTGCACAGCTTGGCGGAGGATGGCAAAGCGCTGGCGCAAAACCTGCGTCAAGCGGTGGGTCAGTTGTCCGCCAAGGTGCAGGCGGAACTGAAGCAGCATGCGCCCTGGTTGTTTACCGCTGGGCACTGGCTGCAAGACAAGGCCAACGATACCTGGCACTTCGTCAACGAGCAGGGGAAGCGCATTGCCAGTTGGACCAGTGCGCAATTACGCGCGGCCTGGGCGGAAATTCAGCGCGTGACCGATCTGACCCTGGAAACCTTACGCCAGATAGACTGGACTCAAGTGTTGTTGGACATTGGCAAGGGCTTACTTGCCGTCGCGGTGGTTATCGCCGGGGTGGTGGTGGTGTTTGTGCTAGGGGGGGGGCTGGTGGCGGCATTGGCCGCGCTGGTGGAAATGGGAGCGGCCGCCTGGGCCGCTGTTGCAGTCATGTTGGGCGGCGGCGCCATGGCCGCCGCTTCTTGATGGCAGGATGGATGAAGCAAAAATGAGTGCACAAGAATATCAGCGCATGCAGGCCTATGCTCGTATTGCCAAGCAAGTGGATTTTATTGAAGGGGTGACTCCAGAGGGCCTGGTGCTAGTCCGGCTGGGGCTGATTTGCACCGTGTATTTCCGCAATGGTGGGCAGCGGGACATGGGCTACAAGGTATTAGGGTGCTTCGACCGTTTTGTCGAGCAGTTTGGCGAACATCTACAAGGCCAGTTTCATAGCCTAAGTGGCCGCAGTTTTACCAGCCTGCGGAAAGACAGCATTGTGAAGGCTAGAGTGAAGCTCCAAGAACTGATAGATGAAGGGGCGATGTTTTCTTGGGATTTACAAAGCGAAAAAACGGCGGAGGTGGCTGCTGAATACCATATCGAGACGCTGACTAGCAATATTGACCATGATCCTGAGTGGCTGTCCTATCTGAAGATCACATTGCCATGGCAGTTGTTGGAAGAGCCGGATGGCGAGCAGCGGTTCAAGGATTGGGTACGTTATTTGTGCGAAACGCTGGATGTGGACCAGGGCTACGCTGGCTTGGCCTGCAATCTCCCCTATGACTACCATCAATTCCAGCCATACGAGTTCCAGATGGCACAGCGATATAGCGGCCTAATGGTGGACCCGGCTCCACATTTGGATAAGGCGGCTTTAGAGGATGGCATCAAAGGCGTCAACTGGCTGACACTGCTGGGGCCTCGCTATATCGAGCAGCTGGGCGGCATGGCCGCGCTCAAGCAGCAGCTGCAGTTGCCCGATGTCAGCGTGCAGGAAACCGATAACGGCAGATTAATGGTTCAGGCTGGCGTGTTGCCGGATGTCGGCGCACCGGAAGATGGCCATCCGCCGGCCTATGTGGCGGTGAACCGGGTGCTCAAGTCGGTGCGGGTGCCTCATCCGGATCAGCTGCATACCTGCATGGACGATGCAGAGGGCTTCACCAAGGCCAATACCTTGGCGTGGTATGCGCGTTTTGACGATGCGATACCGGCGGCCAGCGTGCCGCCGCAGGCGTCAGCCGGTGGCTTGCGCTGCGAAGCCGGGCTGCCCTGCCCGGAAAGTGGGATCTGGTGGACGCCGGCGAAAGACAGCTCGCATCAACACTTTAAGAAAGGGGACCTCATGCCGGATTTCCCTGGATCAAGTTATGGCAGCACGATCTGGTATCGAGAGCCGGCCCCCGACGCAAGATGAGTGCAGTGATGTGGAGCGTGCTGGTGGCCATGCTGGCGGGGGCTTTGGGCAACCGATAATCCAACGATTGGAGATCGCATTGTGGGAGATGTCCGGATAGAAACAGTGGCGCAGCTACAAGCCCAACTTAAGCAGCTATTGAGCCTGGACGATGACAGCTTTACCGCTACTGGAACGCAGACGGTTTGTTTTGTTGACATGCCCGCAAAGAAATTATTGGAGCACTTCAAGGACTGGCAAGGTCAGGCAGGGTGGGAGAAATTAGGCAGGGATTGGGTCTGCTCTAATCAAGAGCGTAATGTAAGCTTTTATGTCAGAGCGATTGCGCCTTCTGCCGCATTGCTTATTTCCACTGTTAAGACACTACATAACAAATATCTAACGCGATTTGGTGGTGGCGTAGTGGATGAAAATATAAATGAGCAGCAACTAAGGTATCTGAACGCCTATGGCCGTATTCTCAATCAGGCGGATTACATTGATGGCGTAAGCCCGGAAGGCGAGGTGCTGGCTAAGCTAGGGTTGATTTGCACCGTGTACTTCCGCCATGGCGGGCAGCGGGACATGGGGTACAAGGTATTAGGTTGCTTCGACCGCTTTGTCGAGCAATTTGGCCCACATCTAAAGGGGCAGTTTCATGACTTTAGTAGAAGAGGGTTCACCTCGCTGCGTAAAGACAGCATAACGAAAGCCAAGGAAAAACTATCCGGATTAGTGGATGAAGGGACCCTGTTTTTTTGGGTTCTGCAAAGCGAAAGAAATGGCGAGCTGCCTGCTGAGTACGCCATCCAGGCGATGACCTGCAATATCGACCATGATTCCGAGTGGCTGTCCTATTTGAAGATCACATTGCCATGGCAGTTGCTGGAAGAGGTGGATGGCGAGTGGCAGTTCAAGGATTGGGTGCGTTATCTGTGCGAAACCTTGGATGTGGACCAAGGCTATGCTGGCTTGGCCTGCAATCTTCCCTATGACTACCATCAATTCCAGCCATACGAGTTCCAGATGGCACAGCGTTATAGCGGCTTGATGGTGGACTCTGCACCTTACCTGGACAAGGCGGCTTTAGAAGATGGCATCAAAGGCGTCAACTGGCTGACGTTGCTGGGGCCTCGCTATATCGAGAAGCTGGGCGGCATGGCCGCGCTCAAGCAGCAGCTGCAGTTGCCCGATGTCAGCGTGCAGGAAACCGATAACGGCAGATTGATGATTCAGGCTGGTGTGTTGCCGGATGTCGGTGCGCAGGAAGATGGCCATCCTCCTGCCTATGTGACGGTGAATCGGGTGCTCAAGTCGGTGAGGGTGCCTCATCCGGATCAGCTGCATACCGGCATGGACGATGCGGAAGGCTTCACCAAGGCCAATACCTTGGCGTGGTATGCGCGGTTTGATGAGGTGGAAAAGGCATGAGCCAGCGCGGTGGCCCGATTTGCCGCTAGCCCCTTGCCGCAAGGCCTAAATACTAGCGCCGCAGCCTCCCCGCTGCGGCGTTGTTACGTCTACATCACTTCCGATATCTGCACGAAGCCGGCCTGCAGTTCCTGGCGGATGGGTTCCAGCAAGGCCACGATCTGTTCGCAGTTGACTTGCTGGTCCTCCTGGCAGTTCAGCAGCAGCGTCATCATGGCGTGCAGGCTCTGGTTGGCGGTGTGGACATGCACAATGCCGCGGCTTAGGGCTTCATCGGCTTGCAGGTAGTACTGTTCCAGGATGGTGACCATGGCGTTGGCTTCGTCCTGGCCGGTGGTGGTGAGGTAGAGCTGTCTGATCTGCTCGCGCAGTTGCAGCAGCGGCGGCTGGAGTTGGACGGTGGCGGCGCTCATGGCTGGTCCTCCATGGCCGTGAACATCGCTGCGGGGTGGGTCGGACGGGGGTGCTGCCGGTAGAAACTCAATATATTCATTATGGCCTCCACTAACATCGCTTTAGGGATGCCTGCGCGGCACGCACGGAAGGCGTGGGCAGGCACATGACAAAGTGGGAGGACCGGACATCCAACGGCAGCCCCGGAGGGCTCAGTGCCATGCGCCCGCCCGGATGGTGGCAGACGCAACAGCACATAACGAATCGCGGCCAAGCGATTTGCTACGGGATATCAAACGGGCCTCCCAGCCCATGGCTGCGTTATTTGGCGCAGCGCACGGACGAGAGTAAGGGGGGAAGGCGGGGGCGTCAAGGTTGGGAGGCCTGTCCGTTGGGGAAATGAATGCCGCCATGTTCACGCTTATTGCACGGGGAATCGTCCCGATTTTGCCATGTTGTATTTTCCCACCATTCATTTCCGGCAGGCGCTTGCTCATTTAGCGATGCCTGGGATGATAAATGGAATGGAGATGATGGCGCTGGGCTGGTGAAAGGCGTTTGCATGATATTGGTATTTTGGCGGGCCGGGGTGGAGGGGGGAAAGTGGCGCGTATTGCAGCGCTATTATGCAATAAGACCCGCTCACAAGCCCGCTGATTCTACGTGTGCTGTTGGCGTGTCATGGCTCAGCGTCGTCGCCGGTGTTGTGCGTGGTTCTAACGGGTCTTTACCGTGTTTCCATTTTTTATTTTGCATGTCTTTGGTATTTTTGTGATGCATTGAAAAAACATCATCCTATTAATGGATAAGATTTTCTAATAATTTGGGCGCTTGCTCATATTCGTTTGGGTGAGCGGAAATCTGGGAGGGACAGGCGAGATTGACTCTTGGGTAAAGGTGAAGGCAGAGTGCTTATTGCCTGCCTTTTGCAGGCCAATTTCTTTCCAGCCATTTTATTGGAGAGCATTCATGCCATTAAACAAGCCGGCTAAACCGCCAGCCGTTAAGGTGTTGATTGGCGGAAAAGTGGTTCTGGTGTCCAAATTCGCCGTCACTCCAGTTCAATCCTCGGCCACATGCCTGATTATTGCCCAGTAATCCCACGGTAAATCGAGTGAGCCCTTTAGATAAGGGCTCACATTTTATCTGGCCTCATTTTAATTGGGGGGGAATGGTGGAAAATAAAAACGCAATATCGCCTGCGCCGCCAGCTTATGGCATGCCTGTTGGTGTCAGGTTTTCAGATATGATCGGGCTTATTCCGCGTTGGGCCTGGCTTGGCGGCAAGTGGCCGTATTTCATGCAAATGGCGCTGGCCGTATTCGTGGGCAGCATCTGGACCTTAAAGGCGTTGGCGAATACCAGCAAGGTGAGTTCGACATTGTCCGCCATTTCACATGTGCTAAGTGTTTCGTATTTGCGGAGTTGGCACATTTACTGGCACACCCAGATCAATCACGCCAGAAACACCCTGATTTTTTCCACGCTGTGCCGGCTGCCTGGAGAGCGCTTATTGCGCTGGGGGCGCAGGCATACGCAAGTGGATATCCGGCCGCCCAAGGAGGTGGCGCCGGAAAAGCCCGTTATTTATTTGGTGGTTTCATTCGCGCTGCACTACTTCGGCATGTTGCAGCCAGTGCGGCAGCAATATGCCAATGTCAGGAAAATAGCGGTGGTGCAGCCGCGTTGCGCCTTGGAGCCGCTGCAGAAGATTGGTTTTTATCAATCCTTGTCCCGCATGACCGGGCAGCGCATAGAGGGCATTGCCGCTGACCAGCCATTGGTGGCCAGGCAGATTGCCAGGGCGGTGCGCCAGGGCTTTTCCGTGGCGATGAGGGTGGACAGCATGCCCACGGAAACCGTGCGCATGGTGGGGTCGCGGCTTTGCGGCAAGGCGGCGATGTTTCCATTGAGCATTCTGGAAATAGCCAAGCGGCTGGAGGTGGACCTGGTCGTGCTCAGCGTGGTGAGGGAGGAGGATGTGTTTCGCACCGCCAGCCATTTGCGCCTTGCCGTGCCGGCGCAGGCCTCGGGCGAGGCGCTGACCGAGATGGCCTGCCGCATCGACGGCGTGATTGGCGCGCTGATTGCCCGTTATCCCGAGCAATACACCGCCTGGCATGCGGTGGCGGAGCGCTGGCGCTTGGCGCGGGAGATTGAGCAGGCGCTGGCCGATGGAGGTGAATATGGCGCTGCGTGAAGATGTGGCGGCCATTCTGGCGCGGGCAACGGATTTGCCGCTGGAAACCATTCTTGGCGCTCCGGATGTGGATACCCTGGGGCTGGATTCCTTGTCGCTTTACGATGTGCTGTTTGAATTGGAGAAGGCGTTTCTGCTTGAGATTTCCGATGAGGAGGCCGGCCAGTTGCACACTCTGCTGGATTTTGAGGCGCTATTGCAGCGCAAGCTCGCGGAGGCGGCGGCGGTGGAACGCTCGACATGAGCCCGCCGCTGTCACTTAGCCGCGAGCACGTTGGCCTGCTTGGCCTGATTGCCGCGCTGGCCTGGGCGCAGTTGAGCAGCGGAGCGGGGTTATGGGGGCCGGTGCTGCTGGCGGCCTGGAGTGGATGGCGGGTATGGCGGCAGGCGCAGCCCTTGGCGCGCATGGTGCTGGTGCTGGTGTCGGCATGGCTGCTCAACCGCATGCTGTTGTTGGAGTGGCAGGTCTGGCCGCTGATCATGTTGTTGCCCATTTCGCTCACGTTGCTTGTGTTTTGGCGCTGGGACCGGCCGCGTGTGCTGGAGGTGATGCGCATGGGGCGCCTGCGGGCGCCCCGTGCCGCGCTGGGGGTGCTGGTGGGCTTGATCAGCAGCGGTGTTTTGCTGTTGTGGATGCGTTGGTTCGCGCCGGATTTGCGCGTGCAGGCCGGGCTGATGCCGGCTTGGCCGGTGATGGCCCTGCTGGCGGTGATTCTGGGGTTTGCGTTGCTGAACAGCTGGCTGGAGGAGGTGATTTATCGCGGCATGGTGCAGGGTGGTTTGGCCGAGGCCGCCTTGCCCTTGTCCATCGTCTTGCTGGTGCAGGCGCTGGCCTTTGCCGCCGCGCACTATGCCGGAGGGGTGCCGAATGGCTGGCTGGGCGTCGGCCTGACCTTGTTGTACGGCTTGGCCTTGGGCGGGCTGAGGGTGTGGAGCGGAGGCCTGGCCGCCGCGTTCACGGCGCATGTGACCACGGATGTGTGCATTGGGACCGTGCTGGCGTTTCCGGCGATCCGGATGGAGATCATGTCGTGATATGGCCGCGTCGACCGTCTTGTATCTATGTTTTTTCCATTGCCGGGCCGATTACCGAGGCCAGCGCGCTGGAGTTCGCCCTGCGGCTGCGGGAATTGCCGACACGCAAGCCGGCGGCCTGCGCGGTATTGCTGCGTGTTTCTTCCAATGGCGGCGGCGCCGGCAGCGCGGAAGCCATTATTGAAGCGGTGAATCTGTGCCGCGAGGAGTTGGGTCTGCCCATTGTGGCCCTGGTGATGGAGACGGCCTTGTCGGCGGGGCTGTTGCCCGCGTTGGCGGCGGACCGGCTGGTGGTCACGCCCAGCGCCACCTTGGGCGGAGCGGGGGCGATTGTGCGTTTGCTGTCTCCGTCGGCGTTGTTGTCCAAGCTAGGCGTGGGCTACACCGCTTATGCCAGCAATGCCTTGAAGGACATGTTCAGTCATTGTGCCGATCTGGCCCCGGAGGCGGAGCAGGCCTTGCATGAGCTGGTGCGGGAAAACGGGCGGCAGTTCATGGCGGCCATCCTGGCATGCCGGCCGGCCTTGGGTGCCGAGGGGCGGGAGCGCTTGGCGGCCGGGCAGGTGTTGAATGGGGCGGAGGCCGTCGCCTTGGGGCTGGCGGATGTGGTGGGCGGTTTTTACGCGGCGGTGGCCGAGTGCGGGCGTTTGGCCGGCCATGGCGCGCCCTTGCTGCGTTTTGTGGAGCCCGCTTCCGCCGTGCCGTGGCCTTTTCTGGATGGCTTGTTGCGGCTGGGCAAACGGTGGCTAAGTCCCTGAGGCCTGGTTCTGGTCTAGCCGCGTGTCTGCTGGCCGCCATCGGCCTGAGCTTGCTGCCCGCCGTCCAGGCCCAGCATGTCTATGAGTTGGACTATCGGCGCATCGCCGATGGCGTCAATCTGAAATACCTGTTCAAGGTCAGCCCGCAAACGTATCCGGACTTGGCGTTTCGCCTGCGCTTGTCTCCGTTGGAGCGCGCTTTGTCCTTGGAGGGCGGCACGCTGGAGATTCTGGCGGCGGCCGCGCCCATCAGCCTGCGGCTGGACCGTTTTGGCTCAGTGGCGGTGCCGATCAGCGCGGCGCTGTACCGGGAGAACCCGCCGGTGCGGATCACGGTGCCGGCCAAGGTGGGCTTGCAGCTTGGGGTGGAGGTTCGCCTCAAGCGGCACGGTGTTGACGGGGTGGCGGTGGCGCAGTTGGAGCAGGGGCGGCGGCAGTATCAGGCGGCGCTGCGGGAGGCGGGCTGGTGGGTGGCGCGGCTGGCGCCGAGCTTGCAGCGGGTGGTGATCCGCATGCCGGCCGGGCCGGCTGCCCGCTGTCAGTTGGAGCCGGTTTCCGCCCAGGAGGTGGGCTGTGTCAGCAATGCGCAGGGGGTGTGCCGGCTGCGGCTGGCGGATCTGGCCGCGTCGCAGGCGGGCCGAGTGATGTGTCAGCGGGAGGTGGAGGGGGTGTTGCTGGAGGCGGAGTAAGCATTTGTTCAAAATCTGCCGCGCTTCGGCGATACGGCGGAGGCGTTACAGCGGAAAGCCGCCCATTGTGGGCGGCTTTCCGCTTTGCAGCGCCGCGGCGGCGCTATGCGGGGTTTAGGCCGCGCTCATGGCGGCGCCGGCCGGGGCCGTCACGGCGCCCAGGTCCTGGACGATGTCGTCCAGCAGGCGGTCCAGCCGCTGGCTGTCGTGGTGATGGGGCGTGGTGATCAGGTGGGCGGTGCCGCCGGATCGGGCCAGGCCGTGTTTGTCGCATACCGGTTCGGACGGGCTGGGGAAGACCACGGTGATGGAGTTCTTGCAGCGCCAGGCCTGGATGCCGGCGGCCTGGAGGCGGTCTATCGCGTATTGGGCCATGTCCAGGCAGTGGCGCACTTTGCGGCGCCATTCCGCCAGCGGCCGGCTCTTGATGGCGGCCCACAACATCATGGGGGTGTGGCCGTTGCGGGAGCCGCTGATGGTCTGGTCCTTGGCGGAGATGTAGTCGATTTCCACGGAGATGCGCGACACATTGCTGCGCTTGGCCAGCACGATGCCGCACGGCATCGGCGAACCTATCATCTTGTGGCCGGACACGCTGATGGAGTCAATGCCGTCGGCGAAGGAGTAGGGCTGCGGGCTGTCGACGAAGGGCAGGATCATGCCGCTGAGCGCGGCGTCGGCGTGCAGGTAGTAGTCCTGCCGCGGAATGCCGGCCTCAGCCAGCTTGTGCTGGATGACGCCGATGTCGTCGATGGCGCCTTTCATGGTGGTGCCGACATTGACGAAGACGATGGGGTGGCGTTCCTGATCTTGCTGGATTTTGGCCACCAGGTCGTCGTAGTCGATTTCGCCGCTGGGCAGGGAATCCACCGCGCGGGATTTGATGCGCAGCAGCTTGATGATCTTGGCCACGGAGTAGTGGCTGTCCTTGGAGTAGTACAGCGTGGCGTCGGGGAAGAGTTCGCGGGCGAGGTAGCAGCCGAACATATTGCCTTCGGTGCCGCCGTTGGTGACGTAGCCCCAGCTTTCATCAAAGGGGATGTGGAATAGTTCGGCGAAGAAGTGCATGACTTCGCGTTCGAAGTCGAAGGAATTCAGCAGATAGTTGCTGCTTTCGTTCCAGTCGCCGCAGTTGTTGATGGAGAAGCGCAGGAAGCGGTGCAAGGGGGCGTAGTCGAAGTCGGCTGACTCTGGATAAGCGAGATTGAAATATTGGTGCTGCAAGCAGTACTGCCAAAAAGATTCGATACGGTTTTGGTCAAGTGGGGACAGCGACATGGGTGGTGGCTCCGTGGTTTCTCAGTGGGTTGGAGTGGGTATTGCCGGGTGTTTTTCCTTGTTGGTCGGGCGTGGCTGGGCGCCCGGTTGTTGTCTGTTTTTGCGGATGGTGGTTTTCATCGCCGGGGCTGCACGGCGGGCGTGAAGGGCCCAGCGCGCATCGGATGCGCGGTGCCTGGCAGACAAGTTCAAAAGCTGGCCAAAAAGGTGAACAGCCTTTCGCCGCGCTTGCCGTGCTTCAGGCGGCGGATTGCCGCGCGTCCAGCAGCGCTTCCCAGTCCGCCAGCGTGGGGGAGCGGCTCAGTTCTTCCGTGCGCACCGGGATGCCGCGGGCGTTGAGTTCCGCGGCCAGCGTCATCAGGCGCAGGGAATCCAGGCCGTAATACATCAGGTTTTCCGTGGGGTTCAGCACCCCGTCTTCCGCCAGCAGTTGCCGCAGCCGGCCATGCAGCCATTGGCGCGGGCTGGCCGCTTCCGTTTGCATTGTTTGGGCGTGTTTTTCATTCGTCATGTTGATTTCACCTGAATCATTGCATAGTGCTAATTATGTAAATTATAATCATTCGCATTTAGAGATGCCATATGGAGATGGAAGAAATGCAAGAAATCCATTTGTCAATTTTCATGGGTGCGCAATGAGAGAGCTGACTTCAATGCAGGCGGCCTGCTGGATGGGCCGGGGCGATCATTCCGATCTGGGCGGCGTCTCTGCGCATTTGTATGCGGAGTTCGACGGCCAGGCCATCGAGCTGCCGCGCTTGGTGGCCGCGCTGGGGCGGCTGGGCCGCGAGCACGCCATGTTGCGCGCCTGCGTGACGGCGGATGGGATGCAGGCGCTGGCGGCGGCGGACAAGGCGCCTCATCTGGAGGTGGAGGATTTCACCGCCCTGGGGGGCGAGGCGCTGGCGCAGCGCCTGGAAGCCAAGCGCCAGCAGTGGACTCATCAACGGCTTGACCTGGCAACCGGTCAAGCCGTTCGTTTTTCCACCAGCCTGTTTGGCGCGGGCGATAGCCGGCTGCATGTGGACGCGGACATGATCGCCGTCGATCCGTCCAGCTTCCGTGTGCTGATGGAGGATTTGGCGCTGTTTTACGAATCCCCGGACGCGGAGCTGCCGCCCACGCCGTCCTTCTTTGAGTGGTGCGACCGGGCGCGGGACGAGCCCTGGCTCAAGGCGGCCCGGGAGCGGGACCGCGATTGGTGGCGCGCGCAATTGCCCAAGATTGCGCCGGCGCCGTCCTTGCCGCGCCGGCAGGGTCCGGCGGGCGCGGCGTCCAGCCAGCGCTTGTGCGCCTGGCTGGCGCCGGAGCAGCGCCAGGCTTTGCGGCGGCTGGCCAAGGCGCAGCGGCTGACGCTGTCCGGCCTGATGCTGGGCGTGTTCGCCCAGGCTTTGGGCGCGGCCACCGGGGACAGGCGCTTCCGGCTGAATGTGCCGGTGTTCTGGCGGCCGCCGCTGTTGGAGGGCGCGGAGCGCATCATCGGGGAGTTCGCCAATCTGGTGTTGCTGGATGTGGATTTGGACGCGGCGCCGACTTTGGGCGCGCTGTGCCGAAACCTGGCCGCGCAGTTGCTGGAGCGCGCCGGCCATTGCGCTTATCCGGGCGTGAACCTGATGCGGGATCTGTCCCGCCATCACCGCTCGCCGCAGATCGCGCCGGTGGTGTTCACCGCGGCGCTGGACATGCCGGGCGGCGAGTTGTTCTCGGAACGGGTACGGCGCGCCTTCGGCGCGATGAACTGGGTGATTTCGCAGGGGCCGCAGGTGGCCTTGGACGCGCAGATCGTCAGCGCGGACGGCGGGGTGTTGATCAATTGGGACATCCGCCTGGACGCCTTGCCGCAAGACTGGATCACGCAGCTATTCAACGATTTCGTGGCGCTGGCCACCGCCGTGGCGGCGGACCCGGCCGCGCTGGAGCGCCCGCTGGCGCAGCCGGAGGCGGAAACGCCGCTGTCGGTGTTGCAGCAGGCTTACCTGTTGGGCCGCACCGCGCAGTTGCCGCTGGGCGGGGTGGCGATGCAGGAGTTCCGCGAATACCACGGGATCATGGACCCGGCGCTGCTGCGCGCCCGGCTGGGCGAGATGGTGCGGCGTCATGATTGCCTGCGCACGGTGATCGACGTCACGCGCTTGCGGCAGCGGGTCCGCGCGCAGCCGCGGGTGAATCTGCGGGAGGTGGATTTGCGCGCCTTGTCGTCGTCGGCGGCCCAGGAGCGGGTGGCGGCGGCGCGCGAGGATTACGCCCACGCGCTGTTTGATCTGGAGCACGCGCCGTGGGAGCTGACGCTGTTCCTGCTGCCGGACGAGAGCTTGACGGTGTTCGTGCGCTTTGACGCCTTGATCGTTGACGGCCGTTCCATCGCCGCGCTGATGCTGGAGCTGTTCCAGGGCGTGGCGGAGCCGAGCAGACCGGCCGCCGCCGCGGCGGCCGAGGCGTCCGCTGAAGCCCGCAAGGCGGATGCGCTGTATTGGAAAAACAAGCTGGCCGATTGCGGCGGCGCGCCGCGGCTGCCTTGGCGCAAGCCCTTGGATCAATTGGGCGTGGCGCGCTATGAACGGCAAAGCCTGACGGTGAGCGCGGAGCGTTTCGAGCGGCTGACCAAGCTGGGCAACGGCCAACGCTTTTTCAAGAACACCACTGTGATGGCGTTGGTGTTGGAGGTGTTGTCGCACTGGCTGGACGAGGGCGGCTTGTGCGTGGCGGTGCCGGTGGCGCCGTTGCCGTCCGGCGGTTTCTCCAACCGTTCCAGTTTCATCGCGGTGACGTGGCCGGCGGGGCTGGACAGCCTGGCGGAGCGCGGCCGCCGCTTGCAGGCGGATGTGATGGAGGGTTTGCAGCACCTGGCCTTCTCCGGTGTGGACCTGGCGCGGATGCTGTTTGAGAGCCATGGCCCGGGCCCGGCGCTGCCGGTGGTGGTGACCAATGGCTTGTCGTGGCCAACAGCGGCGGAGGGCGCCATGCGCCAGATCGGCGGGCTGACCCAGACGCCGCAGGTGGCGATGGATCTGCGTTTTTCCGCGCGGGCGGACGGCGCGCTGGTGTTTGACATCGACTACGCCCGCGACGCGCTGGAACCGGCGCTGGTGGGCGCGGTGCTGAGCGCGCTGGAGCGGGCCATCGAGCAGGTGGTGGACAGCGGCGTGTTCGAGGCGCCGGCCGGGCGGGTGCTGGATTACAGCCATTACCGGCTGAACAGCATGGAAGCCGAGGCGCGCAGCGAGGATTTCCTCGGCCGCATCGCCGCCCATATCTTTGACCCGGACAACGCCAAGGCGGCGCTGATCAGCGGCCAGCGGCGGATAGGCTACGGCGAGCTGGGCGCGGCGGTGTCCCGGGCGATGGCGGCGCTGAAGGCGCGCGGCGTCAGCGTCGGCCAGGTGGTGGCGGTATGCCTGCCGCGTAGCCCGGAACACACCATCGTCATCCTGGCGTGCGCCTTCAGCGGCGTGATCTGGGTGCCGATAGACGCGGCGTCCCCGGAGGAGCGGCTGCGTTATTTGCTGGACAACTGCCGGCCCAACCTGGTGGTGGCGGCCCAGCCCTTGCCGACCGAGCATGCGCGGGCCACGCCGGAGCAACTGCTGGCCGAGGCCGCGCCGCTGGCCGCGCGCGGCGGCTGGCAGGCGCTGTCGCTGAGCGAGACGCCGGCGTATTACCTGTACACCTCGGGCACCACCGGCAAACCCAAGTGCGTGGTGTTGTGCAACCGGGCCACGGCCAATGTCATCGGCGCCACGCTGGAGCATTGGCAGGTGAGCCAGTGCGACGTGTGCATATCGGTGACGCCGCTGCACCACGATATGTCGGTGTTCGACGTGCTGGGCAGCCTGAGCGCCGGCGCCACCCTGGTGTTGCCGGAGGCGGGCGAGGAGAAGGACGCGGTGCGCTGGAACCAATTGGTGGATGAGCACGGCGTCACGCTGTGGTGCACGGTGCCGGCGATGCTGGAGATGTTGCTGTCTTGCCGGCAGGACGGCGGGCTGCACAGCCTGCGGCTGGTGGCCCAGGGCGGGGATTACATCAAGCCGTCCATCATCGCGGATTTGCGCGCTGCTCTGCCGGCGGCGCGGCTGCTGTCCTTGGGCGGGCCGACGGAAACCACGATCTGGAGCATCTGGCACGACATCGTCGCTGAGGACAGCGCCAAGGTGCCCTATGGCCGGCCGCTGCCCGGCAACCGCTATTGGCTGCTGAACGAGCGCGGCGAGCATTGCCCGGCCGGCGTGGCCGGACGCATTCACACCGCCGGCGTCAATCTGGCGCTGGGCTATCTGGAAAACGGCGAGCTGACCCAGCACGACTTCGTCACCGTGCGTGACGAGGCCGGCCAGCAGGCGCGCGCCTTCCGCAGCAGCGACTGCGGCCGTTACCGGCCGGCCGGGGTGATGATGTTCGATAGCCGGGTCAATGGCTACGTCAAGGTGCGCGGGGTGCGGGTGTCGCTGCCGGACATCGAGATGGAGCTGATCAAGCATCCGGCGCTGGCCCATGTGCTGGTGGTGGATGTGGGCGATGAGCGGCAGGGGGAGCTGAGCATAGGCGCGCTCTACGTGGCCAAGCCCGGCGTGGAGGCGAGCGCGGCGGATCTGCGCGAGCACGCGCGCCGCGTTCTGCCGCAATCCCATGTGCCCACGCGTTTCTTACAGGTGGCGCAACTGCCCTTGTCGCAAAACGGCAAGCCGGACCGCCGCGGCGCGCGGGCCTTGTTGCAGGCGCCGGCCCATGCCCCGGCTCAGGAGCGCGTGGCGGCGCCCGCCGTTGTCGAGGCGCCGGCCGTGGCGACGCGGCACCGGCGTCCGGTGCTGGACATTTATCTGGGCGTGCTGGGGCGCTCCTATCAGGAGCTGGCCGATGAGTTGCTGGACTTCAGCAGCATGGGCTTGCTGCCTCAGCATCTGAAAGCCATTGCGGCGCGCCTGCGGGAAACCTTCGCCGTCGAGCTGTCGCCCGGGCAGCTGCTGCGTTGCCGCAATGTGGTGGATGTGGAGCGTTTGCTGGTGGCTGGTCAGCCTTAAGGGCTTGTTCACGATTTTTTAAGGGCAGGCAATGCCAAGGCATTGAATCCGCTGCGCGGATGATGGTTTGCATTGCCGGGGCTGCCCGGCGGGCAGGAAGGGGAATTTGCTCGGCCAAATTCCCTATCACTGAGCGAATCGGAGATTCGCACGTAGACACCCCAAAGGCCGCCCTGCAAGCCTGGCCTGCGGCTTCCCGCCGGATCCCGTCAGGCCCGAGGCGCGGCTGAACTCTCTACGTGCGAATCTCTGATTCGCTCAGTGATGGCGCGCTAACGTCGCGCTGCTCGAACAGGCAGCCGCTTAAAACGAGCGAAGCGAAGTTTCTGCGTAGCTAAAACCTCGGGCCTGCCACCCGACGGCAGGCTTGAAGGGAGTTGGGGCGCGTCGGGCACGTGGTTTTCTTCGCGCCGAGCAAGCTGAGTCCCGCTGGACTTGGTAGTGCAAAAGATCGTGGACAAGTTCTAAACACTTTTACCCCGGGGCGGCCATCCCGCCCTGGGGACAATCGATAGAACCTTTGATAGAACCTTGGGAGTTTTTCGCATATGGAAATGGCGAACGTAGATGTTGCCGGCGTCGGCATCGGGCCGTTCAATCTGGGCTTGGCGGCCTTGTTGTCGCGTCACTCGGACATCAAAGGGGTGTTTCTGGAGCGCAAGCCGGCGTTTCGCTGGCATGAGGGTTTGCTGTTGCCGGGCACCACGCTGCAAGTGCCGTTCCTGGCGGATCTGGTCACGCTGGCGGACCCCACGCATCCGCTCAGCTATCTGAACTATCTGCATCAGCATGACCGCCTTTACCAGTTCTACTACTACGACAACACCCTGGTGCCGCGCATCGAATACGACGATTACTGCCGCTGGGCCGCGCAGCAGCTGCCGGCCTGCCGTTTTGGCGAGGAGGTGCGGGACGTGGCTTACGACGCGGGCGCGGGGCGTTTCGTGGTGGACAGCGAGTCGGCGTCGGGCGGGATGCGCCGCTACGCCGGCCGCGATCTGGTGGTGGGCGTCGGCACTTCGCCGTGGCTGCCGGCGTGGGCGCGCGCCAGCCGCCATCCGCGGGTGATCCATTCCGCCCAGTTCATCCCCAATCAGCAGGCGCTGTCGCAATGCCGGCGCGTCACCGTGATCGGCTCCGGCCAGAGCGCGGCGGAGTGCGTGTTGGCGCTGTTCCGCGAGCTGAGCCCGGAGCAGGTGGCGGCCGGGGCGTCCATCCAGTGGATCACGCGCGCGCCGGGCTTCCACCCGATGGAGTTTTCCAAGCTGGGACAGGAGTGCTTCACCCCTGCTTATATGCAGTACTTCCACAGCATCCCGCGCGAGAAGCGCCGCGAGGTGGTGGCCGGCCAGGGCCTGCTGTACAAGGGCATCAGCTTCTCCACCATCGGCGATATCTTCGATCTGCTCTACGAGCGCTCGATAGGCGGCCGCGATCCGGGCCTGAAGCTGTATTCCAATTGCGATGTGGAGGCGCTGGAGGAACTGGGCGCGGACGGCGCGCTGCGCATGACTTGCCATCACCGGCAGCTGGGCCAGCGTTGCCAGCTGGAGACCGACGCTATCGTGGCGGCCACCGGCTACGCCCACGCCTGGCCGCAGTGGTTCGAGCGGCTGAAGGAGACGGTGCTGGCGGTGGACGCGCAGGGCGATTGCATCGTGGAGGAGGATTTCACCGCGCGCCGCCGCGATCAGGGGCCGGGCCGGGTGTTTGTGCAGAACGCGGAGATTTTCCAGCACGGGGTGGGTTCGCCGGACCTGGGCATAGGCCCGATCCGCAACGCGGCCATCATCAATCAGTTGTTGGGTCAGCCGCGTTATCGCCTGCCGCAGCGTTCGGCGTTCCAGCATTATGGGCTGCCGCAGAACTGACCATATAAGGCTGTTCTAGGCTGCTCATGACATTGACGCCCCCGCTCTCGTTTGAGGGCGGGGGCGTCAAGGTTTTGCGCGCCGTATCACCGACGCGCAGCGGGCATGGAATAGGCCTTAGCCCAGCAGCTCTTCCAGCCTCTGCTCGCTGGCGTCGCCCGCGCTCAACAGCGCGAACAAGCGGTGCAGCGTGGCGCAGATGGCCTCGAGCTGGGCGGCGGAGTAGCGTTCCGCGCGGTAGGTGATGACCAGACGCAGCGAGCCGTCGTGCGCGTCTTCCATGATCTCGAACTGTAGGCCGAACATGGATTCGCTCTTGTCCGGGTCGATCTGGCGGTAGCGGATCTCGCCGCCGTCCGGGGCCGGCAGCGCGCCGTTGAGCGCGTTGTTGGCGTGGACCTGGACGTAGACGTCGAACAGCAGGCCGTCCGCCGGCGTCATGCCCAGCGCGTTTTGCACCAGTTCCAGCGGAATGTCGGCGTAGGCCATGGAGTCGTTGATGGTCAGGGTCACGTCCTTGAGCAGGCTGCCCAGCGATTGCCGGCGGTCGAAACGCACCCGGTGCGCCACCATGGTGGTGAAGTAGCCGACGGTGTCGAAATACGCCGCGTCGGTGCGGCCGGAAGACGAGGTGCCGATCACGATTTCCGGCAGATCGCCCAGCTTATGCAGCGCCAGCGCGATGGCGGTGTAGACCACGCTGAACAGCGAGGAGTCATGACGCTTGGCGAAGGCGGTGATCGCTTCCTGCGTGCCCGGCTCGGGCTTGAACTCCAGCCATTTGGCCTTGAAGCCGGCGGCCTGGGCGGGCGCGGCGGCCGGCGCGGCCGGGTCCGGCAGTTGTAGGCCCGGCGTAGCGCCGCGCAGCATGGTGGTCCAGTAGTCCATGTGGCGCGGGTTGACGCCGTGGCGCTGCTGCTCCAGCGCGAAGGCGTGGAAGGAGGGCGCCGGGGCGGCCCATTGCGGCGCCTGGCCGGCGGCGCGGGCGCGATAGGCCAGCGCCAGCTCGTCCATCATCACATTCAGCGACCATTCGTCGATCGCCATGTGATGCACCAGGAAGGACAAGGTCTGGCGGCCGGTGGCCGGATGGCGCAGGAAGCGTATCCGCAGCGGCAGTTCGCGGCCCAGGTCGAAGCGATGGGCGGCTTCGTCCGCCAGCGTCAGCCCCTCGCTCTCCGCGCTGCTCCAGAACCATTTGTAGCCGCCGGTTTCCGCCAGCGGCACGCTGCGCTGCAGCGCGGCGCCGTCTTGTTCATGGAAGGTGGTGCGCAGGCTGGCGTGGCGTTCCAGCAAGTCGCTGAAGGCCAGGCGGAACAGGTTTTCGTCCACCGGGTCGAGGAAGTCCAGCGCGAAGGGCAGGTTGAAGATGGTGCCGAAGTCGTAGGCGGCGTAGGCGCGCCACAGCGAGGCTTGCGCGAGCGCCAGCGGCGCTTGCCGCACTTCGGCGGACGGCGCGGCCTGGCGGCCTTGTTCGCTGACGGTGGCGCGCGCGGCCAGCGCGGCGGCGGTGGGCGCTTCGAAGAAGTCGTTGAAGCGGATCTGGATGCCGTGCTTGCTTTGCAGCGTGCCGATGATGCGGGTGGCCAGCAGCGAATGGCCGCCGAAATCGAAGAAGTTGTCGTCCGGCTTCATGCCGGGCTCGGCCAGCACCGCGCGCAGTTCGGCCAGGATGGTGGCGGCGACGGCGTCCTGGCCGTCGGCCGCGGGCTGGGCCGCCGCCGGCGGGTGGTAGCCGGTTTCGCCGGCCTGCAAGGGCAGCGGCGTCAGCGTCAGCGGGCGGCGCGCGGTGTCCAGTTGCTGATAGCCCTGGGCCAGCGCGTCCGCCAAAGCGTTGAACGGCTGGGCCGGTTCCAGAATGGGGTGCAGGCTCAGCGCCAGCACGGCGCTGTGTTCGGTGTGGACGATCAGGGCCTGGAACGGCGGCTGCGTCGCCGCGTCCCACGGCGCCGCGCGCAGCGCGAGCAGGCGCTCGGCCAGTTCGGCTTCCTTGATACGAGGGAAGGCGATGCAAGGGTGCCAGCCGGCCACATGGGATTTGCACAGATCGCCGTCGTCGCTGAACTCGTAACGGGCATTCAGCTCCGGCCGGGCCTGGATCAGCTGTTGCAGCGCCAGGGTCAGCAGCGCGAGATCGGTCTGTTCGTCCAGCCGCCAGGCGCCGACATGGCGGCTCAGGCGTTCCGGGTGTTGCTGCTGCAATAGCCAGCATTGTTCTTCGTGAAGGCTCAGGGACAGGCGCTGCGACGGGATGTCGGGGTGGGGGTGCGACAAGAGTGGTCTCCTTCTGAAATTCAACAGCCAATCATCTTTATGGGCGGCGACGGGAGGCATTTGACGGTCGCCAGTCAACAGGACGCGTCGTCGGGGGATGACGGCCCTGGGAATGGGTGCGGCGGGTTCTTGCGATGAGATGTCTACGGCATGGGAGGCGCGGGATTCCGGCCGTGTCTGTCACGGCCCCATCGGGCTGAGGGGGCGCTTATACGTCATGCCTGGCGTTCGTAAACTGGCTTTTCGGCATAATTAATGCAAAGGACATTGTGTGTTTGCTTTAGGTATGACGTATTGACAATGTCGGTGATAATAATAAAAATGATTATCATTTGCAAATACAAGTGAAAAGGAGAGGGGCGTGGACAATGGCCCGATCACTTTTCAGTCGCAATTGCAGAGCTTGTACCTGGATCACCACAGCTGGCTGTGCGGCTTGCTGCAGCGCAAGTTGGGCAATCCGAACGATGCGACGGATCTGGCTCACGACATTTACCTGCACCTCATCCAGAAAGGGCGGATTCCGCCGGCGGAAGAATCGCGTTGTCATTTGGCGCAAATCGCCAAGGGCAAGGTGATCGATCTGCTGCGCCGCCGCCGGCTGGAGGCCCGCTATCTGGAAAGCCAGGCCTTGCAGCCGGAGCCGCGCGCGCAGTCGGAAGAGGCGCGCGCGCTGCTGAAGGAGGAGATCAAGGGGGTGGACCTGGCGCTGATGGGCAAGTCGTTCAAGGTGTGCCAGGCCCTGCTCTTGTCCCGGCTCAACGGCATGAGCTACGGCGATATCGCCGCGGAGCTGCAGGTGTCGGTGTCGTCGGTGGAGAAATACGTCGCGCTCGGCCTGCAGGCTTGCCGCCGCAGCGTGGAGGCCGGCCTGGGGCAGGGTGGCTGCAAGCCGCATTCATTAATTCGTGTCGTAGAGGAGTTGTCATGAGTGTTGAGGAAGAGGTTTTGGGAGAGGCCGCCGCCGGGCCTATCGCCCGTGTGCTGGCGCCGATACGCGGCCGGCTGATCGCCGCCGGTCTGCTGGCGGGCCTGGGCGCCATGCTGAGCTTGGCGCCGCTAGCCGGCGTCGCCCATATCGCGCAGCTGGCGCTGGGCCAGGGCGCGGCCGCCTTGAGCGGCGATGTCTTGTGGCGGGTGGTGGGCCTGAGCCTGCTTTGCCTGTTCGCCGGCATGACGCTGATCCTGGCCGGCGACGTGGTGGCCCACCTGGCGGACAACCGCATCACCGGCCTGCTGCGCCTGGCGATTACCCGCCGGCTGGCCAAGGTGCCGCTGGGCTGGTTCACCAGCCGCGCCTCGGGCGAGGTCAAGCAGGCGATGCACGACGATATCGGCACCCTGCACAGCCTGACCGCCCATTTCTACACCACGCTGGGACGCAGCGTGGGCGCGGTGCTGGCGTCCATCGTCTATCTGTTCGCGATGGACTGGCGCATGGCCATTGCCTCGCTGCTGCCGTTTCCGCTGTTCTTCCTGTTCTTCGCGCGGGCGCACCAGGCCAGCGCGGCCAATATGGAGAGCTTTGGCGCGGGCATGGCGCGCATCAATAACGCGGTGGTGGAGTTCGTCAACGGCATTCCGGTGGTCAAGGCCTTTGGCGCGCAGCACAAGGCGCACGGCAGCTACCGCGCGGCGATAGACGCCTTCGCCAGCGCCTTCACCGATTTCACCCGGCCGCTGGTCAGTTCCATGGCCAACGCCAACGCCATCATCGCGCCGGTGTCGGTGCTGGGCGTGGTGCTGGCTTTCGGCGCGCTGATGGTGGGCCTGGGCTGGATCGCTCCGGTGGAGGTGCTGCCCTTCGCCCTGGTGGCGCCGGGGCTGAGCTCGCCGCTGTTGATGCTGAGCTACATCACTCATGATTTGAACCACGCCACCGGCGCGGCCCAGCGCGTGCACGCGCTGTTGCAGACGCCGGTGCTGGAAACCGCCGCCGGCGCGGCGCGGCCGGCCGACGCCGAAATCCGCGTGGAAGGGCTGAGCTACGGCTATGCCGAGCAGGAGCCGGTGCTGTCCGGCATCGATTTCACGCTGGCCCCGGGCACGGTGACGGCCATCGTCGGCCCCTCCGGCGCCGGCAAGTCCACGCTGGCGCGGCTGCTGCTGCGCTTCTTCGACCCCAGCGCCGGGCGCATCACCCTGGGCGGCGTGGATCTGCGGCAGCTGGACAGCGCGGAGCTGTATCGGCGCATCGGCTTCGTGCTGCAGGACGTGAGGCTGATCCACGCCAGCGTGCGCGACAACATCGCGCTGGGCCGGCCTTCCGCCAGCCAGGCGGAAATCGAGGCCGCCGCGCGCATGGCCAATATCCATGAGCGCATTCTCGAGCTGCCGCGCGGCTACGAGGCGGTGATAGGCGAGGACGTGCAGTTCTCCGGCGGCGAGGCCCAGCGGCTGAGCATCGCCCGCGCGGTATTGCTGGACCCGCCGGTGCTGGTGCTGGACGAGGCGACGGCGGCGGCCGACGCGGAAAACGAGGTCAAGCTGCAGCAGGCGCTGTCCGCCTTCGCCCGCGGCCGCACCCTGGTGGTGATCGCGCACCGGCTGGACACGGTGATGCAGGCGGACCAGATCCTGGTGGTGGACCAGGGCCGGCTGATCGAGCGCGGCCGCCACCATGAGTTGCTGGAACAGGGCGGCTGCTATGCGCGGCTGTGGGCGCAGGGTCATTACGGCAAGGCCGGGGAAGCAGAACAGGAAGGATGGGTGCCGCAATGTTGAAGACTTTTATTCGGCTGCTGGGGGAGGACGCGGTCAAATTGCGCCGCTACGCGTGGCTGGCCTTGATCTACAGCCTGCTGTGCGGCGTGACCATCGTGATGCTGGCGCCGGTACTCAGCCATCTGCTGGCCGGCGAGGCGCGCGCGGCCGGCATGTGGCTGGCGGCGCAGGCGCTGGGCGTGGCGCTGTGCTGGGGCTTGCGGCGCAAGGTGGAGAAAGCCGGCATCGCGGTGGGCATCGCCGTGCTGCAAGGCGGACGCCACCGTTTGGCCGAGCATGTCGGCGGCCTGCCGGTGGGCTGGTTCAGCGCTGGCAATACCGCCCGGCTCAACCACATCGCCACCCAGGGCATGATGGAAATGGCCCAGTTGCCGGCTCATGTGTTCACCCCGTTGTTTGTCGGCGTGGTGACGCCGGTGGTGGTGCTGGGCGCGCTGTTCGCCGTCAATCCGCTGATGGGCTGGGTGGGGCTGGCCAGCCTGCCTTGCCTGCTGCTGGTGTTTGGGCTGACCGCGCGGCTGAGCCAGCGCGCGGACCAGGCCTATCAGCAGCACGCCGGCCAGAGCAGCCAGCGCATGGTGGAGTTCGCGCAGGCGCAATCGGTGCTGCGCGCCTTCAACGGCGAAAGCGGCGGCATGCGTTTTCTGGAGCAGGCCATCGCCCAGCAGCAGCGCTCCGGCCGGCGCTTGATCCGGCTGTCGGCCTTGTCCTCGGTGCTCAATGTCTGGGCGGTGCAGGCCAGCTTCGCCGCGCTGCTGTTGGTGGCCGCGCTGTGGCTGAGCGACCATGCCGACCTGGGTCTGAGCCCGGCCACGGTGATTCCGGCGCTGGTGGCGCTGATGCTGATGAGCCGTTTCATCGACCCGCTGCTGGACGTGGCCGGCTATAGCGAGGTGCTGCGCGGCGCGCGCGGCCAGCTGCAGGCGGTGGCCAAGCTGTTCGAGGTGGAACCCATGGCCGAGCCGGTCCGTTCCGGCGAACCGGCGGACGCCTCGGTGGAGTTGCACCGGGTGGGCTTCCGCTACGGGCCGGAACAGGTGCAAGTGCTGAGCGAGCTCAGCCTGCGCATAGCGCCGGGCAGCATGACCGCGCTGGTGGGCGCGTCCGGTTCCGGCAAAACCACGGTGTTGCGCCTGATCGCCCGCTTCTTCGACGTGGACCAGGGCGAGGTGAAAGTGGGCGGCGTGGATGTCCGCGATCTGTCCAGCGAACGGCTGGCCGGCCAGATCAGCCAGATCTTCCAGGACGCTTATCTGTTCCAGGGCAGCATCGGCGACAACATTCGCATCGGCAAGCCGGACGCCAGCGACGCCGAAGTGCTGGCGGCGGCCAAGCTGGCCGGCGTGGAGGAAATCATCGAGCGCCTGCCGCAGGGCCTGGACACCCCGGTGGGCGAGGGCGGCGCGCGCTTGTCCGGCGGCGAACGCCAGCGCATCTCCATTGCGCGGGCGCTGATCAAGGACGCGCCCATCCTGCTGGTGGACGAGGCCACGGCGGCGCTGGATACCGAGAACCAGGCCGCCATCGCCGAGGCGCTGGCGCGGCTGCGCGGCAAGCGCACCCTGATCGTCATCGCCCACCAGCTGTCCACGGTGGAGATGGCGGACCAGATCGTGGTGCTGGAGGACGGCAAGGTGCGCGAGCAAGGCAGCCATGCCGAGCTGAGCGCGCGCGCCGGCCTCTACGCCCACTTCCTGGAGCAGCGCAGAAGCGCCAAGGGCTGGCGCATTACCGCGGCGCCGGCGGCAGAGGCCGTGTGTTGAAACGACTCGCCTTGCCGCTGCTGCTGTTGGCCTGCAGCGGCCTGTCCCTGATGGTGGGGGCCAAGCAGATGGCCTGGACCGGGCCGCTGGCCCTGTCCGACGACAGCTGGCTGACCCTCACCGCCAGCCGGCTGCCGCGCTTGGCGGCGTTGCTGCTGGTGGGGGTGGGGCTGTCGGTGTGCGGGGTGATCCTGCAGCAGATCGTGCGTAACCGTTTTGTGGAGCCGGCCACCTCCGGCGGGCTGGACGCGGCCAAGCTGGGCATTCTGGTGGGGCTGAGCCTGGCGCCGGAGGCCGGCAATCTGGGGCGGATGTTGTTCGCGCTGGCTTTCTGTTTCGCCTCCAGTCTGGTCTTCATCGCCATCATCCGCCGCATCCAGTTCAAGAACACCGTGCTGGTGCCGGTGATAGGGCTGATGTACGGCAGCGTGCTCAGCGCGGTGGCCGAGTTCTACGCCTACCGCCACAACATCCTGCAAAGCATGCAGGGCTGGTTGCTGGGCGATTTTTCCAAGATCGTCGAAGGCAATTACGAGATCGTCTACCTGATCCTGCCCATCGTCGCGCTGGCGTATTGCTACGCCCACCGCTTCACCGTGCTGGGGATGGGCGAGGAGATGGCGGCCAGCCTGGGCCTGAGCTATGCGGCCACCGCGGCGCTGGGCCTGGTGCTGGTGGCGGTGACGGTGGCCGCCACCGTCATCACCGTGGGCGCGATTCCCTTTGTCGGCCTGGTCATTCCCAATCTGGTGGCGCTGCGCTGGGGCGAGAACCTGCAGCGCACGCTGCCCATCGTCGCCGCCTGCGGCGCCTTGTTGATGTTGGTTTGCGACATCATAGGCCGCCTGCTGATCTACCCGTTTGAAGTGCCCATCGGCCTGACCGCGGGCAGCGTGGGCGGCGTCCTGTTCCTGATGATGATTCTATGGAAGCACAAATGAGGGACGCCCTGATCCGCCGCGGCGTCTGGGCGCTGTCGGCGGCGCTGGCGCTGCTGTTCCTGCTGCTGGGCTCCGGCCTGGATTTCGATTACGTGATTCCCAATCGGCTGATCCGCCTGGCGGCGATGGGGGTGGCCGGCGTCTGCATCGCCGTGTCCGCGCTGACCTTCCAGACGTTGACCGGCAACCGCATCCTGACCCCGGCCATCATGGGTTACGAGGCGATCTACCTATTGCTGCAGGCGCTGCTGGTATTGCTGCTGGGCGCACAAAGCCTGGCGCTGCTGGGCCGCCACGGCAACGCGCTGCTGTCCATCGCGGTGATGCTGGCCTATTCCTGGGCCTTGCACCGCGCGCTGTTCCGCAAGGAGCGCAACGATCTCTATCTGCTGCTGCTGAGCGGCCTGGTGCTGACCATGGTGCTGGGCACTTTCACCCAGTTCATCCAGCTCAAGACCAGCCCCGGCGAATTCGCCATCCTGCAGGGCTTCAGCTACGCCTCCTTCAACCGGGTTCAGCCCGGGGCGCTGCTGTTCGCCGCGCTGCTGACCGCGGCCGCGGCCTGGACGGTATGCCGGCGGCTGGCGGTGCTGGACGTGCTGCTGCTGGGGCGCGAGCAGGCCATTTCCCTGGGCGTGGATTACCCCGGCAATGTGCGCATGCAGCTGGCGCTGATCGCGGTGCTGGCGGCGGTGTCCACCAGCCTGGTGGGGCCCACCGCCTTCATGGGCGTCTTCGTCGCCAACATCACTTACGCGCTGGCGCGCACCTTCCGGCATCGGGTCACGCTGCCGCTGGCCTGCGCCGTCGCCATCGCCATCTTCATTGCTGCCCAACTCCTGGTGGAGCAGCTGTTCAATTACAAAACCACCGTCAGCATTCTGGTCAACCTGGTATGCGGCGCTTATTTCCTGGCGCTGATGGTGCGCAGCAGAGGACATGCATGATCACGCTTGAGCGCGTCTACAAAGCCTACGGCGACAAACAAGTGCTGCGCGACGTCAATCTCAGCTTTCCCTCCCGGCAAGTCACCTCGCTGATCGGCCCCAACGGCGCCGGCAAGAGCACGCTGCTGATGTCCATCGCCCGGCTGCTGAAGCCCAGCGCCGGCCGCATCCTGATGGACGGCGAGGAGATAGAGCGGATTCCGCTGCGCAGCTACGCCAAGCGCGTGGCCACCTTGCGCCAGCATCCCAATATCGGCCTGCGCCTGACGGTGGAGGAGCTGGTGGGTTTTGGCCGTTTCCCTTACAGCCAGGGCCTGCTGAGCCGGGACGACCGCCGCGCGGTGGACGAGGCGCTGGCCTTCCTGGGCCTGCAGCCGCTGCGCGCCCGCTATCTGGACGAGCTCAGCGGCGGCCAGCGGCAGATGGCTTTTCTGGCGATGAGCATCGCCCAGCAGTCCGACTACCTGCTGCTGGACGAGCCGCTCAACAACCTGGACATGAAGCACGCGGTGCACATCATGCAGGCGATACGCCGGCTGAGCGAGGAACAAGGCCGCACCGTGATCCTGGTGGTGCATGACATCAATTTCGCCGCCAATTACTCGGACCACATCGTCGCGATGAAGGCGGGCGCGGTGCATGGCTGCGGCCCGGTGGCCGAGGTGGTCACCCAGGCGCGGCTGCGCGATCTCTACGGCCTGGCGGTGGACATCCTGCCCAGCGAGCGCGGCTTCGTCTGCAATTACTTCAATCCCTCACCCTCTGGAGAAACCGTATGAGCATTCATAAGCAGCCGCGCGCGCGCGCGGCCCTGCTGGCGCTGGCCGTGGCCGGCGGCTTGCTGGGCTGCGACGCCCGGCAGGCTCAATCCACAGCCGCCGCGCCGGCGGCCCAGGCCGCCTACGCCCCGGTCACCGTCAAGCATGAGCTGGGCACCACCCAGATCAATAAGCGGCCGGAGCGGGTGGTGGCCTTTGACATGAGCGAGCTGGACGCGCTGGACCAACTGGGCGCGCCGGTGGCGGGCATCTCCAAGGACTATGTGGCTGGCTTCCTGAAGAAGTACGAGCAGGACGCCAAGGTGATGGACGTGGGCACCACCATCCAGCCCAATCTGGAACGGCTGCACGCGCTCAAGCCGGACCTGATCCTGATCTCGCCGCTGCAGGCGCAAAGCTATCCGGAGCTGAGCCGCATCGCGCCGACGCTGCATTACGACATCGACCTCAACAACCGCCCCGGCCATACCCTGGACACGGCCAAGGAGCATTTGCTGACCCTGGGCCGGATTTTGGGCAAGGAAGCGCTGGCGCGCGAGAAAGCCGGCGAGATCGACGCCAAGATCAAGCAGGTGCGCGAGGTGACCGCCGGCCGCCCGGAAAAGGCGCTGATCGTGCTGCACAATAACGGCGCTTTCACCTCCTACGGCGTGCGCTCGCGCTACGGCTACATCTTCGACACCCTGGGCGTGAAGCCGGCCAGCAATGAGACCAATAGCGGCCTGCACGGCCAGCCCATCTCCAATGAGTTCATCCAGCAGGCGGCCCCGGACATCTTGTACGTGATAGACCGCACCGCGGTGATGGAGCGGCGGCCGGCCCTGAACCTGAAAACGCTGGACAACCCGCTGCTGCGGCAGACCAAGGCCTGGCGCAAGGGCAAGGTGATCTTCGCCGATGCCGAAACCTGGTATCTGTGCACCGCCAGCCTGAGTTGCCTGAACCGGATTGGGGATGAGGTGATCAAGGGTTATCGTAGTTAAGACCCGCTAAGAACGTGTTTACGATCTCGCGAGCTAAGGCGAGACAAGGCGAAAACGGGCGAAAAAGCGGAATGTACAAATGGTACATGAGCATTTTGAGCTCGGTTTCAACGCCGTATTGCCGACGCGCAGCAGATCGTAAACAGGTTCTAACAAAACCCCTGATCCTGCGTTGCGCCTCCTTGTCGTACGACTTGTACTGTAGCTTCGCAGAAACTTCGTTTTCTGAGTCGGCGCGCCTTGGCTCAGCTACGCTGCGCGGGTGGCTTGACGATGTGCTATCAAAAATGATTTTCATTTCTATTTGAGGGTTTGGCACTTTGCTTCGGAATACATAGTGAAGTGAAACAATCTCCTCACGTAGAAAGGAATCTGGATGTTGAGTCAGAAACGGTCGGCCTTCCCCATATCAACTACACGCCGACTCGCGCCGCAATCCGCCTTCCCCCTGAATACGCTGCGCGCCGCCATCCATCTGGCCCTGATGGCGGGCTTTGGCGGCGCCGGCCTGAGTCTGGCGCCGGCGGCGCTGGCGGC
>NZ_JAJOHW010000029.1 GCF_021129195.1 Chromobacterium aquaticum | reverse complement strand
GGCCAGCGCCGCGCGGTCAAGCCCAAGGCCGCGCCGCCGCGTCCGCGCCCCTTGTTCGACGAGGCGCAGCTGGTGGAGCTGACCGACGGCTCCATCGCCAAGGTGCTGGGCCCGGATTACGCCGAGGCCGACAACTATCCGATCCGCACCCGCATGCCGTCGCCGCCGTATATGTTCGCCTCGCGCATCACCGCGCTGTCGGCGCAGCCGGGCAAGCTGGAGCCGTGCTTCATCGAGTGGGAATACGATCTGCACCCCGACGCCTGGTACGTGTCCGACGGCCTGGTGCCGGCCTTCGTGTCGCTGGAAGCCTCGCACGCGATGATCGTCGCCTTCACCTATATCGGCTGCGACCAGCTGTTCAAGGGCGAGCTGCGCTACCGGGCGGTGGACAGCCAGACCACGGTCTACGGCCCGCTGCCCAAGGCCGGCGAAGTGCTGCGCGGCCGGGTCAACATCAAGTCCTTCCTCAAGGTGGGCAAGAGCGTGCTGATCGCCTACGAGTATCTGTGCTACGTCGGCGATAGGCTGAGCTTCAAGCTGGAGGCCAATTCCGGCTTCTTCCTGCCCAAGGAAATCGAGAAATCCAAGGGCGTCAACACCGCGCCCTATCTGAAGGCCAAGCAGCCGGCCGAGCCGTTCCAGCCGCCGCTGCGCTGCCTGCGCGAGTCCTTCGACAACAGCCATATCGAGGCCCTGCAGCGCGGCGACTTCGTCGCTTGCTTCGGCGACGCCGCCTACGCCACGCCGCGCGCTCCGCGCTTGTACGCGCCGGCGGCCAAGATGCTGGACCGGGTGGTGTCCATCTCCGCCTCCGGCGGCGCCTTCGGCCTGGGCGAGGTGGTGGCCGAGCGCGACATCGACCCCAGCCACTGGGTGTTCCGCGCCCACTTCAAGAACGACCCGGTGATGCCCGGCACCTTCCTGGTGGAAGGCTGCGAGCAGCTGGTCAAGTTCTACCTGTGCTACCTGGGGCTGTACTCGCTGCCGGGCATGGTGCCGCACGCGCTCAGCCCGCACAGCTACAGCGCCAAGTTCCGCGGTGAAGTGAAGTGCGAGGCCGACACCCTGCGCTACCGGCTCACCTGCAAGTCCATCCACTGCGATTACCAGGCCGACGGCCAATTGGAGCGGATGGCGCTGGTCTTCCTCGCGGAAATCATCTACCGCGGCAACGTCATCGGTATGTGCGACAACCTAGGCGCCGGCTTCAGCCGCGCGCCGGCAGCGGCGGACGCTTCGGCGCCGGCGCTGACAGCGATAGAGGCATGAATGAACCAAGACAAGCTTTGCGTGGCGCCGCGCTTCGCGGCCACGGTGTACAAATGGCAGGGCCATGCCGGCAAATTCCAGCAGACGCCGGAACAGGCCCAGGCCCAGTTGCTGGAGCTGGCGCGGCCGCTGCACGTGCTGCGCCAGCAGGAGGCGGTGCTGCTGGAGCCGGCCGGGGGGCTGGCCGGCAACGGCCAGGTGGATTGCCTGGGCATCGTGCCGGCGATGCTGCCGGAGTACTTCGGCGATCCGTCCTTCCTGCGTGACTATGGCGTGCGTTTCGCCTATTACGCCGGCGCGATGGCCGGCGGCATCAACTCCGAGGACATGGTGATCGCGCTGGGTTCGCGCCGCATCCTCAGCGCCTTCGGCGCCGGCGGCCTGACCCTGGAGCGCATCGGCAGCGCCATCCGCCGCATCAAGCAGGCGCTGCCCAATGGCCCGTACGCGATCAACCTGCTGCACAACCCCAGCCAGCCGGACTGGGAGATGAACTGCGTCAAGCTGTTCATCGAGCAGGACGTCAAGGTGGTGGAGGCCTCGGCCTACGTCAATCTGTCCGCCGCCATCGTCTACTACCGGGTCAAGGGCCTGGAAGCCGGCGACAAGGGCGCGGTGATCCGCCGCAACCGCGTGATCGCCAAGGTGTCGCGCCGCGAAGTGGCGCAGCACTTCCTCAGCCCGGCGCCGGAGAAGATCGTGCGCAAGCTGCTGGCCGACGGCCTGATCAGCGAGCGCCAGGCGGAATTGGCCAAGAAAGTGCCGATGGCCGACGACATCACCGTGGAAGCGGATTCCGGCGGCCACACCGACAACGGCTTGCTCAGCTGCATCTTCCGCTCCATCGCGGAGCTGCGCGACGAAATCTGCGCCGGCCAGGGCTACCCCTTCACCGTGCGCGTCGGCGCCGCCGGCGGCATCGGCAGCCCGCACGCCACGCTGGCGGCGTTCTCGCTGGGCGCCGCCTACGTGGTCACCGGCTCCATCAACCAGGCCTGCGTCGAAGCCGGCACCTCGGACCCGGTCAAGCAATTGCTGGGCAAGGCCAAGATCGCCGACATGGCGATGGCGCCGTCGGCCGATATGTTCGAACTGGGCGCCAAGGTGCAGGTGCTCAAGGGCGGCAGCATGTACGCGGTGCGCGCGCAGAAGTTGCACGGCCTGTACAAGCAGTACCCCGGCCTGGAGCAGATCCCGGCCGCCGAGGTGGCCAGCCTGGAACAGCAGGTGTTCCGCCAGCCGCTGGCCCAGGTGTGGGCCGACACCGAGGCCTTCTTCGCCGGCCGCGGCAACCAGACGCTGATAGACGCCGCCAACGCCAATCCCAAGAAAAAGATGGCGCTGCTGTTCCAGTGGTATCTGGGCCAGTCCTCGCGTTGGGCGATTTCCGGCGTGGCCGAGCGCGCGGTCGATTACCAGATCTGGTGCGGCGCGGCGATGGGCGCGGCCAACGAGTGGCTGCAAGGCAGCGAGCTGGCGCCGGTGGCCAAGCGCAAGGTGGCCGACATCGCGGTGGAGCTGATGGCCGGCGCCGCCTATCTGAGCCGCGTCGCCGCCTTGCGCCAGCTGGGCGTGTTGACGCCGCAGCGGCTGGACCGCTACCGCCCGCTCAGCGCCCGCATGGCGGCGCTGGACGAAGACGACAGCGGTCCCGAACCCGAATTGAATGACATCCCGTCATCAACCGTAGCACCAACCGTAGCATCACAGGGCAAGCAAGAGGAGAGCAGGAATATGGAAGGCAATACCAAGCTGTCGCTGATCAAATCCAAGGACTTTTACAAGCAATGCTGGGAGCTGCTGCCGGGCGGCACTCATTACAACTTCGGCGACCCGGAACGGCCGCTGGTGGTGCCGTTCAATCGCGGCCGCAACTCCCGGGTCTGGGACCTGGACGGCAATGAACACCTGGATCTGTTCTGCAAATTCGGCGCGCTCTTCGTCGGTCACCACAACGAGGCCTATAACGAAGCGCTGATCCGCTACATGCAGAAAGTGACCTCGGTGGACACTTGCGACCTGGAGGTCGAAGTCTGCGAACTGATGGTCAAGCACATTCCTTGCGCTGAGATGATCCGCTTCTGCCTGAGTGGCACCGAGGCGGTGCAGAACGCGCTGCGCCTGGCGCGCGGCTTCACCGGCAAGCAGCGCTTCATCCGCTTCCACGGCCACTACCACGGCAACGCCGACAACATCATGGGCGGCCGCAAGCGCCAGGACCTGAGCTTCCCGGTGCCGGAAACCTTCAAGGGCGACCTGCTGGACACCCTGGGCCGCGCCGACGGCGCGCTGGAAGACCAGTCCTTCATGCTGCCGTGGAACGACATCCAGGTGCTGGAAGCCACCATCGAGCGCTACCACAATGAAATCGCCGCGGTGCTGATGGAGCCGATCTGCGTCAACGGCGGCGGCATCTTCCCGCGCGAAGGCTATCTGGAGCGCGCCAAGGAAATCTGCGAGAAGTACAACATCGTGCTGATCTTCGACGAGATCATCACCGGCGTGCGCCTGGGTCTGTCCGGCGCCCAGGGCATCCTCGGCGTGACCCCGCACCTGTCCACCTTCGGCAAGGCGCTGGGTGGCGGCTCGATGCCGATCTCCGCCATCGCCGGCCGTCGCGACATCATGGACCTCTACACCCGCGGCAAGGTGATCCACGCCGGCACCTTCAACGGCTATCCGCTGGGCCTGGCCGCGATCAAGAGCACCTTCGAGCTGATCGAACAGGATCCGGGTTGCTACGAGCGCATGGGCCGCTTCACCGAGCAGATCTCCGACATCTTCGTCAAGGCCGCTCACGCCAACGATCTGCCGCTGGTGGTGCAGGGCATGCCCACCGCGCTGGTCTACCACTCGCAGGACACCATGGTGGACCGCTCCGAGGGCTACAGCGACAAGGTCAAGTTCTGCGACATCATCATCCGCGAGATCTCCAAGCGCTACGGCATCCAGTTCTCGCCGCTGTCGCGGATCTACTCCAACCTGCTGATGAACCAGGACGATGTGCGCTTCTTCGAAGAACGCATCTTCGACGCCATGGCCAACGCCCGCAAAGTGATCGACATCGCCTTCAAGGAAGGAGAGGTGGCGTGACCCGGCAAGTCGCGGTCGTCACCGGCGCCGCGGGCGGCTTCGGCAGCGCCATCGTCAAGTCGCTGCTGGACGTGGGCTACGCGGTGGCGGCCACCGATGTGGACGCGGCCGCGCTGGAGCAGCTGGGCCGGGAGCTCGGCTGCCCGGACAGCCTGCGCGGCTTCGTGATGGATGTGACCGATTCCGCCAGCGTGGACGCCGCCAGCGCCGCCATCGTCGAGCGCATGGGGGTCAACATCACGGTGTTGGTCAACAACGCCGGCGTCATCGGCCGCGGCTACTGCACGGCGGAGAAGAGCGGCGAACTGGCGCGGCGGGTGTTCGACGTCAACCTCAACGGCGCCTTCAACGCCACCGCGGTGTTCTCCCGCCACATGGCGCGGCTGAAGTACGGCCGCATCATCAACATCGCCTCGGTGGCCGGCATCTGGGGTGCGGCCGGCGGATCGGCATACGCCGCGTCCAAGGCCGGGCTGATCAAGGCGTCGGAGTCCTGGGCGCGAGAGCTGGGGCCGCTGAACATCAGCGTCACCGCGATCGCGCCGGGCATCTGCAAGACCAAGATGCTCAACCAGTTCGTCGACCGCCAGATGGTGGAGCAGTCCGACGACGCCATCGTCAAGTCCATCGTGCCGGTGGGGCGCTGGGGGCTGCCGGAGGACATCGCCGAGGTGGTCACTTTCCTGGCCACCTGCAAGACCAACTATCTGAACGCCACCGTCATTCCGCTGGATGGAGGCATGCGGGTAGGAACCTTGTAAGAACGTGTTTGCGATCTGCCGCGCGTCGGCGGGATGGATGGAAATGGGCGTTGAAACCAAGCTCAAAATGCTCATGTACCACCTGTACATTCCGCTTTTTCGCTCGTTTTCGCCTTGTCTCGCCTTGGCTCGCGAGATCGTAAACAGGTTCTGCCGCATTGCGTGACAGGGGGCCGGCCGCGCCGGCCCCCGACTGGAACCAAACCAAATTCAGAGGTGAAGTCATGGATTACCGAGCCAAGACCAGCGTCAAGAACATCGTGCTGACCGGCCCCACCGGCGTGCTGGGCGGCCGTTTGCTGCAGGAAATACTGGCCACCACCGACGCCAACGTCTATTGCGTGGTGCGGGCCGAGAACAAGGACGCCGCGCGCGCCCGCATCGAAGACGTGCTGTATTGCTACGACGAGGGCCGCAAGCTGTCCACCGAGGCCTGGCGCATCATCCCGGTGCTGGGCGACATCAGCCAGCCTATGCTGGGCCTGGACGCCAGCGCCTACCGCGACCTGGCCCACCTGGCGGACCTGGTGCTGCACTGCGCCGCCAACGTCAGCCTGGTGGCTTCCTACAACAAGATCGCCCCGGTCAACGTGGGCGGCACCGCCAACCTGATCGAGCTGTGCCTGGCCGGCAAGGCGCCGCTGGTGTTCACCTCCAGCTTCAGCATGGTGGGCGACAAGCTGTACCAACCGGACTTCGTGCTGCATGAAAGCGATCTGGACGTGGGCCAGGGCTTCGTCAACATGGATTACGAGCGCTCCAAGTTCACCGCCGAGCGCATGGTGCACGAGGCCGGCGAGCGCGGCCTGGACTGGGTCATCGTGCGTCCGGGCAATATCTGGGGCGACAGCCGGACCGGCTGCTACCCGCTGAAGCAGACCAAGGTCAAGGGCATCTACTATGAAATGCTCAAATCGCTGGTGGAAACGGGGCTGACCTTCGCCTCGGACGAAGCCTTCGACATCTCCCCGGTGGACTACGTGGCCCAGGCCACGCTGTTCGCGGCGATGAATCTGCAATCCAGCAATCGCCGCACCTACAACCTGACCAATCCGCGTCCGATCAACTACGACGGCATCGTCGCCCGCCTGCGCGGCTACGGCTACACCCTGCGCGACGTGTCGTCCAAGGACTACTTCGAAGCGCTGCAAGAGGGCCGCATGCACCGCGGCGGCACCGGCTACCGCTCCACCTTCACCGATCTGATGGCCATCTTCTACGACGGCAGCGATTGCAAGGAGCACGCCAAGTACGACACCAGCGAAATCCAGGAACTGCTGGCCAACACCGAGATCCGCTGCCCGGACTCCGATCAGGCGCTGTTCGGCCGCTATCTGGACTATGCGTGCAAGGTCGGCTTCCTGAACGCCCCGGCGGAGCAGGCGCCGCTGGCGGAAATCAAGCGTCACACCAGCATGGCCGGCGGCTATATGGAGAGCCTGTACGACGCCGATCTGAGCGACGCGGCGGCGGTGCGCTGAGATGCTGGCCGACGAGGAAGCGCTGATCGAAGCGCCGGGGGAGCTCGAAAAACCGTCGCGAGCGGTTCGAGAGCAAGACGCACCGCGCGCAGCGACCGAGATAGTACAAGGAGTACGGCGAGGGAGCGAGCACGGAGCAACGCAGCTATCGGACCGCGCAGCAGGTTTTTCGAGCTCCCCACCGGTCGCGGAACTGCTGCTGGACTACCGGGTGCTGAGCAACGGCGAGCCGATAGGCCGGCTGCGCACCGAGCGCCGCCGCGGCTGGCTGGACGATCTGCCGGTGCTGCAAGTCAGCAACCGGATGGACCTGCGCTGCAGCGGTCTGTGGTTCGATTACTCGCTGCAGTCGGACGAGAGCATGGACTTCGGCGCCGACGGCCTGTGCCGTTACGCCGGCGTCTCCGACGAGGACGGCGACAAGACCGTGATCAAGGGCCGGCTGCGCCAGGGCGTGCTGACCCTGCGCCTGCACGACGGCCAGCTGGAGGTGCGCCGCTTCAAGCTGGGGGATTTCGACGCCAGCAGCGAAGACGCCGCCGAGCGCTTCCTCGCCGGCGGCCAGGCCGAGGCCACGCTGCGGGTGCTGGACCTGGAGCATTTCGACATCGACGAAGTCCGCTACCAGCGGCTGCCGGATGAAACCCTGGACCTGCTGGGCCAGCTGCGGCAGGTGAGGGTGGTGGCCTATCAATCGCGGCGGCGCAAGATCAGCGGCACCGGCTGGTATCTGTCCGACGACGGCGGCGAAGTGCTGGTGCGCCAGAGCAGCCGCGAACGCGGCGACCACAACGAAGTGATATTGACCGATTGGGAAAGCAAACCATGCCAAATCAAGACTTAGCCGTCACCCTGGTGCAGAGCGACATCGCCTGGGAATCGGTGGATCAGAACCTGCAGCGGATGGAGCGCCACCTGAGCGTGGTGAACGACAGCCAGCTGATCGTGCTGCCGGAAATGTTCACCACCGGCTTCAGCATGCGGCCGGAGAAGATCGCCGAAACCATGGACGGCAAGGCGGTGCAATGGTTGCGCGACACCGCGCGCGCCAAGCGCGCCGACCTGGTGGGCAGCGTGGCGATAGAAGATCAGGGTCGCTACTACAACCGCCTGCTGTGGGCCAAGGCCGACGGCAGCCTGTTCAGCTACGACAAAAAGCATCTGTTCAGCTTCGCCGGTGAGCACGAGCACTACACCGCCGGCGACGCGCCGCTGATCGTCAAGGTGGATGGCTGGTCGGTGGCGGCCTTTGTCTGCTACGACCTGCGCTTTCCGGTCTGGTCGCGCAATAACAAGAGCCAGTACGACCTGGCGCTCTACATCGCCAGCTGGCCGGAGCGTCGTTCCAAGCACTGGCAGACGTTGCTGCCGGCGCGGGCGATAGAAAACCAGGCCTTCGTCATCGGCGTCAACCGGGTGGGCGTGGACGGCAACGACATCCGCTACAGCGGCGACTCCATGTTGATAGATCCGCTGGGCGACACTCTGTACCACGGCCGCCAGTTGGAAAGCGTGCATCAGGCCAGGCTGTCGCGCGCGCAGCTGGACGATGTGCGCGCCCAGTTCCCTTTCCTGAAGGATGCGGACCGTTATCAACTCGTTTGACCGCGCGGCGGCAATGAAAAGAGGCGGATGACTCCCGCGGCTGCGCGGAGTTTTCCGCTGTTTCGGTTCTCCTTCGGCTCCTACGGAAAGTGAAATGCACCAAGCCACAACAAGAGAAAAAGTCATCGAATTCCAGTCGGTGACCAAGCGCTTCAACGACTACACCGCGGTCAACGACGTGTCGCTGGACATCTATCGCGGCGAATTCGTCGCCCTGCTGGGGCCCAACGGCGCCGGCAAGACCACGCTGGTGGAAATGCTGGAGGGGCTGAAACAGCCGGAGGCCGGTTCCATCCGCATCCTCGGACGCAGTTGGCAGAAGGACGAAAGCTATCTGCGCCACCGCCTGGCCGGGGTGCTGCAGGAATCGCTGTTCATCAACAAGCTGCGGGTGGACGAAACCGTCAACCTGTTCGCCAGCTTCTACCGCCGGCCGCGCAGCCGCGCCGACGAGGTGCTGGAACTGGTGGAGCTGATTCCCAAGCGCAAGGTGATGGTGGAAGGACTGTCCGGCGGCCAGCGTCAGCGGCTGGCGCTGGCCATCTCCATCCTCAATCAACCGGAGATACTGATCCTGGACGAACCCACCACCGGCCTGGACCCGCAAGTGCGGCGCGGCACCTGGGACATCCTGCGCAAGCTCAACAAGGAGCTGGGCTCCACCATGTTGCTGACCACCCACTACATGGAAGAAGCGGAATACCTGTGCGACCGCATCTGCATCATGCACCAGGGCCGCATCCTGACCCAGGGCACGCTGGACGAACTGCTGGCCGCTCACGAGCCGGGCGAAGTGGTCGAATACCGGGTCAAGAGCGGCGCCGGCGGCGCCGAGCCCAAGCACAAGGACAATATCATCAGCTACAGCTACGACCAGGCGTCCGCCAAGGCGCGGCTGCTGGTGCGCAACGGCTCGGCCTTCCTGTTCCGCCTGTCCGAGTTCATCCGCGAACAACAAATCGACATCGACGAAATCATCGTGCGCAAAAAAACATTGGACGATTTATTCCTGTCACTGGCCGGCCGAGGTTTCCATGAATAACGCCTTGCTCAATCTGATCATCACCCAATTCCGCCAATACCTGCGCGAACCGCAAATCCTGTTCTGGTCCTTCGGCTTCCCGCTGCTGCTGGTGTGGCTGCTGGGCGTGTCCTTCTCCGGCGGCGAAATCAAGGAGCGCACCATAGGCGTGGTGCTGCCGGCCAATGTGCAGGAGCAGGCCGCGGTGCGCGCGTGGATCAGCAAGGTGGAAGCCCGCAACCAGCCGCTGTCCAGCGTCATCAACGCGGACGAAATCAAGCGCGACCACCTGATACGGATGAAATACCGCTTCCAGTACTACCCGGACCGCGAATCGGTGTTGCGCGGCCTCAAGCGCGGCGATGTGCAGGTGTTCATGGAGCCCAGCGCCGACAGCGGCAAGCGCATCTACTATCTGGACCCGCAGAACAATGAGGCGCTGCTGACCTACTTCTTCCTCGGCGACGACCCGGACGCGCTGAGCCAGGCGGTGGACAAGAATATGTCGGTGCTGGACAGCCCCGGCCTGCGCTACATCGACTTCCTGGTGCCCGGCCTGGTGGCGATGGCGGTGATGGAAACCTGCCTGATCGCCGTCGGCTGGTCGCTGATCGAAAAACGCGCCACCCGCGTCACCCGGCAGATGCGCATCACCCCGATGCGCAAGACCGATTTCCTGCTGGCCCACGTGCTGGCCTGCCTGGTGTTCAGCCTGCTGGAAACCCTGGTGCTGTATCTGTTCGCCAGCAGTTATTTCGACGTGCACGCCCAGGGCGGGGCCTTGCCCTTCATCGTGCTGCTGCTGGCCGGCAATGTCTGCTTCGCCGGCATCGCCATCCTGGCCGCCTCGCGCGCGACCAAGGCGCAGACCGCCAACGGTCTGCTGGAAATGACCATCCTGTTCCTGGTGATCTTCTCCGGCATCTTTTTCAGCTACAAGCACTTCCCGGACTGGATGGTGGCGGTGATCGAGGTGCTGCCGCTGACCATGCTGGCCGACGGCATGCGCATGATCTTCGTCGAGGGCGCCGGGGTGCTGGAGATCGCGCGTTCTGCGGTGGTGCTCACGCTGATCGGCATTGCCGGCTTCGTCAGCGGCGCGCGGGTGTTTCGCTGGTATTAGGGGCATGAGGCATCCGCTGCGCGGATGATGGTTTTGATTGCCGGGGCGGTCCTGATCGAGCGAGGCAAGCGTAGCGTCGCGAGGGAATAAGGCAGGAAGGGGAACAACGCGGCCAAATTCCCCTATCACTGAGCGAATCAAGGATTCGCTCAGTGATGGCGCGCTAACCTCGCGCTGCTCGAACAGGCCGCCGCTTAAAACGAGCGAAGCGAAGTTTCTGCGTAGCTAAAACCTCGGGCCTGCCACCCGGCGGCAGACTTGAAGGGACTTTGGGCGCGTTGGATACGTGCTTCCTTTCTTGCTGGCCAGTTCCGTTGTTTCAAGAGTGTGAAGAACCGAGCATCGCTGTTGAGCATGCTGGCCGACAGCTCATTGTTAAGTTGTCAAAAAGGAGGAAAGGTAGTGAAACGCTTGATCCTCGCCCTATTGGGCATCGCCATGCTGTCCTTGCTGACGGCCTGCGAACTGGACGAAGACGGCAAGCCGCGCGGCAGTCAGGTGCTGTGGGACCGCAGCGGCGTGCCGCACATCTACGCCGCGCGCGCCGACAGCCTGGCCTACGCCTTCGGCCGCGCCCAGATGCAGGCGCACCCGGAACTGCTGCTGCGCTTGTACGCCCAGGGGCGCGGCCGCGGCGCCGAATACTACGGCGCGGTGTTCGAGGCCGGCGAGCCCTTTCCCAGCAATATGGCGGAAGTGGACCGCCTGGTGCGCGCGATGGGTTTCCCCGAGCGTTCCAAACAATGGCTGCAACAGCAAAGCCCGCGCATGCGCGCCTACCTGGATGCCTTCGTCGCCGGCATCAACGACCAGGCCGCCGCCAGCGGCGGTCTGAGCCCGGCGGCGCGCGCGGTGTTGCCGGTGCGCAGCGAGGACGTGCTGGGCCACACCCTGCGTATTTTCTTCGGCTATCTGAGCGGCTCCACCGCCACCGGCGCGGCCAATTGCTCGCTGATCTACCCGGACGCGGTGGCCACCCCCATCAATCTGATCGGCGGTTCCAACGGCTGGGCGCTGGGGCCGGCCAAGAGCCGTTCCGGCAACGCCATGCTGCTGGCCAATCCGCATTTGCTGTGGGGCGGCAGCCATACCTGGTTCGAAGCCCAATTCAAGAGCCCGGAATACGATATCTACGGCGCCACCCTGGTGGGTCTGCCGGTGATGCGCATCGGTTTCAACCAGCGACTGGGCTGGGTGCACACCGTCAACACCCAGGACGGCTGCGACCTCTACCAGCTCAAGCTCAGCGGCCAGCAATACCTGCTGGACGGCGTGGCGCGCGACTTCGACACCAAGCGCGAAACCATGTATATCCGCCAGCCGGACGGCAGCCTGCAAGCCGAGCAGCTGACGCTGCGCCGCGCCGAGCAGGGCCCGGTGTTCGACAAGGACGGTCAGAGCTACGCGCTGCGCATCGTCGGCGTCGACCAACTGCAGACCCCCGGCGTGCTGGAACAATGGTGGGACATGGCGCAGGCGCCCGACTTCAATGCCTTCCGCAAGGTCGTGGCGCGGCTGCGCAACCCCTACCACAACATCATCTACGCCGACGCTCAGCGCAATATCTGGGCGGCTTTCGGCGGCCTGACCCCGCGCCGCGCCGGCGGCGACGCCGCCTTCTGGGCGCAGCCGGTGGACGGCAGCCGCGGCGATCTGATCTGGCGCCAGGCGCTGCGCCTGGACGAATTGCCGCAGGTGCTCAACCCGGCCAGCGGCTGGGTGCAGAACTCCAATAGCGTGCCCTGGTATATGAGCAAGCCGGCGCTGGATCCGGCCGCCTACGCCGCCTATCTGTCGCCGCGGGCGTCGCCGCTGCTGCGCGAACAGCGCGGCATCGAGTTGATCGAGCAAACACCGGCCTTCACCCTGGACACGCTGCTCAGCGCCAAGCACGACACCAGGCTGCTGCTGGCGGACCGGGTGCTGGATGATTTGATCGGCTATGCGCGCGCCTCCGGCGACGCCGGCCTGATCGCCGCGGCGCAAGTGCTGGCCCATTGGGATCGGCGCAGCGACGCCACCAGCAAGGGCGCGGTGCTGTTCGCCGCCTGGGTGGCGGCCTCCGGCGGCGAAGACGGCTTGCGCTACCGCCAGGAAGCGGACCCGGCGCAGCCCTACAGCACGCCGGCCGGCCTGCGCGACGCCGGCTTCGCGCTCAGCAAGCTGGGCGCGGCGGCCCAGGGGCTGCAACAGGCAGGCGTGCCGCTGGACATCGCCTTCGGCGAAGTCTACCGGCTGCGGCGCGGCCCCGCCGGCGGCGCGGCGCGGCTGGAC
>NZ_JAJOHW010000028.1 GCF_021129195.1 Chromobacterium aquaticum | reverse complement strand
CATCGGCGACGCGCTCGGCGTGGTGGTGCGCGGCACCCGCACGGTCGACGCCAGCGAGGCCTCGGCCTTCCTGACCATAGGCGTGGCGCTGCTGATCTGCGCCGGCCTGATCGCCTTCTTCCCCTGGCTGGTGGCCGGCCCACTGCTATTCCTGCTGCTGCTCAGCGGCGGCGCCATCGTGGCCAAGGCTTGCGGGCTTTACTGGTCGCGGCGTGGCAAAAAACAACAGCCGCCACTGCCGCGCCAGCCATCTCAAGATGCTGATAAAGACAATCAAAACAGCCAGTTGGACGACTAGGCCTGCGGCGAAATGCACGGAGGCGGGACAATAAAGCCTGCTGGCCCAGCTTTTTTTCGGCCAAACCTTTTGTTGCGCAACAACATGACAAGCAAAAGGTCTAAAATGCGCGCTTTCTTGGGATGTTCTCCAGGCCGGCAGACGTGAAGGCCGCGCGGATTCCGCCGCGACCAGCCACGGACCGCGGCGCAAAGCGCCCTGTTTTTATTCGCGCCTCAAGGCCAGCCTCCATGGCGGCGGCGGACCCAGGTCTGCCCGTGCGTACAGAACTGCGCCCCAACGCGCACCGAGTGACACCGCAAAGGGTTACAGGTGCCCGCGGCCCCGGTTCGCTGTCCAGCGCTCCGGCGGCCCAGCTACGCGTCCCGCCCTGCGCGCGTGTCCGAGTTAACAGCAACAAGGACTCAGGTATGCGTTTTCATTTCCCCATCGTGATCATCGACGAGGATTTCCGCTCGGAAAACACCAGCGGTTCCGGCATCCGCGAACTCGCCGCCGCCATGGAGGCGGAGGGCATGAGCGTGATCGGCTACACCAGCTACGGCGATCTGACCTCCTTCGCCCAGCAGCAAAGCCGCGCCGCCGGTTTCATCCTGTCCATCGACGACGAGGAATTCCACACCGAAGACGCGGCGCAAGAAGCGCTGGGCAAGCTCTATGGCTTTGTCGCGGAAATCCGCCGCCGCAATCCGGACATCCCGGTCTATCTGTACGGCGAAACCCGCACCGCGCGCCACATTCCCAACGACATCCTGCGCGAGCTGCACGGCTTCATCCATATGCACGAGGACACGCCGGAATTCGTCGCCCGCCACATCATCCGCGAAGCCAAAAGCTATCTGGACAGCCTGGCGCCGCCGTTCTTCCGCGCGCTGGTGGACTATGCCCACGACGGCTCCTATTCCTGGCACTGCCCCGGCCACTCCGGCGGCGTCGCCTTCCTGAAGAGCCCGGTCGGCCAGATGTTCCACCAATTCTTCGGCGAAAACATGCTGCGCGCCGACGTCTGCAACGCAGTGGACGAACTGGGCCAGCTGCTGGACCACACCGGTCCCATTGCCGCCTCGGAACGCAATGCCGCGCGCATCTTCAACGCCGACCATCTGTTCTTCGTCACCAACGGCACTTCGACTTCCAATAAAATCGTCTGGCACAGCTGCGTGGCGGCCGGCGACATCGTGCTGGTGGACCGCAACTGCCACAAATCCAATCTGCACGCCATCATGATGACCGGCGCCATTCCGGTGTTCCTGATGCCGACGCGCAACCACTACGGCATCATCGGCCCGATTCCGAAATCCGAATTCCAGCTCGACAACATCAAGAAGAAAATCCAGGCCAACCCCTTCGCCCGCGAAGCTCTGGCCAAGAACCCGCAAGCCAAGCCACGCATCCTGACGCTGACCCAATCCACTTACGACGGCATTATCTACAACGTGGAGGATATCAAGCATCTGCTGGACGGCGAGGTCGATACCCTGCACTTCGACGAGGCCTGGCTGCCGCACGCCGGCTTCCATGATTTCTACGGCGACTTCCACGCCATCGGCGAAGGCCGTCCGCGCTGCAAGGACAGCCTGATCTTCTCTACCCAGTCCACCCACAAGCTGCTGGCCGGCATCAGCCAGGCCTCGCAAATCCTGGTGCAGGACCCGGAGCAACGGCAGCTGGACACCGCCTGGTTCAACGAGGCCTATCTGATGCACACCTCCACCAGCCCGCAGTACTCCATCATCGCCAGCTGCGATGTGGCGGCGGCGATGATGGAGCAGCCGGGCGGACAAGCGCTGGTGGAGGAGTCGCTGGTCGAGGCGCTGGACTTCCGCCGCGCCATGCGCAAGGTCGATGAGGAATACGGCCGCGACTGGTGGTTCAGCGTCTGGGGGCCGGACGATCTGTCCGACGACGGCATCTGCGACCCGGCCGAGTGGCAGCTGCGCCCGGACGAGCGCTGGCACGGCTTCGCCGGCATCGAGGATGGCTTCAATATGCTGGATCCGATCAAGGCCACGGTGCTGACCCCGGGCCTGGACGTGGACGGCAGCTTCGAAGAGATGGGCATTCCGGCCGCCATCGTCACCAAGTATCTGACCGAGCACGGCGTGGTGGTGGAAAAAACCGGCTTGTACAGCTTCTTCATCATGTTCACCATCGGCATCACCAAGGGCCGCTGGAATACGCTGATCTCGCTGCTGCAGCAGTTCAAGGACGACTTCGACAAAAACCAGCCGATGTGGCGGGTGATGCCGGAGTTCATCGCCAAATACCCGCAATACGAGCGTGTCGGCCTGCGCGATCTGTGCCAGCGCGTCCACCTGCTTTACAGCAAGCACGACGTCGCACGCATCACCACCGAGATCTATCTGTCGGAAATGGAACCGGCGATGCGCCCCGCCGACGCCTTCGCCAAGATGGCCCACCGCGAGATCGAACGCGTGCCAGTGGAACAGCTGGAAGGCCGCGTCACCGCGGTGTTGTTGACGCCGTATCCGCCGGGTATTCCGCTACTGATTCCCGGCGAGCGCTTCAACCAGACCATAGTCGACTACCTGCGCTTCGCCCAGGACTTCAACCGCGAGCTGCCCGGCTTCGAAACAGATGTCCACGGGCTGGTGGCCAGCGACATCGACGGTCGCAAGGTCTATTGCGTCGATTGCGTGAAGTGAGCATCGTGCGCCCCGGCCCAGCGCCGGGGCGCATGCGTACACTTTCTGCACAATAATCCTTAACACTCCAGGCTGGCGCCGCCGCGGCGCCGTGCGATAATCGCCGCCATGATGTCATTGGACCGCCGCTACGCCCTGATCGCCTGGCTATTGCTCAGCCTGGCGGGTTGCCTATGGTTGGGCTGGCGCCAATTTGGCGCTTTGGAACAGCGCTTTCGGCAAGAGTCCTTCATTACCTTGCGCCTGCTGAGCCAGAAGGCGTCGCAACACGACGCGGTGCTGGCCACGCTGGCCGCCTCCGAACAAAGCCATTTGCCAACGGACATGCTCAAGCGCCTGCAAACGGCGATGCCGCAGCTGAGCGCCATCGGCTATTGGCGGCAACAACAATGGCACGGTGATCCCAGCGGCCTGCGCCCGCCGCTAGCCTTGCTGTGGCAGGCTCAACAGCAGCGCCAGACCATACTCGGCTTTGACGCGACGCAGCGCTACTGGCTGCAAAGCCCTGACGGCTGGGCGCTGCTGATCGATCCTCAACGCATGCTGGCCAAGGCCGAATTGCCGGAGCCGCTGGAGAACATCTCGCTGCAACTGCGCGGCCACCGCATCGAATTGCTGCAACGTAAGGTCGGCGCCGCCGCCAATGACTGGGATTTGAGCCTGGAGCGCAAACTGCCCAGCGTCAGCCAGCCTTTCCGCCTGTCCAGCCGTACCGCCTTGAGTTGGGACAGCCTCCCTTGGCTGGAGATCCTACTGTGGAACGCGCTGCTCGCCGCCATCGCCGTCGGCTTGTACGCCTGGCACCGCCAGCGCGCATCGCAACAGCGCCAACAGCAGCAGGACCGGCTGGCGGCCCAGGCCCGACTCAATACCCTGAACGAAATGATGGCCGGCCTCGCTCAGGAACTGAACCCGCCATTGACCGCCATCATCGCCAACACCCGCCAACTGGAGCGCGCGCTGGACGAACCGTCACAGCGCGGCGCCGTGCGCGACACCCTGCTCGCCACCGGCGCGCAAGCGCGCCGCGCCGCGGCGCTGATCAGCCGGCTCAGCCGCCTGCTGGCCCATCCCAAAGCGACGGAAACCACGCCGCTGGATCCCGACGCGCTGGTGAACTCATTGCTGTTTCTGCGTCAGGCCGAGTTGGCGGATCAGAACATCACGCTGGAATGGCACAATCTGAGCCCGGAAGAGTGGCCGCGCGCCGAGCGTACCGCGCTGGAGCAGATCCTGCACAATCTGGTGCAGAACGCCTGTGACGCGCTGGAGGAGCAAGGCGGCCGCATCGTGATCAGCGGTGAAAGCGACGGACACAACTACCGCTTCAAAGTCGTGGACAACGGGCCCGGCATTGACGAAGCCATTCTGCCCAAGATTTTCCTGCCCTTCTTCACCACCCGCGCGCGCGGCATGGGATTGGGGCTGCCGCTATGCGAAACCCTGGCCCGTGCTCAAGGAGGCATGCTCCACGTGCAAAACGCCGCCAACGGCGGCGTCATCGCGCAACTGATATTGCCCTGGGCTAAACGCGACGCGTGACGCGGCGCGCTTCAGTCCTTGCTCGCCAACGCCAAGCGCAGTGCCAGGCCGCCGAACACCGTGGCCAGCAAATACTGCGGCAAGCGGCTTTGACCCAGTTTGTCGCCAAGCGCACGGCCGAAACGGCTGGCCGCCAGGATGATGGCGCCATTGATCAGCAGACCGATCGCATTCAGCAAGGTTGCCAGCACCATGATCTGCAAGGCCACCGGCCCAGCCGCCGGATGCACGAACTGCGGGAACAGCGCCAGCACGAAGAGCGCCATCTTGGGATTGAGCAAATTGGTGAGCAGCCCCTGGGCCATGATGCGCGGCATGGACTGCGGCGCGGCGGCGCCCGGTGCGGCCAACACGCTGCGGCTGCGCAAGGTGGTCCAAGCCAGATAGAACAGATAAGCGGCGCCGGCCAGTCGCACCGCGTCGTAGGCCAGCGGCGCCAACACGAATAATTGCGCCAGTCCAAAGGCCGCTGCCAACGCGTGACAGTAAGTGCCCAACTGAATGCCAGCCAGCGTGGCGAAACCGGCCTGGCGTCCCTGACTGGCGCTGCGGCTGGCGATCAACAACATATCCGGCCCCGGCGTTGCCGCCAGCGCAACGCAGGCGAGGCTGAACAATAATAGCGTGGACAAATCAGGCATGGCAGACATTCCGGGCGAATACAAAGCGATATGATACAAGCCGGCCCAGCGGAATCAAAGCTCACTCCAATGCCGCGCCGCGCTCCTGCAACAAGGCCCGCAACACCGAGCGGTGACAGCGCGCCTCGTCCTGACAGTAACACCCCATGGAAAAGTGACTGCCGTGCGACAGCGCCGCCAGCAAGTCCAATTCACGGCTTTGCTCCGGCGCCTTCATCTCCGCGCGATACGCCCGCTCGAACGCCTGCCATTCTGCTGCGCTCCGCGTCGCTTGCGCCAGCTTCACCAGCTCCGCGCTAGGCGCCAGATTGGGAAACCAGACATCGTACCAGTCACCGCTGGCGAACTCGCTCTTGGGCACGCCGCGCGGCGGCCGCCGAACCGTGCCGATGCGCGTGCCCTCCTGCGGGTGGCGCGGACTACCCAATTGCACGATGCGTATCGTCATAACGCGTTCTCCGGATCGACGTCGGCTGATCGCCGCGCCGCAACAACATTGTCATCGACAACCAAGCTTGAGTAGACTAAACCCCATAGCCTCGATCAGGACAGTCTCATGCAGCATTATCCACTTTATCTGTTGATGGCCGCGGCCACCGTGCTCAGCCCCGGTCCCGGCGTCTTGATGACCCTGACCAATTCGCTGCGCTTCGGCTTGCGCGGCACGCTGGGCGGCATCCTGGGCACCGCCTGCGGCTCCTTCATCGTCGCCGGCGTGTCGGCCACCAGCCTAGGGTTGCTGCTGGCCGCGTCGGCGCTGGCCTTCACCGTGATGAAATGGATAGGCGCGGCCTATTTGTTCTATCTGGGCATCAAGCTGCTGCGCGCGCCGGCCTTCCGCTTCGACGAAATACAAACCCAGCCGCGCGGCTTTGCCCGGCGTTTCGGGGAAGGCATGGCGGTACAGCTGACCAACCCAAAGTCTATCTTTTTCTTCCTGTCCATCTTCCCGCAATTCATCGACACCCAGGGCGCCTATGCGCCGCAATTCTTGCTGCTGGTCGGCTCCTTCAGCGCGCTGATCATTCTGATTCATACCGTGTACGCGCTGACCGCACAACGCGCGCGCCGCTGGCTGGCCAGCGAACGCGGCGGCAAACTGCTCAACAAGGCCGGCGGCATGACCTTCCTGCTGTTCGGCGCCCTACTCGCCAACTCCAACAAGTGAAGCGGCCTCCCATGCAACTGCAACTGGAATCTCCGCTGCAACACGATGTGCTGGCCTTGATCCGCCAGTTGGACGCTTATCAGGCGGCGCTGTATCCGGCGGAAAGCAACCACCTGATGAACCCGGCGGCGCTGGAACAGCCCCATGTGCGCTTCATCGTCGCCCGCGATGAGAACCGCGTGGCCACAGGCTGTGCCGCGCTGGTGCTACATGAGGATTACGGCGAGATCAAGCGCATGTTCGTGGCGCCGTCCCAGCGCGGCAAGGGCCTGGCCCAGGCGCTGCTGGCGCGCCTGGAGCAAGAAGCGCAGGCCGCCGGTCTCTCCGCGCTGAAACTGGAAACCGGCATATCCCAGCCGGAGGCGATCGGCCTGTACCAGCGTGGCGGCTTCAGCCTGTGCTCGCCATTCGGAGCCTACCTGCCCGACCCGCTCAGCCTGTTCATGAGCAAGGTCTTATAGGCCGCCCTGGGCGCGTCGGCTACCAGCCGTTTTCCAATACCAGATGGCCCGGCGCGCTCTGCCGGCTCATCCGGTAACCCATCTTCATCAGCTGTCTATGGGTGTCTTCCACCATGGCCGGATTGCCGCAGATCATGAAACGCGAGTTTTCCGGCGACATCGCCAGCCCCGCCGCCCGCTCCAAACCTCCATTGGCCAGCAAGGCCGGGATGCGTTCGTTCAACACGCCTTCCGGCGCGTCGCGCGTGACGATGGGCAAGTATTGCAGCTTGTGGCCGTGCTTGTCCCACAAGGGATGTTCGCTCAACTCGGCGATGAAATCCTGATAACTGAGCTCGCCGGCGTGCCGCACACAGTGCGCCAGCACGATGCGGTCAAAGCGTTGCCACTGAGCGGGGTCTTGCAGAATCGACAGATAGGGCGCCAAGCCGGTGCCGGTGGCCAACAGCCACAAATCCTTGCCCGGCGGCAGCCGGTCCGCCAGGAAGAAACCCATCGCTTTCTTGTCCAGCATGACCTCGTCGCCCGGCTGCAAGCGCGCCAGTCTCGAACTGAACTGCCCGTCCGGCACCACGATGGAATAAAACTCCAGATACTCGTCGGTGACTGCTGAGCACATCGAATAGGCGCGCCATACTTGGCCACCTTGCTCGCCCAGCGGCAGACCCAGCCGCGCGAACTGCCCTGGCTCGAAGCGGTAAGCATCGGGCCGTTGCAAACGGAAGCTGAGCAGATTGTCCGCCCAGCGCCGCAGCCACAGAATGGGTTGAACCGTGTATTTTTCTTCGATCGCCGTATCCATCACTCGTCTATACCCAAGTAAATTACTCAAGTATTGTGCGCCAGATCGCGGCAGCCTTCAAGCCCGCCGCCGCCAGCGGCTCAGCCATAAGCCGCCAGCCATTCCTGATGCAGCGTCGCCACCAGCTGCGCCGCCGGCAATTCCCGGCCAGCGGCCACATTCTCGCCGGCCCACAAGGACAGGAAGTCGCGCAGCCCAGCCTTGGCCGCCGCCGCGCGCAAAGGCCCGGTCAAGGCGTTCATCACCGGGTAGGCCGGCACCAGTTCCTCCCGCTCGGCCATCAACTCCATATAACGATTGTTCAGACCGCGCGCGTGGCGGCCGGAAAACGCGCGGCTCAGCCGGGTGCTGCCGGGTGCGGCCTTGGCCAGCTCGCTTTTCCACTGCGTCGAGATACCGGATTCCGGGCAGCGCAGAAACGCGGTGCCCAACTGGCAGGCCTGGGCGCCATGACGCATCGCGGCGGCCATGTCGCGCCCGTTCATGATGCCGCCGGCGGCGATCACCGGCAGCGGCTGGTTCTGCGCCAGTTCATAGGCCAGCGACAGCATGGGCCGCAAGCTATCCTGCGGTCGGCCGATGAAGGTGCCGCGATGGCCGCCCGCCTCTCGCCCCTGCGCGCAGATCGCGTCTGCGCCCAACTCGGCCCAGGCCAGCCCTTCCGCCATATTGGTGGCGGTGCCGATCACGTCTATCTTGGCCTGCTTCAAGAGCTTGAGCTGATTGCGGTTAAGAATGCCGAAAGTGAAGCTGGCCACCGCCGGCTTGGCCTCCAACAGGGCTTCGAACTGGCGGGCGAACGGCTCGCAGAAACGTTCCGGCACCTGCGGCGTCGGCAGCCCGAGTTCCTGATGCAAAGGTGCCAGCCATTCCAAGGCTTGCTGCAAGACCTGTGGGCTGGGCACCGGATCATCCTGCACGAACAGATTGATGCCGAACGGCTTGTCGGTCAGCTTTCGCACCTCGGCGGCCTCGCTGAGCAAGCGCTCGGGCGGCAGCATCGCCGCCGCCAGAAAGCCCAGAGCGCCGGCCTGGCTGACCGCGGCCACCAATGCCGGACTGGTTGCGCCGCCCGCCATCGGCGCCTGGATTAAAGGAGTTTGCAACTGCCAGCGGCGACACAAAGCGGAAGCCATATATTTCCTCGATTACGCCCACGTGGGCGTCGGTTGAAAAACAACGCTGTCAGATTCAGTCCGCCAGAGCCTGCTCCAGATCGGCCAGGATATCGTCGATATCCTCTATGCCTATCGACAGCCTCACCCCGCCTTCGCGAATGCCCAACCGGGCTTTCTGCTCCGGCGGCATGCCGCCGTGCGACATGGTGTAGCTGTGGTTGACCAGGGATTCGACCCCTCCCAGCGACTCGGCCAGCGCGAACAATTGCAGTCGCTCTGCCAGCCGGCTGGCCGCCGCGCGGCTGTCATCCTTCAGCCAGATGCTGACGATGCCGCCGAAGCGACGCATCTGCCGCCGGGCCAGCTCATGGCCCGGATGCTCCGGCAAGCCCGGAAAGAACACCCGTTCAACCTTGGGATGCGTCTGCAAATAACGCGCCACGCGCTCGGCGTTGTCGCAATGGCGATCCATGCGCAGGTGCAGGGTCTTGATGCCGCGCAGCGTCAGGAAGCAATCCTGCGGCCCCGGCACCGCGCCGGCCGCGTTCTGGATGAATTTGATCTCGCGGTGCAGTGCTTCATCCTTGACCGCCACCAGGCCCAGCAACACGTCGGAATGCCCTGCCAGGTATTTGGTGGCGGAATGCACGACGACGTCGGCGCCCAGATCCAGCGGGTTCTGCAGATAAGGCGTGGCGAAGGTGCTGTCCACCGCCACCCGCGCGCCATGCGCATGGGCGATTTCAGCCAACGCGGCGATATCCACCATGCCCAGCAAGGGATTGGTCGGCGACTCCAGCCACAGCAGCTTGGTCTGCGCGCTGATCAGCGCCGTCAGATTGCGGCTGTCGCTCAAATCCGCGAAGCTAACCTTAATACCCGCCGGCTCCATCACCTTGCTCAACAAGCGATAAGCGCCGCCATAAAGATCCGCCACCGCGATCACCTCGTCCCCGGGCTTCAGGCAGGCGCGCAGCACCGCGTCGATGGCCGCCATGCCGCTGGCGAAGGCCAGGCCGTGGCTGGCGTTTTCCAGGCTGGCCAGGCAGGCTTCCAGCGCCGCGCGGGTGGGATTACCGGTTCGCGCGTAGACGAAGGGCATGGACTCGCCGACCTGGCCGTATTCGAACACCGAAGTCTGGTACACCGGCGGCATCACCGCCTTGCCGTGCTCGGCGTTGTCGTAGCCGGCATGAATGGATCTGGTTGCAAATTTCACGACTTTTCCTCAAAAAATCATCAGCTTGATTTCGTTGTCCGACAAACCGACCGCAATCCGCCTCTCAGCGCGACCCAGCCATGACTCTTTCATCATTATTCGGCAACTTCAAGGAAGTCGCCGCTAAAACGGTGGCTACTCCATTGATCTTGACTAAGTTTTTACTGGCTTTAGCTTTACATCCACGCGCTTTAGGACTATTTTGCAGCGTTTCGCATTCAAACAATTGTACGAATGAAGCTAGAACGCGTATTTGACATCCTGACCCGCCAACTCGAACGCCACCCGCGAACCGATTGCCTCGCCGCCAAGGCCGGCAAGGAATGGCGCAGGCTGTCGACAGAGGAAGTCGCGGACAGCGTCAACCGCTTCAGCCTGGGTCTGCTGGAATTGGGCATCGCCAGCGGCGACAAGGTCGCCATTGCCGCCGACAATTCCATAGAATGGGTGCTGGCCGATCTGGCGCTGCAACAAGTCGGCGCCATCAGCGTGCCGCTTTACCCTACCATGACCCTCGATGATGCACGCTATATCCTGTCTCATGCCGAGGTCAAGCTTGCCTTCGTAGGCAATGCCGCATTGCAACGCAAATTGCATGAGGCGCTAGGTAAATTCAGTTGCCCGATCTACGCCCTGGGCCAGATCGACGGCTGCCCGTCCTGGACAGAAATCCCCGCGCAGGCCAAGCCAGAACGACAAGCCGAACTGGAACGCCGCCGTGACGCGATCCAACCGGACGATGTCTATACCATCATCTACACCTCCGGCACCACCGGACGCTCCAAAGGCGTGATGCTGTCGCACCGCAATGTGCTCAGCACCGTGATCGCCACCGCTGAATTCACTCGTCTGCCGCACGGCGAATGCCGTGCGCTGAGCTTTTTGCCGCTATCGCACATCTTCGAGCGCGCTGGCGTGTTCTACTATATGTACAGCAGCGCCGGCGTGTATTTCTCCAGCGTGGAATACCTGTCCGCCGCGCTCTCCGACATCAAGCCGCATACCTTCAGCGCCGTGCCGCGCGTACTGGAGAAAGTGCACGACAAGCTGGTGGGCAAGGCCCGCGAATTCAGCGGCTTCAAACGCCGTCTTTATTTGTGGGCGGTGGAGCGCGCCGAGCGCTTCGACCCCAATGCCCGCCGCTCGCCGTTGGAAGCCGCCAAGCACGCTCTGGCCGACAAGCTGGTCTACCGCAAATGGCGCGCCGCGATGGGCGGCGAACTCAAATGGATCAATGTAGGCTCCGCCGCGCTGCAACCACGATTGGCTCGCCTGTTCTGGGCCTGCGGCGTATCGGTGGCGGAAGGCTACGGCATGACCGAATCCGCGCCGGTGATTTCCGCCAACCCGTTCAACGCCAGGGACACCCGCATCGGCAGCGTGGGCCTGCCGCTGCCCGGGGTTGAACTACGCTTGGCCGACGATGGCGAAATCCTGGTGCGCGGCGACAATGTGATGCTCGGCTATTACAAGGAGCCGGAACTCACCACCGAAGTCTTGAAGGACGGCTGGCTGCACACCGGCGACATCGGTGTGCTGGAGCATGGCTACCTGCGCATCACCGACCGCAAGAAAGAAATGTTCAAGACCAGCAACGGCAAATACATCGCGCCGCAAGCGCTGGAGAACAAGCTGAAGGAATCTGCCTTTATCGACCAGATCATGGTGGTGGGCGACGGCCAGAAATACGCGGCGGCGCTGATCGTCCCGCTGTACGAGAAGCTAAAGGAATGGTGCGCCGAGCATGGCATCGCCTACACCACCGACAGCGAAATGAGCTGCCATCCCAAGATCGTCGAGCTGATAGACCGCGAGATCAAGCGATTCAACCGCTACTTCGGCAACTGGGAGCACATCAAGAAATTCGCGCTAATCGACAAGCCCTGGTGCGTCGATGCCGGTGAATTGGCGCCCACGCTGAAGCTGCGCCGCAAGGTGATCGCCGAGCGCTGCCGGGCGATGATAGAAAACCTGTACGCGCCGGCCTGAGCTCGCGCTCCAGAAACGACACAGCCCCGCATCGCGGGGCTTTTGCTTTTCAACGCTTGTGCGCCAGTTCCAGGCGTTGTTCCACATAGCGCTGCACCCGCTCGAAGCTGGCGCTCAGCACCCAGTAGATGGCCGCCGCCGCCAGATAGAGCGGCAGGGGCTGGAAGGTCTGGGCTATCACTTCCTTGGTTGCCAGCATCAATTCGGTCACGGTAATCACCGAGACCAGCGAGGTGTCCTTGATCAGACTGATCAAGGAGTTGGACAGACTCGGCACCGCCAGTCGCAAAGCCTGAGGCGCGATGATGTGGCGCATGGTCTGCCACCAGCTCAAGCCCAGCGACAAGCCGGCATCCCATTGGCCACGATGCACGCCGGCAATGCCGCCACGCAGGCTCTCCGACAAATAGGCGGCCACGTTCAGTGTCAGCGCCAGAATGCCCGCCGTCACCGGCCCCAGTTCGATGCCGGCTCCGGGCAGGCCATAATAGATGACGAAAATCTGCACCAATAAAGGGGTACCACGCATCGCGCTGACATAGAAGGCCGCCAATTGCGCCAGCAGCGGCACCTGCGCCACCCGCAGCAAGGCCACGAGGAAGCCCAGCGCCAGGCCCAGCACCATGGCCACCACCGCGAACAGCAGTGTCAGCCCCGCGCCTTGCAGCAGCACCGGCAGCGCCGACTCCAGCAGCACAATCCAGTCAGTCATTCATGTTTTCCCTAAAAAACCGACGCCCCCGCACAAGCAGGGGCGTCTTACTTCATAAATTCTAATACGAATTACTTATTATTTCTTCGCTGCCGTCGGCGCTTTCGACACGTCGATGCCGAACCACTTGACCGAGATCTTCTTGAAACTGCCGTCAGCCTTCATATCGGTCAACGCCTTATCCAGCGCCGCCTTGAACTGTGGATTATTCTTGGCGAACGGGATAGCCATCGTCGCCACCTCGCCCACCGGCGCTCCGGCCTTCAAGGGCAACTTGGCCTGCTTGATGGCGAAGGGGATCAGCAAGCTGTCGTTCAACGCCGCGTCCACGCGGCCGCTGGCCAGATCCTGCAGGTATTCCGGCGCGCCGGGATAGGTCTTCACCTCGATGCCGGGCACCGCCTTGGCCATATCGGCGTAATTGCTGCCCTGGCCCACGCCCAGCTTCTTGCCTTTCAGGTCCGCCAGGCTCTTGAAAGCGCGGCTCTCGTTCTTGCGCACGATCAGTTGCGCGCTTGAGTAGGTATAAGCCTGGGAGAAGTCGAACACGTCCTTGCGCTTGTCGGTCACGCCCACCTGGTTGACAACGATGTCGAACTTGCCGGCTTGCAAACCCGCCAGCAAGCCGCTCCATTCCGCAGTGGTGAATTCCGGCTTCACCTTCAGACGCTTGGCGATTTCACTGGCGATCTCGACATCGAAACCGGTCAGCTGCTGCTTGGCATCCTTGAAGTTAAACGGCGGATACGTGCCTTCCAAAGCGATTTTCAGACTGCCGCGCTGCTTGACCGTGTCCAGCAAGTCAGCCGCAAATACCTGGCCAGCCAGGCCAGCCATCACCAGAACCGTCATCAGCTTGCGCATATTAATATAACCTTTAGGAATTTTGGATTTGCAATAAACAAAAATCCAGAATATCATTGCTCGCAGCCACTGACAAGTTCCTAATAGAACAAAGGCCGCTATAGCGGCCCCACCCTATATCACGTCTCAGTTGCTTGTTGCAGCCTACGCCGCGAAGAATCAAGCACATTGCGACCCGCGCCTATCAATACCGCCAAGGCAAACCCCAACAAGCCAGCCAACACCACCACTAGCGCACGCCTAGGTCCGGATTTTTCCAAGGGTGGGCTGGCCGGCAACACCACTTGCACTTCTTGCGATACCAGCGCCTTGCTCACCAAGGCCTGCTTTTGCAATTCTTCCAACGCCGCTTGATAGAAGAAAAAATTCCGCATCATCGCTAGCTGCTGCGAAGAAATCGATTTGGCCCGCGGATTCGCTCGCTCCAGTTCCGCGCGCAACTGCAGTAAAGACGATTGCAGCGGACTATTGCCCTCCATCTGCTGCGTATTCATTTGCACTTCAAGCCTGGCAAACCCGTCAACGATCCGCGCCAACTCACTGTTCAGCAAAGCCTCTCCGCCTCCTTGCTGCTTTAGCTGACGCTGTGCCACTGCTAGCTGCTGCTGCGTTGCCTTGATCTTTTCTTGCAGCACCAGATACTTTTTGCTTTGCTCCGTGACGTGCAAACCCAGAATCTTCTGCCTGGCCTGCTCCACCAGATAATTTGCAAGCTTGGCGGCGAATACCGCATCCGCATCACTAACGGATACTTCGAGCAAGCCATCCTTGCCCGCATTCACTTTCAGATTGTCCAATAGGCTCAACTTGGTCTTGTCGGCGGCGCTCAGTTCATAATGCTTGGCCAATTCAAAATCAGTAACGGCGCGGTCCAGCAACGAACTATCTTTCAAAACACTAGCTCCGCCCTGAGGTCCCAGCGGCGCCGGCACTAATAGCAAGGAAGTCGCCGTGTAACGAGGAGGCATATTCATTACAATGGCAATCGCCAATATCACCGCAGCCACTGGCAACATCACCATCAAGCGCCACTGTTTTCTACAGAACAAAATAATATCGACCAAGCTGATCTCATCAGAAACTTCACGCTGCTGTTCCAACTGTCATTTTCCTTTTGCCGACTTTTGCCTATGAATGATGCGCTATCCCTACTCATTCTACTTACAAAAAAAAGGCATGCGCCAGAGTCACATGCCTTTTCTTCAGTTAATTATGATTACACATTAAATAAGAAGTTCATCACATCACCATCCTGTACCACGTACTCCTTGCCTTCGGCGCGCATCTTGCCGGCCTCCTTGGCCTTGGCCTCGCCGCCCAGCGCGATGAAGTCGGCATAGGCGATGGTCTGCGCGCGGATGAAGCCGCGTTCGAAATCGGTGTGGATCACGCCGGCCGCCTGCGGCGCGGTGTCGCCGATATGAATCGTCCAGGCACGCACTTCCTTCACGCCAGCGGTGAAATAGGTCTGCAGGCCCAGCAGTTTGTAGCCGGCGCGGATCAGGCGGTCCAAACCCGGCTCTTCCAGGCCCAGCGTTTCCAAGAACTCGGCCTTGTCGGCATCATCCAGTTCCGCGATTTCGGATTCGATCGCCGCGCACAAGGCCACCACCGGCGCGCCTTCCTTGTCGGCCAACTGCTGCACCCGCTCCAGCAAGGGATTGTTGCTGAAACCGTCTTCGGCCACATTGGCCACATACATCGCCGGCTTGATCGTCAGCAGGCACAGCGGCTTGATCAACGCATTTTCTTCCGGGCTCAGCTCCAGCGAACGCGCCGGCAGACCCTGATCCAGATGCGGCACCAGCTTTTCCAGCACCGCGATCAAGGCGCGCGCGTCCTTGTCGCCGGACTTGGCGCGCTTACCTTCGCGCGTCATCGCCTTTTCCACCGCGGACAGATCGGCCAGCGCCAGTTCGGTGCCTATGGTCTCGATGTCGGCGATAGGGTCCACCTTGCCCGCGACGTGAACGATATTCTCATCTTCGAAACAGCGCACCACGTTGACGATGGCGTCGGTCTCGCGGATGTTGGCCAGGAACTGGTTGCCCAGGCCCTCGCCCTTGGAGGCGCCCGCCACTAGCCCGGCAATGTCGACGAACTCAACGATGGCCGGCTGAACGCGTTGCGGATTGATGATCTTGGCCAATTCGGCCAAGCGCTGATCCGGCACTTCCACGATGCCGACATTGGGCTCGATGGTGCAGAACGGATAGTTGGCGGCTTCGATGCCGGCCTTGGTCAGCGCATTGAACAGGGTGGACTTGCCCACATTGGGCAGGCCGACGATACCGCATTTCAGACTCATGTCCGCATTCCTTCGAAATTCTTGAAAAATCTTATCTGCCGCAGCATAGCGGCAAGCCGGCGATTTGCCCAGCGGCTTACTTGGCCGCGGTGTGCAATTCCTTCATCGCCGCCGCCATTTTGCCGCCGATGGCCGCTGGCAATTGCAGCAAAGCCTGCGCGATCGCCTCGTCCAGCGCCTGCTGCTCCTCGGCGCGCGGCTTCTTCAACACGAAATTGGCGACTTCATTGCGATCACCCGGATGACCTATGCCCAGGCGCAAACGCCAGAACGCCGGCGAACTCAAGCGCGCGGCGATGTCCTTCAAACCATTGTGGCCGCCATGGCCGCCGCCTTGCTTGAAGCGGGCCGCGCCGGGGGGCAAATCCAGTTCGTCGTGCACGACGAGGATCTGGTCCGGCAGAATCTTGTAAAAATGCGCCAGCGCCAACACCGCTTGCCCGGACAGGTTCATATAGGTCATGGGCTTGAGCAGCCAGACATCCTGGCCATCGATATCCACGCGGGCGATGTCGCCATGGAACTTGGTTTCCGTGCGCCAGTTGCCCTTATAGCGCCAGCACAGCTCATCCACCAGCCAGAAGCCGGCGTTGTGACGGGTTCTATCGTATTCGGCGCCGGGGTTGCCCAGGCCGACTATCAGGCGAATACCGGACATATTCTCTGTTCCAAATAAAAAAGCTCGTTGCGGGCCGACGGCTAGCAACGAGCTTTTCAACCGTTACCGTCAGACGGCACGGCAGCTAGATTACACGCGAGCGAAGTCGATGTGCATCACTTGCTGTTTGTACGGGTGCATTTGGAACGCAGCCACTTTAACTTGTTCTTTCTGGCCGTCGATCACCAGATCCAGAACGGAAGTGTGGAACGCTTCATTCTTCAGCGCGTAGTACATGGTGTTGTGGTCCAGAACGATGGATACGGCTTCTTTGGAAGCGCCGTAAACAACGGCCGGAACCTGGCCGGCGTGACGCAGGCGGCGGCTCGCACTCGTACCCGACTCTTCACGCTTGCTGGCGGTATATTCAAAAGACATGGCAAAACTCCAGTTTCAGATTAAAAGCACCCGGCCCGCCGCGACCAGCGGGCCCGATGTTTACGGCAGGCAGGCGCCCGCCGCAACCAGTTCCTCATTGAAGAGGTAAGACACCGATTCTTCGTTGTTGATCCGGCGCAGCGTCTCGGCCAGCAGGCCGGCGATGGAGGCGACCCGGATGTTCGGGCAGGCTTTGGCCTCGGCGGTCAACGGGATGGTGTCGGTCACCACCACCATATCGATGTCGGAATTCTTGATGCGATCGATCGCCTGACCGGAGAAGATCGGGTGAGTCGCATAGGCCAGCACGCGCTGGGCGCCGCGCTCCTTCAGAGCGCTGGCCGCCTTGCACAGGGTGTTGGCGGTGTCGATCATGTCGTCGACGATCAGGCAGGTACGGCCGGACACATCGCCGATGATATTCATCACCTCGGCCACATTGGCCTTGGGACGACGCTTGTCGATGATGGCCAGGTCGGTGTTCAAGGCCTTGGCCATCGCGCGGGCGCGCACCACGCCGCCCACGTCCGGGCTGACCACGATCAGGTCTTCGATGCGCTGCGAACGGATGTCCTTCAGCAGCACCGGCGTCGCGTAAACGTTGTCCACCGGGATATCGAAGAAACCCTGGATCTGGTCGGCATGCAGATCGACGGTGAGCACGCGATCGATGCCAGCGCTGGTCAGCATATTGGCCACCAGCTTGGCGGAGATGGGCACCCGGGCGGAGCGCGGACGGCGATCCTGGCGCGCATAGCCGAAGTACGGAATCGCCGCGGTAATACGACCGGCCGAAGCGCGTTTCAACGCGTCGGCCATAGTCAGGATTTCCATCAGATTGTCATTGGTCGGCGCACAGGTCGATTGCAGAATGAAGACGTCGCGTCCGCGGACGTTTTCCAGCAGCTCCACCGCCACTTCGCCGTCGCTGAACTTGCCGACATCGGCGCGTCCCAACGAGATATCCAGATGTTTGACTACGTTTTGGGCCAGTTCCGGGTTCGCGGTCCCGGTGAATACCATCAAACTGTCGTATGCCGCCATGATTCGTGTGCCTTAGCTAGATAAAGAAAAAGCGTGTAAGGGATTCTTACACGCTTTTTTCATGCTCTCTCTTATTGAGAGAAAGTCTTGGCTGGGGAGGTAGGGATCGAACCTACGAATGCCGGAATCAAAATCCGGTGCCTTACCACTTGGCGACTCCCCAGTAACCTTTATTCAGCGCTGTCGATTAAGGGATGGACATCGAGTCCTTTTGCTAAAAACCCCTTATATTTTATCGACACCGCCTGATAAACTTTATCGGCTTCGTCTTTTGACTGGCACTCCAGAAACACACAGGAACCGGAACCAGTCATCAGCGGCGAACCATATTTTCTTAATTCGGTCAGCACTTCATTCACCGCTGGGTACATATTCGAAACAACGTTTTGCAGATCGTTTCGTCGTCGCTGCGTTGTTTCGAGGATTCGCATTATGCCGACGACCCCTACCTCTGTCAACACCTCCTGCGAGAAATTTTGAAATATTTTGCTGGTAGGCACATGCACCTGAGGGTGAATTACCACATACCATGCCGGCTTCAATTTGATTTCATTCAGTTTTTCCCCCACGCCGGTGGCCAGCGCACTGCGGCCAAAAATAAACACCGGCACGTCCGCGCCCAGCTTCAAGCCGAGTTCCTGCAGTTCCGCCCGTGGCAGATTCAGCCGCCACATGCGGTTCAAGGCCAGCAAAACGGTGGCGGCGTCGGAGCTTCCTCCCCCCAAACCACCGCCCATCGGTATCTTTTTCTCCAGGCGAATGCTCACACCCAGCCCACAAGCCGCATGCTGCTGCAACAGCCGCGCGGCGCGCACGGTCAGATCCTGCTCTGGATCCACGCCGGAGATCGGCGTTTCCAGCACAACGTCACCATCGTCGCGCAAGGCCAGCGACACCGTGTCGTTCAGGTCGATGAAACGGAACACTGTCTCCAGCAGATGGTAGCCATCCGCGCGCTTGCCCACGATGTGCAGCAATAGATTGAGTTTGGCCGGAGCCGGGAAGGTTTGAAATACAGCGGAAGTCATCGACACGACACCAAGATAGAAATCACAAGAACAGCATGGCCAGCAGTTAGTACATCAACGCCAATCGCGGGTCACCACCCGGACGGTCAGACCGTCGCGGACCAGATCCACGCGCTTGGGATAGCGTTCGCCGGACTCGACGTCACGCACAAAGCGGATGCGCCAGCCTTGCTGCAACAATTCGCCATCGGGGCGGACCTCGCTGGCTTCGCCCGGCACCGGCATGCCGCGCACCCACCAGGCCAGACCAGCCAAGGGCAGCGGCCAACCCAGGGTTTTCTCGGTCAGGCTTTCCACATCGGGCGCCTGCCAGGCCTTGCCGTCGGAACGCAAGGTGACGCCATCGGCGTCGCGCACCACTTCGGCCACGGTATTGCCCAACGGTGAATTGATCGCCAACTGGTCTCGCTCGGGCTGGTGCTGCCAATCGAAATTGGCGACATGCCCCTTGCCGTCCAGGTTCACGGACAACCGTCCGCTGACCGTGAACGGCTGATCGGCGGAGCGGGTCGCCGACGGCATGAACACTGCTTCGCGCGTCGCGCACCCCGTCGCCAGCAGCGACAAGAGCAAAACCAGGCCTTGCCACCTCATCGCCGCGCCCCCAGCCGGTGCATGGTTTCGCGCAGCACATCATGCTCCGGGCTTTCCGCCAGCGCCTTGTCCCATACCGCCTGCGCCTCGTCTTTCTTGCCCAGCTTCCATAACACCTCGCCCAGATGCGCGGCCAGCTCGGGGTCGGGCAAGAGCGCGTAGGCCTTCTGCAGCGTCTTCAGCGCGGCCTCGAGCCGGCCCAACTTGTATTGCGCCCAACCCAGGCTGTCGAGAATGGTGGGATTGTCCGGCTCGCTCTTCAGCGCCTTTTCTATATAGCCAAGCGCCTCCTGATGGCGGCCGGTGCGATTGGTCAGCGTATAACCCAGCGCATTCAAGGCTTGGGCGTCGCCCGGCTTTTCCTTCAACACCAGCTTGAGGTCGCGCTCGGCATTGCCGATATTGCCCAGGTTGTCGGACACCAGCGCCCGCTCATACAACAGTTCCGGCGCCTTGGGCATGCGCTGCAGCGCCTTGCTCAATAATTCGTAGGCCTTGCCGTATTGCTTGGCCTCGCGCGCCAGCTGTGATTGCAGCAAGGCCAGGGTGATTTTTTCCTGATCATTGCCGCCCAAGGGCGCCAGCCGCGCCAAGGCCAGCTCCAGCTTGCCGTCACCGGCCTCCATCACCGCCAGCCGGCCTTGGGCCGGCAGGAATTGCGGACCTGCGCCCACCATCTCATACCAGCCCTTGGCGGCGGCGTCCTGGCGCTCCTCGGCGATCTGTCCCAGGGTATAGCGGATGAAATTGGCCTCGGGATGGCCGGCGGCCAGCGCCTGGCGCAAATACTTGTCCGCGGCGGGCAGATCGCGCATCTGGTAGGCCATCAGGCCGGAGGCGTAAAGCAGGTCTGGATTGTCCGGATAGGCCGGCAGCAATTGGTCGAAAGCCTGCCGCGCCTCGCCGAAGCGCTTGGCGCCCACCAGCAGCCGCGGATAGGCCAGCTTCAGTTCCAGACCGGCGTTGGGCCGCCGCGCCAGTTCGCGCCGCAGGAACTCGATGGCCTGGTCCGGCTGCTCGCGCCGCAGGCGGTCCACCTGCCACGCCACCGGCAAATCCCAGGCCGGCGCGATCTGCGCGAGGCGATCGAACTCGCGGTTCATCGTGGCCTGATCGCCGGCCTCGGCGGCCACGGCCAGTAGCGCGAAGCGCGCCTCGGCCAGGTCCGGATAGCGGCCGGCGAACTGCTGGACCAACTCATAGGCCGCCTGTTTGTCGCTCTGACGCGACGTCAACCGCGCCAGTTGCACGAAGATGGCGGGAGCCCGTTCCGGTTCTTTCTGCAGCAGCGCTTCGATCAGCGGCTTGCTTTCCGCCAGCTTGCCGGCGCGCAGCAGGGTGATGAACAGCTGCTCGCGCGCGGGCACCGAGTCCGGCGCCAGCTCCATCCACAAAGTCAGCGCTTCCGAGGTTTCCTTCAGCAAACCGGCGAACATGGAGAACTCGGCCGCGCGCTGCGCCAGCCGCGGGTCGCGCGTCTGACGCGCCAGTTCCAGATAGGTCACCGCGGAAGCGCCCACCGAGCCGCGCTGGGCGGCGATTTCTCCGGCCACCACGCCATAGAGGATTTCGGGCGTCAGCTCCGCCTTGGGCAGCAGGGCATCGTCCTCTTTAGCCGCGGCGGCGGCCTCGTCGCCCGCCGGCTTGCCGGTATCGACGGAGCGCGCCGCGCCGGGATGCTTGAAATTGGCGCACGCCGACAGCAGCAAGACCATCAACAAGGGAAGTGTTTTTTTCAGCCGTTGCATTCGCATGGAGTCAGAGACCTGCTTATAAACCTGTTGAATGCGTAGAATAGCATGACCTGTTTTTATCTTCGCGCCCATTCTACCCATGCCAGAACTGCCAGAAGTCGAAACCACCCGCCGCGGGATTCTGCCCCATTTGTTGAACGCCGAGCTTGGCGGCGCCGTGGTCCGCCACGCCGGCCTGCGCTGGCCGGTACCGCCGGAGCTGCACGCCACCCTGCGCGGCCTGACGATACGTTCGGTCGATCGCCGCGCCAAATACCTGCTGCTGGGCACCGATGCCGGCACCCTGATCATCCATCTGGGCATGTCCGGCAGCCTGCGTTTCCTGCCGGCCGACACCCCGCCGGAAAAACATGATCACATCGATCTGCTGCTGGGGCCCAATGTGCTGCGCTACCGCGATCCGCGCCGTTTCGGCGCGGTGTTATGGCATGTCGGCGCCATCGAGCACCACCCCTTGCTGCAGGCACTGGGGCCGGAACCGCTGTCCGACGGTTTTGACGGCGACACCCTGATCCGAGCAGCTCAACGCCGCGGCAGCGCGGTCAAGCTGATGCTGATGGACAATCATGTGGTGGTGGGCGTAGGCAATATCTACGCCAACGAGGCGCTGTTTCACGCCGGCATCCATCCCGCCCGCGCCGCCAATGCGGTGCGCGACGGCGAATACCGCCGGCTGGCCGAAGAAATCCGCAAAGTGCTGACCCGCGCCATCGAGGCCGGCGGCAGCACGCTGCGTGATTTCGTGCATAGCGACGGCAAACCCGGCTACTTCCAGCAAACCTATATGGTTTACGGCCGCCAGGATGAACCATGCCGGCAATGCGGCACGCCGATCCGGCATTTACGCCAGGGCCAGCGCAGCTCCTACTATTGCCCACTATGCCAGCCATGCTAGAGTTACGGCCTCAACCTTAGCGCACCGAGCCTCAACGTATCTTGAAGTCAATCGCCACCACCTCCCTGCTCACCCGGATCGGGCGCGTCGCGCGCCTGTTCGGCCATCTGGCCGTCGGCGTTTTCATCCTGGTTACGCGCTATTCCCGGCTGGCCCACGCCGAACGCGCCGTCGTCACCCGGCGCTGGGCCGCTCACGCGCTGAAGATCCTGGGCATCAGCGTGCGGATCAACGGCGTCAACCCCGGCTTCTACCCACCCAATACCCTGCTGGTGGCCAACCACATCTCCTGGCTGGACATCTTCGTGCTCAATAGCTGCACGGTGTCCCGCTTCGTCGCCAAGCGCGAACTCCGCTCCTGGCCGGTGCTGGGCTGGCTGGCGCATCTGGGCGGCACCTTGTTCATCGACCGCAGCAAGCGCAAGGACGCCAGCCGCGTTTACAAGGCGCTGGCGCACGCGATGGAAAACGGCGCCTGCATGGCGGTGTTTCCAGAGTCCACCACCTCGGACGGTCTCGATCTGCTGCCGTTCAAGGCTTCCTTGTTCGAGGCCGCGCTGTTGTCGCGCGGCACCGTTCAGCCGGTGGGCCTGCGCTATTACGGCGCAGACGGCGAACAGACGCTGGAACCGGCCTTCATCGGTGACCTGACCTTTCTGCAAAGCGTGCGCAAGGTGCTGGCGATGCCGGCTATGGAAGTCGAGGTCAGCTACGGCCAGCCGCTGAAGGCTTGGGAACACGGGCTGGATACCCGCTTCGCGCTGGCGCAGCAAGCACAGCAGGAAGTAGCGCGCGCGCTGCGGCTGAGCCCGCCTCCGGCCGCGGAAGCGGCTCAGGAACCGGCTCAGCAACACTGAGCACCTGCGACGAAGCTTCCCCAATGCAAAAGCCCCCGTTCCGGGGGCTTTTCTTCATCCATCGCCGCCACGCTCACAGGCTGAGCCGCGTCATCAGATTATCGAATAAATCATCGGCCAGCTTGGCATAGCCTTGCTGCGAGAAATGCACCAGGTCCGGCCGCGCCAGCTGCTGCGCCTGCCAGCGTTTCATGCTGCAGGGCCCGCCCATCGCCTGCTCCCAATCCCAGTACAGCATATGGCTGTCGCGCGCGACTTTCTGCTGAATGCGCTTGACCGCCGCCAATTGCAGCGGGCGTCCCGGCGAACACTCCTTGCTGACCGCGCCGCGCTTACGCGCCGCGTCCTGCGCGCCCAGCATCAGAATGGCCGCCTGCGGCAGATCACGGCGTATGGTGTTGATCGCCGCCTGCAGATTGAGCTGATACTCGATCAGGTCGAGGCGATCGTCGAACGCCTCATTGACGCCGTAAGCCAGGATCACCAGATCGCTATTGCGTTCCGCCAGCTGCGCGCTCCAGTTCTTGCCCCAGCGTTGCCAGATCGACAGCTGCGCGCCGTTGCTGCCTATGCTGTCCAGCACCACGCCGGGCGCCAGCCGCTCCAGCTCAATGCCGCCCAGTTCCGCCGCCGGCAACGCCCCGGCGCGCACCACGAAGGGGAAGTACAGCTTCTGCTCCACCGTCTGCCAGCCCTTGCCCGCCTCCGGCGGGTTCAGCTTGCGGCTGCCGTGGCCGTCGTCCACTTCCAGCGCGCCGGCGCCGTCTTGCGCCGCGCGGACGCGGAAGCGCACTCGCCACAAACCGTCCAGCGGATTGCGCGGCAACACGCTGATGGTGGCGCCCGGCCGCTGCGCCTGGGCGATATAGCCACCTAGTGGGAAGTCCGGATCGCCGTCCTTGCGGCTGTTGATCAACGTCCAGCCCTCGCTGCGCTCTATCACCAGCGCATGGCGCTGGCCCGGCACCGCCATCGGCGGCGTCCAGCCGGCGCCGGCATCGCCGAACTTGGCCTGGAAACGCTCGCGCAGCGTGCCGGTCAGGTAATCGGCGGCGGTATGCGAATCCCCCAGCTGGGTAATGCGCACCGGCTGAACCGCTGTGGATATTCCCTTCAGCCGCGACACCAGCCGCGCCAGATTGACCTCGCCGAAATCCTGCACCGGAGCGGCCCAAGCCGCCACCGACACCAACAGGCCGACCAAGGCGGCGCTGAGTCTCAACTTCATTCAAACCTCAATTCTGCCAATACCCGCCGTGCCAGCAAGACCTGGCCCTGACGGGTGAAATGGATGCCATCGGCGGTTCTGACCGCCACCTCACCCTGCTCGGGCAAGGTCATGAACTTGGCGAAAGCATCGTCCTCGCTGCCCAAGGCCTCGCGCGTGGACAAATAACGCTGACCTGCGCTCTCCACTTCCTCGCGGAAGATGCCGTTTATGTAATGTACGCCGCGGTTGAGCTTGTCCTTGCCCATATTTGGCGCGCCCAACCACAACAATTGCGTCTTATGCGCCTTGGCCGAGGCCAGGATGGCGCGAATGCGCTCGCGATAACGCTGCTCCCACTCCTCGGAGGCGAAACGGATGTAACGGCTGCCGCCCACCATGTCCCAAGTATCGTTGGCGCCCAAGAAGACCACCACCAGACCGATGTCAGGATTGGCCGCCAATTGTCGCTCTATCGTGTCCGGCCAATTGAAAAAGTCCGGATAAGTCAGGCCGGTGCTCTGCTTGCTGACGTCCAGCGCCTTGATCTGGTGCAGCTTGAACAGCGGCCGCAGCAAATGCGGCGCCACGCCCTGCATCATGGAATCTCCGGCCAGCAACACTTTCTGCCCCGGCCGCAGCCATAATCGGCTGTCCTTGGCCGCGGCCTGCTGCGGAGCGGACACCGCTGGCGGCTGGGTTTTGACCCCGGCCGGCAAGACCGGTTCGCTTGCCGTGGACGGAGCCTTGCTGCCGGCCTGCGCTTGCGGCGCCAGCACGGGCGGCGGCGCCGGGCGCAGGCAGCAGGCGTTGAAGTAGGCGATCATATCGTCATCCCAGCGGTCCAGCCGCGCGAGCAGTCCACGGCTGTGATCGCGGAAACCGCGCCCCAGATCCGCTCCGACGCGCCAGACGCTCAGATCGGACAAGACTTCCAGTTGGCTGGGGCGGTGAAAAGTCTGCCGCCAGTAGGCGTTGATGGACGATTGCTCAATCCAGCACAGCAACAGCATGCTGCTGCCGAGTATGGCCAGGGCTTGGCGAATGGCGGAACGGGCGATCATGTGACGCAGGCCTCAATGCGGTAAGACTGACGATAAGACGGTGAAATTGCGCGGCGATTCCGCCGCGCGCGCTTAAAACTGGTAATAAATGAAACCCGGAATCCCCGGCGGCGACACCACGATGATCAGCAAGGCGCAGCCGGCCAACAAACTGGGCTTGCCCCACCACGGCAGACGGGCCAGTTGGGCGATGCCGTGCTCCCGCGCTGCGCTCAGATAAGGCAGGCCGATAAAGGCGGCGGCGGTCAGCGCCAGGAAGCCGGGCGCGTTCAACGTCAGTTCCTGGCCGGTGCCGGCCATGGCTTCCAGGAAGCTCCAGCCATCCTCCAGCGAAGCCGCGCGGAAAAACACCCAGGCCAGGCACACATAATGAAAGGTCAGCAGCCGCGCCAGCCAGGCCCAGCGCCGCGTCAGCGCTTCCTTGCCCAGCAGCCGGTCGCCCAGGTTCAAGCCCACCACGCCCAGGCCGTGCATGCCGCCCCACACCAGATACTTCAGGCTGGCGCCGTGCCACAGGCCGGACAGCAGCATCGCGGCCAGCAAATTGAGCTGGGCACGGGCGAAGCCCAGCCGGTTGCCGCCCAGCGGAATGTAGATGTAATCGCGAATCCAGCTGGACAGCGACATATGCCAGCGCCGCCAGAAATCGCGCAGATTATGCGCCAGGTAGGGCGCGTCGAAATTGCGCGGCAACTGGATGCCCAATAGCAGCGCCAGCGCGGTAACCAAGTCGGTATAGCCGGAAAAATCCAGATAGATCTGGAAGGCGTAGGCATAGAACGCGGCCCAGACCTCAAGTGGGTGATAAGTTTCCGGCGCGCTGAACACCGGGTCCACCCAGGCGCTGGCCAGCCAGCCGGCCAGCCACAGCTTCTTGGCCAAGGCCAGCACGACCAAGCCCAACGCGCGGTCCAAATGCAGGATGTGGCGGCGCGCGCCGCTGCGCAGCTGCTCCAGCAGGCCGCTGGCGCGGCAGATCGGCCCGGCCAGCAAGGTGGGAAAGAAGGCCAGGAACAAGCCCAGCTCCCGGACCCGGGCGAAACGAACTTCGCCGCGGTACAGGGACACCAGATAGCTGACCGACTGGAAGGTATAGAAAGAGATGCCCACCGGCATCAGGAAATCCACCGCCGGCAGCACCGCGGCGATGCCCAGCGCGTGCAAGCCCGCTTGCGCGCTTTCGCGAAAGAAGTCGAAGTATTTGAACACCGCCAGATTGCCCACCGCCATCAGCAGGCCCACGCGCAGCCAGCGTTTGGGGCGAATGGAATCCAGCATGCGCGCCGACACCACGGTCAGCAATACAGTGTAGATGGCGAGAATCAGCGCGAAGCGCCAGTCCAGCTTGGCGTAAAAGGCGTAACTGGCAAGCAACAACAAACCGTTCTGCCAATCCGTGCGCTTGCGGCACAGCCAATACAGGGCGAAAAAGGCCAGGAATGCCAGCGCGAACTCAATGGAAAGATAACTCATACAAATAAAAAAACGGCTCTGGCAAGAGCCCGGATTATGACAGTGATGAGGGCGGGCTGACTATGGCTTGACGATATTTTATTTGCCGCCGCGGCGCGTCACGCGCCGTTCAGGCGGTGATTTCGCGAAAAGCCGGGCACGGCAAGGAAAACAAGGCCTGATCGCCCAGCCGCATCGCGGTCAGGCTGCCGCCCCACAGACAGCCGGAGTCTATCGCCACCACGTCTTCGGAAATGTGAACGCCCAAGGCCGACCAATGGCCGCAGATGATGGGCATCTCGCCCTGCCAGCGCCCCGGCGCCTCGAACCAGGGCGTCAGGCCGGCCGGCGCATTGTCCAGTTCGCCCTTATAGTTCAGGTCGATTTCGCCATCGCGGTTCAGGAAACGCATCCTAGTCATCGCGTTGACAATCACGCGTAGACGATCGGCGCCACGCAACTCCTCGCTCCAGCGCGTCGGCCGGTTGCCATACAGCCGCGACAGGAATTCACGATGCTTGGGCCCGGACAGGCCGGCCTCCACTTCTTCCGCCAAGTCCAGCGCCCGATCAATGCTCCACTCCGGCAGCAGGCCGGCGTGCACCATCGCGTAGCCGTGGCCGGCTATCATCATCGGTTGGCAGCGCAGCCAGTCCAGCAAGACCTTGCCGTCGGCGGCATTGAGTATATCCAGCAAGGTATCGCTGCGGTGCAGCTTGCCGAAGCCCTCCGCCACCGCCAGCAGATGCAGATCGTGATTGCCCAGTACGATTTCGACGTGATCCTGATGCTGGAACACCCAGCGCAGCACTTCCAGCGACTGCGGTCCACGGTTGACCAGGTCGCCGGTCAGCCACAAGGTGTCCTTGCCGGGGTTGAACTCGATTTGCCGCAACAACTGCTGAAATGGCTGGAAGCAGCCTTGAATGTCGCCGATAGCGTAGATGGCCATATGCACCTCATGAGTGGCGGATCGATCCGAGAACCTGTCCAAAATCTGCTGCGCTTCGGCGACGCGGCGTTGAAAACACCTTCGAAATGCCAAGTACCACCTGTACATTCCGCTTCTTCAACCGTTTTCGCCTTGCCTCGCTCTTGCTCGCCAGACTTTGAACAGGCTCTGAGATGTCATCCGCGGATAGCGCCATGATACCCCATGCTACAATGCACTGGCTGAGTTACCGATTTACTGCGCCCCGCCGGGCCCCTTCCCCATACCGCCATGTCCGCACCCTTGCTCAATCCGCCGCAGCGCGCGGCGATCCAATATCTTGACGGCCCCTTGCTGGTGCTGGCCGGCGCCGGTTCCGGCAAAACCCGAGTCATCACCTACAAGATTTCGCACCTGATCCGCGAAGGCGGCATCAGCGCGCGCAATATCGCCGCCATCACCTTCACCAACAAGGCCGCGCGAGAAATGCTGGAACGGGTGGGCAAGTTGATGACGCCGGCGGAGATCCGCGGCATCACCGTATCCACTTTCCACTCGCTGGGCATGCAGATGCTGCGCCAGGAAGCGCCGCATCTGGGCTATAAGTCGCAGTTTTCCATCCTGGACGCCTTCGACGCCGGCAAGATCATTTCCGACATCCTGAAAACCACTTCCAAGGACGAAGTGCGCAAGGTGCAAAGCCAGATCTCGTTGTGGAAGAACGACCTAAAAACACCGGACCAGATGCTGCTGGAAGCCCAGGGAGAGTGGGAGAGCATCTGCGCCACCACTTATCTGGCCTATCAGGACACCTTGAGCGCCTATCAGGCGATGGACTTCGACGACCTGATCCGCCTGCCGGTGCAGTTGTTCCAACGCAATGAAGAAGTGCTGCAGAAATGGCAGCACAAGCTGCGCTACCTGCTGATAGACGAATACCAGGACACCAATACCTGCCAGTACCAATTGGTCAAGCTGCTGACCGGCCTGCGCGGCATGTTCACCGCGGTGGGCGACGACGACCAGTCCATCTACGCTTGGCGCGGCGCCAATATGGAAAACCTGCGGCTGCTGCAAAGCGACTTCCCCAAGCTCAAGATCATCAAGCTGGAGCAGAACTACCGCTCCACCGCGCGCATCCTGCGCGCCGCCAACTCGGTGATCTCGAATAACCCCAAACTGTTCGAAAAGCAGCTGTGGAGCGAGCTGGGCCTGGGAGAGCCCATCCATGTGATCCAGTGCAAGGATGAGGAGCACGAGGCGGAAACCGTGGTGCAAAGGCTGCTGGCGCACAAATTCGAATACCGCACCGAGTTCAAGGACTACGCCATCCTCTATCGCGGCAACTACCAGGCGCGCATCTTCGAGCAAGCCTTGCGCAATCAGCGCATCCCCTATCAGATGGCCGGCGGCCAGAGCTTTTTCGACAAGCCGGAAATCAAGGACATGCTGGCCTATATGCGCTTGATCGCCAATCCCGACGATGATCCGGCCTTCATTCGCGCGCTGACCACGCCCAAGCGCGGCGTCGGCACCGCCACGCTGGAACGGCTGGGCGCCTGGGCTGGCGAGCGCGGCAAGAGCCTGTTCGCCAGCGCCCATGAGGAAGGCTTCCGCCTGCAGGTGCAAAAAGCCCAGCTCGAACCGCTGGAGCAGTTCTGCGACTTCATCGCCAATCTGCAATACCGCGCCACCCGCGAGGACGGCGGCCCGCTGGCGATGGAGATGATGCAAGCCATAGGCTACGAAGCCTGGCTTTACGATAGCGAGGACAGCCCGCGCATCGCCGAAACCAAATGGAAGAACATCCTGGAAATGGTGGGCTGGCTCAGCCGCAAGGGCGAGGACAGCGGCAAGAACCTGGTGGAGCTGACCCAGACCATCGCGCTGATCACCATGCTGGAAGGACGCGAGGAAGGCGAGGTCGACGCGGTGAAGATGTCCACGCTGCACGCGTCCAAGGGTCTGGAATACCCATATGTGTTCCTGGTCGGCACCGAGGAAGGCATACTGCCGCACAGCGAATCCGTCGATAACGGCATGGTGGAGGAAGAGCGCCGGCTGATGTATGTCGGCATCACCCGCGCCCAGCGCATGCTGACGCTGACCTACTGCGTCAAGCGCAAGCGCGCCGGCGAGTGGCAGTTCGTCGAGCCTTCACGCTTCATCAGCGAAATCAACGGCGACGATATGCGCCACTTCGGCAAACCCGGCGCCGAGCCCATCGTCAGCAAGACCGAGGGCAAATCGCGGCTGGCCAGCCTCAGCGCAATGCTGGCCAACAAGGAAAAACCGGCGGACTCCTGAAGCACGGCTATCGTGGGCGACATGCCCGAGCGCGGGAAAAGAAAATGGCGCCAGTGGCGCCATATGAAGAATGAGGAACATCTCTGGGTGAAGCGAAAGTGGAAACCCACTGAATCCCCACACCAAGCCGCGAAGCGCCTGACGCTTCACGACCTAAACAGATGGCTCATCATGCCCCAAGCGCCTAAGCAGGGCACCTGTCCCTTGTTACAGCGCGGTTTTGTTGACATAGGACATTGTCGTCAACATTAGGCCTAATTTTCCGGAAAAACATATAAATCGCCATTTTTCAGCGATAAAAAACGCCTTGCTTCAGCGCAAGGCGTTTTTTGTTCCGAGGGACCGCCGCTTATTTGGAATTATTCACCATGTATTCCACCGCCGCGCGGAACTCGGCGTCGCTGCCGGTATAACCGCCCTTGGCCGGCATAGCGTTCAGACCCTTGATGCCGATCTTGACCACTTCGTCCAAGCCGGGCTTCAGGCGCAGAGCCCAAGCCGCCTTGTCGCCGAACTTGGGCGCGCCGGCGATGCCGGCCGCGTGGCAGGCCATGCACACGCTGTCGTAGATTTTCTTGCCCACCACCGCCGGATCGGCCGCCGCGGCCGCGCCGCCAGCGCCGCCCACCGGCGGTTCGGTGAACTTACCGCCCGCGGAGTTGCCCATATAGGCCACCGCGCGCTTCACTTCGTCATCGCTCAAATCGGTGGCGCCGCCCTTGGCCGGCATCGCGTTGAAGCCCTGCAAGGCATGCTGAGTCAAGGTATCCCAGCCCTTGGCGATGCGCGAGCCCCAGGACGCGGTGTCGCCGAACTTAGGCGAGCCGGCGAGGCCGGTGCCGTGACAGGAGATGCAGATGCCCTTGTAAACCTGTTCGCCCGTGCGCATGCCCGGAGGCGCATCGCTGGCCTTGGCTTCGCCAACCGGTTTCAGGCGAGAGGCGATGGCCTCCTTGGTCATTACTTCGGCATCCACGTTGTAACCGCTGGTAGCCAGCTTGGCCAGAAGCCAGATTGCCACTACAAGAAAGACAACGACGCCAACCAGCACTTTGATGACCTGGCCGGGAGCCATTCCGTTCTCATTACTCATTACGAGCCTCGCCTGGAATTAATGACATTTAAAATAGGATAATTATACGGTAAGCCTGAAGGCAAGGCAAAACCATACACTGGACTCGGGTAAGGAAGTTGCGCTATGATGCGGCCCTGCCTCAAAGCAAGTCACAGCGCACCCGTAGCTCAGTTGGATAGAGTGTCAGTTTCCGAAGCTGAAGGTCACAGGTTCGATCCCTGTCGGGTGCGCCACATCCCCTCCGCCTGTCTTGATATTTCCTCGTTTTCCCCGCTATCGCCACCGTTGTTTTCACTAAAACGCTTGCCGCAGCCCAATGCCGCGTCCTTGGGCGGAAAATGAAAAAAGCGGGACGCTTGCGCGCCCCGCCCGGTTCATTCCGCCCGCGGCCGGAGTCAGGCGATGCTGGCCACCGGCTCGGCTTCGTCGTCGTCTTCTTCGCCGAGGAAGCCCCCGCTCTGATGCGCCCATAGTCGCGCATACAAACCGTCCTTGGCCAACAGGCTGCGATGGTCGCCTTCTTCCACCACTCGCCCCTTGTCCAGCACGATCAAGCGATCCATCGCCGCGATGGTGGACAGGCGGTGGGCGATCGCCACCACGGTCTTGCCTTCCATCAAGCGGTACAAGCTGCGCTGGATCGCAGCTTCCACTTCCGAATCCAGCGCGCTGGTGGCTTCGTCCAGCAGCAGAATGGGGGCGTCCTTCAACATGACCCGCGCGATCGCGATGCGCTGGCGCTGGCCACCGGACAGCTTGACCCCGCGTTCGCCGACATGGGCGTCATAGCTGCTCCGTCCCTTGGGATCGGTCAAGGTCAGGATGAAATCATGCGCCTCGGCGCGGCGCGCGGCCGCCTCCATCGCGGTGTCGTCGGCGTCCGGCCTGCCGTACAGCAGGTTGTCGCGCACCGAGCGGTGCAGCAAGGAGGTATCCTGCGTCACCATGCCCACCTGGGCGCGCAAGCTGTCCTGTGTCACCCGCGCGATATCCTGGCCATCGATCAAGATACGACCGCCATCCAGGTCGTAGAAACGCAGCAGCAGATTGACGATGGTGGACTTGCCGGCGCCGGAACGGCCGACCAGACCTATCTTCTCACCCGGGCGTATCGTCAGCGACAGCTGTTCGATCACGCTCTTGCTGCCGCCATAGCTGAAGTCCACCTGCTCGAAACGAATCTCACCCTGCTTGACCGCCAGCGGCTTGGCATCTGCGCTGTCATTGACCAGCACCGGCCGCGCCAGCGTGGCGATGCCGTCCTGCACCGTGCCGACCTGCTCGAACAAGGAGGCCATTTCCCACATGATCCAGTGCGAAATGCCATTCAGGCGCAGCGCCATCGCCGTGGCCGCCGCCACCGCGCCGACACCGACTTCGCCCATGCTCCACAGCCACAGCGTGACGCCGGCGGTACTGGCGATCAGCAACATGCTCAGGCTGTGGTTGATGATTTCGAAACCGCTGATCAAGCGCATCTGGCGATAGGCGGTGGCCAGGAACTCCTGCATCGCGCCGCGGGCAAAGCCGGCCTCGCGCTGCGCATGCGAGAACAATTTCACCGTGGCGATATTGGTGTAAGCATCGGTGATGCGGCCGGTCATCAGGCTGCGCGCGTCGGCCTGGGCGGTGGCGGCCAGGCCTAGCCTGGGCACGAAGAAATACAGCGTGGCCACGTACAGCGCCAGCCAGGCCAGGAATGGCCATAGCAAACGGCTGTCGAAGCTGCCGACCACGGCGATCATGGTGACGAAGTAGATCACCACGAACACCAGTATGTCGGCGACTATCATCACCGTCTCGCGCACCGCGATCGCGGTCTGCATCACCTTGGCCGAAACCCGGCCGGCGAACTCGTCCTGATAGAAATTCATGCTCTGCCGCAGCAGATGGCGATGGAAGTTCCAGCGCAACAGCATAGGGAAGTTGGCGGAAATACCCTGGTATTTGATCAAGGCCTGCAAAGCGATCAATAGCGGGCTGGCCAGCAGGATGCCCGCCAGCAGCAACAGATTATGGCTTTGCGTGTCCCACAGCAGTGCGGGCTTGACCGCGCCCAGCCAGTCCACCACCGAGCCCAGCATGGAAAACAGCAGGGCTTCGAAAGCGCCTATGCCGGCGGTCAGCAGAATGACGGCCGCAATCAGGCCGCGCAAGCCGCGGGTGCAGAACCAGAGAAATGGAAAAAAGCCCGAGGGAGGTTGGGCCGGAGGCGTGTCGGGATACGGATTTACCCGTTTTTCGAACCAATTGAACAAAGATCGCTCCAGTGCAGAGGCCGCCGATCCGGCTGCGCCTGCTTTGGGTTTAATAGGAACCTGGACAATAGCCAAGCGCTGAAAATCGCGCAATGGAAACTTCTCTCACCCTGCGCCCGCATTTGTCATATTCAGCCAACAAACGAGAACGCAAGACAATTGCCGCCAACTACATTGGCTAAAACGCGACAGTCAGCATAATTCCTCCAGCTTTTCGGTCTTGCGGCTGCGCAGGTCCACCACGCGGTGAATCTCGATGCGCAGCTGGCCGCGATAAACATTCCACATCACCAGCGCCGCGCGCCGCGCCTGCTCCTGGCTGGGATGCAGCGGCCCGCTGTCGTCGACGCCGAACTGCTCCGAGATCAGTTTCAAACGATACATCCCCCTTACGCCCCCCAAGATCGTGCGCAGCCAGCCGGCTGCCGCATGCCGCGCCGTCGCTGCGCCGCTGGCAAGTGAGAAATCTCCCGATGCCGCCGTTTCGTTAATTCTGCCAAAATAAGCGCATTGTCATTTCAATGGTCATGCCCAAGCGTTGTCGTCGCGCGAAGACGAGAACGGAGATCGGCATGTGGTGACAGGCAGGAGAAACAGCGCGGGCCAATAGCCCTTGGCATTTATTGACGGCTTTTGCCGCTCTTGAGAATGATTCTACCCATTACAAGCACTATCAGGCAAAGATTCCTGAATTAATTCACGCAGTTGTAATATAAACGGATAGATCAATGGCGGGAGAACCGCGCCAGGCACAGTGAATGGCATCCCGGCGCGGCAAGGGAATCAGCAAGAGGTCAAGGCATGCACATCGCTGCGCTGCGCATGGCGGATGCGCGCCAGCGCCGCGTCTATCGGCGCGGTGCGCTCGCCCCAATAACCATGGCGCGCCAGGCAATCGGTCGCCACCAGCGCCGCGTCTATCATGAAGCGCTCTTCCAGCAGCAATTGCTCCACTTCGACGAAGGACATCAGGATGTGCTCGGCCACCTCGCCGTCCTGATTACAGGGTGTCTCACCCTGCTCCAGCCACAGATCGAAAGCATAAATCCACTCGCGATGCAGGCCGCGCTGCACCGGGCGCTCGGCCAGCAGCAGGCTGGCTTGCGGCAGATCGCGCACCTGCTCGCGGCGCACGCCGGCCTCTTCCCAGCCTTCGCGCTCCAGCGCCAGCTCTATGCTCTCGCCGGCGGCCACGCCGCCGCCGACCAGGTTATCCATGCGGTTGGGATCCACCGCCTTGTGCGGGCTGCGGCGTCCCACCCACATCCGCACTTCTCCGGACGGCAGCCGGATCAGCCCGTTCAGATGCACCGCGCGGCTGGTCAGGCCCAACGGGCGGAAGGCGGCGCGCTCCAGTTCGAAGAACGGAGAGCCGTCGTGGCGGAAAGCGGTGAAGTTTTCATTGCGCCAGCCATTGAGCCAACCGGCCTGTTGCCAGCGGCGCGCCGCCTGCGCCAAGGCGTGGCTGATGCTGCGGTAGCTGCCGTCGAGACGGCAATGCAGTTTCTGGTACTGCTCTTCGAACAGCTGCGATTCGCTGCTCAGCAAGCGCTCTTTCCACACCGCGTTGACCCAGCCCAGGCGCTCTTTGCCGATATACAAAGGCGTGAACTGCTGACGATCGAAACGGGTAATCTTGTCGAGATAAGCCAGAACCGCATCCACTTGCATTGCCAACTCCGCTGCGATGTGTTTCGGGAAGGCTGCATCTTAGGATGCTTCTTCCGCTTTGACTATATCTGGCGTAACAGCCGGCAAATAAACAGATTATTTTGCGGCAGGCTGTTGCGGAATTGTCGATGCGGCCACACGCCGCGCCGACAATTTAATCGCAACGTCATTTCAATTTGTCCGCCAGGCCGGAGTGGCGCGGCGGCGCGGCGGCCGCGGCCTGCTCCCACACCGCCTGCGCGCCGGCGACAATGAAACGGTCGCGCGCGCGGGTGATCGCGGTATACACCAGCGCGCGGTTCAGCACCGGTCCCGCCGTGTCCGGCAATTGCAGACAAACCTCGCCGAACTCCGAGCCCTGGCTCTTGTGCACCGTCATCGCGTACACGGTGTCATGCTGCGGCAGGCGACCGGGCGCGAACTCGCGCCAGCCGCCGTCGTCTCCGGGAAAAGCCACGCGCAACCCAGCCTCGCGCTGCACCGCGAAACCGATGTCGCCGTTGAACAGGCCCAGGCCGTAATCGTTCTCGTTGATCATCACCGGCCGCCCCGGATACCAGTCGCGGCCGGCCGGCTTGTCGCCGTCCGCTTCCAATTGCTGCTCAATGCGGCGGTTGAACGCGTCCACCTGCCGCCGCTCCGCCGCCAGCAGCATGAAGCCGGCGAAGGCACGCTGCCGCTCGGCCAACGGCGCGCCGGCGCGCACCGCCCGCCAATAAGGCTGCCAGCGCGCCAACAC
>NZ_JAJOHW010000027.1 GCF_021129195.1 Chromobacterium aquaticum | reverse complement strand
GCTCCGGCTGGCGCCGCCGCGATGCCGTCCGCCGCCAAGCTGGCCGCCGAAACCGGCGTGGACCTGTCCAAGGTGGCCGGTTCCGGCCGCGACGGCCGCGTGTTGAAGGAAGACGTGCAGGCCGCCAAGCAAGCCGCTCCGGCCCAGGCCGGTCCGGTGATCGGTTCCGGCGCCGCGCTGTCCGCCACCCCGGCCGCGGTCAATGTCGCCGCCATCCTGTCCGACCGTCCGGAACAGAGCGTGCCGATGTCCCGCCTGCGCCAGCGCGTGGCCGAGCGTCTGATCCTGTCGCAGCAGACCAACGCCATCCTCACCACCTTCAATGAAGTGAACATGAAGCCGGTGATGGACCTGCGCGCCAAGTACAAGGACCGCTTCGAGAAGGAGCACGGCATCAAGTTGGGCTTCATGGGCTTCTTCGTCAAGGCCGTGGTCGCCGCGCTGAAGAAATACCCCATCGTCAACGCCTCGGTGGATGGCAACAACATCATCTATCACGGCTACTTCGACATCGGCGTGGCCGTGGGCAGCCCGCGCGGCCTGGTGGTGCCGGTGATCCGCAACGCCGACCAGCTGAGCCTGGCCGACATCGAGAAGCAGATCTCCGAATTCGGCAAGCGCGCGCAGGAAGGCAAGCTGACCGTGGAAGAGCTGACCGGCGGCACCTACACCATCTCCAACGGCGGCACCTTCGGCTCGATGATGTCCACCCCCATCATCAACCCGCCGCAGTCCGCCATCCTGGGCATGCACGCCACCAAGGAGCGCGCCGTGGTTGAGAACGGTCAAGTGGTGGTGCGTCCGATGATGTATCTTGCCCAGTCCTACGACCACCGCATCATCGACGGCCGCGAAGCCGTGCTGAGCCTGGTGGCGATCAAGGACGCGATTGAAGATCCGGCCCGCCTGATCCTCGACTTGTAATCACCCGCGGCCGGGAGCGCGCTCCCGGCCTGTCTTGCGATGAATGGAGCTTGAATGCAGTTGCCCGACTGGTTTTACGGAATCGCCGCCATCCTGGCCGGCGTGGCCATAGGCTGGCTGACCTGGAAAAAACGCCGCAACGGCGTGCGCGAGGATCTGTACAGCCTGATCGGCAAAAGCATTCTCTGCCTATTCATGATCGCATTCGGCATTCTGCTGCTGAAGGTCGGCAAATAGACCCGGCAGCCGGCGGGCCGCGCGCCCGCCACCGACCAAGGAAAACAAGATGAGCCAATCGTTTGATGTAGTGGTGATCGGCGGCGGCCCCGGCGGCTATGTGGCTGCCATCCGCGCCGCCCAGCTGGGCTTCAACACCGCTTGTGTGGACGCGTTCAAGAATCCGGAAGGCAAGCCGTCGCTGGGCGGCACCTGCCTGAACGTGGGTTGCATTCCGTCCAAGGCGCTGTTGCAGTCGTCGGAAAACTTCCATGCGGTGCAGCACGACTTCGCCAAGCACGGCATCAGCGTGTCCGGCGCCAAGATGGACGTGGCGCAGATGATTGCGCGCAAGAGCGACATCATCACCAAGAACGCCGCCGGCATCAATTTCCTGTTCAAGAAGAACAAGGTCGCCAACATCCACGGCCTGGCCGCCTTCAAGGGCCGCCAGGGCGACAAGTGGCTGATCGAAGTCAGCGACGGCGGCAAGGTGGTGGACACCCTGGAAGCCAGCCACGTGATCGTGGCCACCGGCTCCAGCCCGCGCGCGCTGCCGGGCCTGGCTACTGACAACAAGCTGGTGTTGGACAATGAAGGCGCGCTGGCGCTGACCGAGGTGCCCAAGCGCCTGGGCGTGATCGGCGCAGGCGTGATCGGCCTGGAAATGGGCTCGGTTTGGAAGCGTCTGGGCGCGGAAGTCACCATCCTGGAAGCGATGCCGACCTTCCTCGCCGCCGCGGATCAACAGATCGCCAAGGAAGCCTTCAAGACCCTGACCAAGGACACCGGCCTCGACATCAAGCTGGGCGTCAAGATCGGCGAAGTGAAGGCCGGCAAGAAGAGCGTCACCGTCAATTACGAACTGAACGGCGAAGCGGTCAAGGCCGAGTTCGACAAGCTGATCGTGTCCATCGGCCGCGTGCCCAACACCCAGGGCCTGGGCGCGGACGTGGTGGGCCTGCAGCTGGACGAGCGCGGTTTCGTGGTGGTGGACGATCACTGCCACGCCAATCTGCCCAATGTCTGGGCGATCGGCGACGTGGTGCGCGGCCCGATGCTGGCGCACAAGGCGTCGGAAGAGGGCGTGGCCGTGGCCGAGCGCATCGCCGGCCAGAAGCCGCACGTGGACTTCGGCGTGATTCCGTGGGTGATCTACACTTCGCCTGAAATCGCCTGGGTCGGCAAGACCGAAGAGCAGCTGAAAGCCGAGGGCGTCGAGTACAAGAAGGGCAGTTCCGGCTTTGGCGCCAACGGCCGCGCGCTGGGCCTGGGCCAGGCGCAAGGCACGGTCAAGATCCTGGCTTGCGCCAAGACCGACCGCATCCTGGGCCTGCACATGATAGGCCCGATGGTGTCCGAGCTGGTCAGCGAAGGCGTGGTGTCGATGGAGTTCAAGGCCGCCAGCGAAGACCTGGCGCGCATTGTCCACGCCCACCCGTCCTTGTCGGAAGTGATACACGAAGCGGCGCTGGCCGCCGACAAGCGCGCTTTGCACGGCTAAGCGTTGGCCGGGTCGTGTACAATCGCGCACGGCTCGGCAAAACGGCCCCCTCGGGGGCCGATTGACGGAGTATGCGGCGGCGGCGCTTAGCCTGGGGGGTAAGCGCCGCGCGCCAGATACATTCAAGGTTTACAAGCGACTCAAAGAAATTGGGCGTCGGCCTCGGCCCGCCATCCATTTCTCCGAAAGGAAACCATAGATGAACCTGCACGAATACCAAGCGAAAGAGCTGCTGGCCAAGTACGGCCTGCCGGTGCAACAGGGCATTCTGGCCGCTACGCCGGAAGAAGCCGCTGCCGCTTATGACAAACTGGGCGGCAAATTCGCCGTCGTCAAGGCCCAGGTGCATGCCGGCGGCCGCGGCAAGGCCGGTGGCGTGAAAGTGGTGAAAAGCCGCGAAGAAGCCGCCGAAGTGGCCAAGGGCCTGATCGGCAAGAACCTGGTGACCTACCAGACCGACGCGGCCGGCCAGCCGGTGAACAGCGTGCTGGTGTGCGAAGACATGTACCCGGTGCAGCGCGAGCTCTACCTGGGTGCCGTGGTTGACCGCGGCAGCCAGCGCGTGGTGTTCATGGTGTCCACCGAAGGCGGCGTGGAAATCGAGAAGGTCGCCGAGGAAACCCCGGAAAAGATCATCAAGATCGAGGTCGATCCGCTGGTGGGCATGCAGCCGTTCCAGGCTCGCGACGCCGCGTTCGCGCTGGAATTGAAGGGCGAGCAGGTTGCCGCCTTCACCAAGCTGATGCTGGGTTCTTACAAGGCCTTCGTTGAAAACGACTTCGCGCTGTTCGAAGTGAACCCGCTGGCGCTGCGCGAAAACGGCCAGCTGGCCTGCGTGGACGGCAAGATCAACCTGGATTCCAATGCGCTGTACCGTCACCCGGAACTGCTGGCGCAACGCGACAAGAGCCAGGAAAACGAACGCGAAGTGAAGGCTTCCGAGTTCGACCTGAACTACGTGGCGCTGGAAGGCAATATCGGCTGCATGGTGAACGGCGCCGGCCTGGCGATGGCCACCATGGACATCATCAAGCTGAAGGGCGGCCAGCCGGCCAACTTCCTGGACGTGGGCGGCGGCGCCACCAAGGAGCGCGTGATCGAGGCGTTCAAGCTGATCCTGGCCGATACCTCGGTGCAGGGCGTGCTGATCAACATCTTCGGCGGCATCGTGCGTTGCGACATGATCGCCGAGGCCATCATCGCCGCGGTGAAGGAAGTGAACGTGACCGTGCCGGTAGTGGTGCGTCTGGAAGGCAACAACGCCGAGCTGGGCGCCAAGATCCTGGACGATTCCGGTCTGAAACTGACTTCCGCCCAGGGTCTGAACGACGCTGCCGAGAAGATCGTCGCCGCCGTCAAGGCCGCTGCCTGAGACCCGCACTGAGCTGAGGAATACAAAATGAGCGTATTGGTAAACAAAGACACCAAAGTGCTGGTGCAAGGCTTCACCGGCAAGAATGGCACTTTCCACGCCGAGCAGGCGCTGAAAGTGGGCACCAAGGTCGTAGGCGGCGTGACCCCGGGCAAGGGCGGTTCCGAGCACCTGGGCCTGCCGGTGTTCAACACCATGAAGGACGCCGTGCGTCAGACCCAGGCCGACGCCTCGGTGATCTACGTACCCGCGGCCTTCGCCAAGGATTCCATCCTGGAAGCCATCGACAGCGGCGTGAAGCTGATCGTCTGCATCACCGAAGGCGTGCCCACCCTGGACATGCTCTACGTGAAGAAGGCCGTCGACGAAGCCGGCATCCGCCTGATCGGCCCGAACTGCCCCGGCATCATCACCCCGGGCGAGTGCAAGATCGGCATCATGCCGTGGCACATCCACAACCCGGGCCGCATCGGCATCGTGTCCCGCTCCGGCACCCTGACCTATGAAGCCGTGGCGCAAACCACCGCTCTGGGCCTGGGCCAGTCCACTTGCATCGGCATCGGCGGCGACCCGATCCCGGGCACCAGCCACATCGACGCGCTGAAACTGTTCCAGGATGATCCGGACACCGACGCCATCGTGATGATCGGCGAAATCGGCGGTTCCGCCGAGGAAGAGGCGGCCGAGTTCGCCAAGTCCTACGTGATCAAGCCGGTAGTCGGCTACATCGCCGGCGTCACCGCGCCCAAGGGCAAGCGCATGGGCCACGCGGGCGCCATCATCTCCGGCGGCAAGGGCACGGCGGAAGAGAAGTTCAAGGCCTTCGAGAAGGCCGGCATCGCCTACACCCGCAGCCCGGCGGAAATCGGCAAGACCATGTTCGAGTTGCTGAAAAGCAAGGGCATGATCTAAGAAGCGGTTCACGATCTGCTGCGCTTGCTCTAGCGCGCGAGATCGTGGATGGATTCTAAGGCCGCAAACAAAACACCCCTGGCTGGCCAGGGGTGTTTTTTTATGCGCCGCCGTTCAGGCGTAGCGCGCGCAGACGCGGTCGAAAGGCGGCCGGTAGCGCGGATTGACGTAGGGCGCCACCAGGTAAAGCAGGCTGCGGCAGCCATCCTTCACCATGCGCTCCAGCTCACTGGGCGTGGCGGAATGCTTGAGCGTGGTCACCCAGCCGGTCTGCACCATCTGGAAATGCTGGACCAGATGAGCCAACTGCTTGTCGTCGCCCTGCAGCACTTCCTGTTCGCGCAAGCGGGCGAACAGCTGGGCCAGCTTGCCGGCCAACTGGCCGCGCGATAGCTGCTGGTGGTTTTCCGCCAGTTCCGGGTGCAAGTAGTACAGGCTGGGCATGCTCTTGGGCAGGAAGCGGAAGCTCCAGATGTGGCGCAGCGTTTTTTCCATCGCGCCCACCATCGCTTCTATCGAGTTGCTGTGCTTGAGCGCGGCGGACAGTTGTTCCGCCATGCCCTTGACGTAGCGCTGGTACAGCTCGCTGATGATCTCTTCCTTGTTGCGGAAGTGATAGTAGAGCTTGCCGGTGCTGATATTCATCCGCTCGGCGATATGGTTGGTGGTGATGACGCGCTCGCCCTCCTGATTGAACAGCTGCAGGCTGGCGTCGATGATGTGCTGAAAGGTTTGCGACCGCTCGCCGCTCTTACTCATATTGGCCCCTTTCTCTCGAATATCCGGGCGCTGACAGCCTTAAGCCGGCGCGCCCAGGCGCAAGTATCGCTCAAATCCGGGTGAAATTGTCACCATTAGGGCAAATTGTCGACGTTTTGTGGCGCTTCGACGTAGAAGAGCGCGTATCTGCATGATTTAAGGTGGGGCTTGATCGCAAATGCATGCCTCCCTCTGCTATTTGATTTAAAACATGCTCAAATATTTAAATACATTGTTATTTTTAACAATGCATGACATCTCGTATGACGGATAATAAGGCTTTTATCAGCAACGGCTTATCATGCGCTCCATCCGTCACAAGCTCACGCTGCTGACAGCGGTGTCCATTCTGGTCGCCACGCTCAGCATCACCATCACCGCCTGCCTGAATATCCGTTCCCACGCCTACCAAGAAGCGGAGCGCGAGATCAACCAGGTCGCCCAACTACAGGGCGGCTTCGTATCCGAATGGCTATCGGTCCGCAAGAACCTGATCAGCGCCAGCCTCAGCCACGCCGACGACGCGCAGGTCAGCTACTACCTGCAGCAGCTGGCCAAGGGCGGTGGCTTCAATGTGATCTATGCTGGCAACGGCGTCACCGGCGACATGAAGTATTCGGTGCCGGGGCGTCCCAAGCCCAGCGCCGACTATCAGCCGGCGCAGCGCCCGTGGTTCCAGCAGTCCAAGGCCCAGGACGGCCTGATCGTCACTGATCCATACAAGGACTCGGAGCCGGAAACCAAGGACAAGCTGGTGATCACCATCGCCGACAAGGTCAAGGGCCAGGAGATCGTGGTGGGCGGCGACATCTTGATCGACAAGCTGGTCAAGTCGGTGCTGGACATCAAGCTGGCCGGCAAGGGCCATGCCTTCCTGCTGACCAAGCAAGGCAAGATCATCGCCTATCCCAAGCCGGGCAATGAGCTCAAGCCCATCGGCAGCGTGATTCCGGCGCTGGACGAGGCCGCGTTCGCCAGCCTGCTGCAAAGCGATCAGGCCAAGAGCGTGGAGATAGACGGCGGCGCCTATATGGTGGCCTTGCGTCCGATCGCCGGTTCCGACTGGGTGATGGGCGTGGCCGCGGACGAAGACGTGATCTCCTCCCAGGTCAACGGCATCATCTGGCTGATCGCCGGCGCCGTCGCCATCGTGTTGGTGGTGATGCTGACCTTCAGCTCCGCCTATCTGGGCCGTCTGCTCAAGGGCCTGTTCCAGGTGCGCGACGCGATGCGCGAGATTTCCCAGGGCGAAGGCGATCTGACCCGCCGCATCGAAGTGGCCGGCGAAGACGAAGTGGCGCAGACCGCCGAAGCCTTCAACCAGTTCGTGCAGCGCCTGAACGGCATGTTCCGCGAACTGCGCGACGAAGCCGGGCAGCTGACCCAGGGCGTGATCGAAGTCAGCGGCGCGGTGAAGCGTCTGGCCGACGATTCCCACGTGCTGGCGGATATTTCCAGCTCCAACGCGGCGGCGATCGAAGAAGTGACGGTGAGCATTTCCCACATTGCCGACGCCACCCGCGAAACCGACAGCCTGGCGCGCAATACCGGCGAGCATTCGCGCGAGAGCGCCAACGATATGCAGCGCATCAGCAGCGAAATGTCGCGCACCAGCGAATCGGTGGGCGAGCTGTCCAGCTTGCTGGCCTCGCTGGAACAGCGCTCGCAGGAGATTTCCAAGATCACCAATGTGATCCGCGACATTGCCGACCAGACCAATCTGTTGGCCTTGAACGCGGCGATAGAAGCCGCGCGCGCCGGCGAACAGGGCCGCGGCTTCGCGGTGGTGGCCGATGAAGTGCGCAAGCTGGCCGAGCGCACCGGCCAGGCCACGGTGGAAATCAGCCAGATGGTGGAAAACATCCTGGGCGAAACCGGCAAGGCGGTGCAGAACATGAACACCACGGTCGGCGCGGTGGACGCCAGCGTGGACCTGACCGGCCAGGCGCGCGCGCGGCTGACCGCGATCGGCGACGCGATGCAGCAGGTGATAGACAAGATCGGCGACGTGGCGCTATCCACCAGCGAGCAGCACAACGCCACCACGGCGATGGCGCAGAGCACCGAGTCGATCAACAATCAGATCATCGACTCCGACGCCGCGCTGCAATCGGCGATGCAGACCTTGAGCGCCTTGAACGAGCTGGCGCGCGGGATGCAGAGCACCTTCAACCGCTTCCGTCTCTAAATCAGAGGATTGTCCGCGTAAGGAAACTCTTGCGTGGCCGCATGGTCAGTCATTCAACGCCGGTTCCGTTCAGGAGCCGGCGTTTTGTTATGCTATCGATAATGAAAACGGGGATTGAAGGATTTCGGATGAAGAGATGGATGATGATGTCGGCGCTGCTATTGACCGCCTGCGGCACTTTCCCGACCCAAGAAGGCTATGCGCAAAAGGCGTACTACTGGCAGGGCCGCGATGTGAACCAACTATTGGCGGAGTGGGGCGCGCCGCAGAAAACCCTGAAGATGCCCAACGGCAATATGCTTTACACCTATAGCAAGGAATTCACCCAGCGCGAGCCGCTGCGCGAAAACCGCGTGTACGAGCCGGGCGCCAAGGTGAGCTACAACGAGAACGGCCAGACCAAGACCATAGAAACGCCGGGGCGCTGGGTCAGCTCCGGCATGGTGGGCGGCGGCTCCACCCATTACAGCTGCACCACCAATTTCGTGGTCAATCCCAAGAGCCAGCTGGTGGAAACCGTCAGTTTCGACGGTAATAACTGCGTGGCGGTGCCACGGCAGTGAGTTCCGGCCCCGCCTGCGGCGGGGCTGCGGAGATTTAGAGCATGTTCGCGATCTCGACGGCTCGCGCCGCGGATCGTAAGCGATTCTTAGAGCCTGTTCAAAGTCTCGCGAGCAAGGGCGAGACAAGGCGAAAACGAGCGAAAAAGCGGAATGTACAGGTGGTACATGAGCATTTTGAGCTCGGTTTCAACGCCGTATCGCTGAAGCGCAGCAGACTTTGAACAGGTTCTTAGATTGAGGCTCCGATTCCTATCGCTCAACCCAACAGGGGACACACCTTGAAAACGCACCTGATGCTTGCCGCCATCCTGGCGGGTTTCGCCGGCCACGCCATGGCGGAAGACGTAGTGGTTTACAGCGCTCGCGCCGAGCAGTTGGTCAAGCCCATCATCGAGGCTTACAAGAAGGAAACCGGCGTCAACATCAAGCTGGTGTCGGACAAGGAAGGTCCGCTGATGGAGCGCCTGCGCGCCGAGGGCGGCAACAGCCCGGCCGATCTGCTGCTGACCGTGGACGCGGGCAATCTGTGGCAGGCCGCCAAGATGGGGCTGCTCAAGCCGGTGAAGTCGCCGCTGCTGGACGCCAATATTCCGTCCTATCTGCGCGACCCGGGCAATGAGTGGTACGGCCTGTCCATCCGCGCGCGCACCATTTTCTACAACACCCAGAAAGTGAAGCCGGGCCAACTGTCCAGCTACGCCGACCTGGCCGACCCCAAGTGGAAGGGCAAGCTGTGCCTGCGCACGTCCAAGAAGGTCTACAACCAGTCGCTGGTGGCGATGATGCTGGCCGATCTGGGCCCGGCCAAGACCGAGAAAGTGGTCAAGGGCTGGGTGGATAATCTGGCCACTCGGGAATTCCCGGACGACACCAAGATGCTGGAAGCCATCGCCGCCGGCCAGTGCGAGGTGGGCATCGCCAACACCTATTACTACGGCCGCCTGATGGAAAAATCGCCCAAGCTGCCGCTGGGCATTTTCTGGGCCGACCAGGCGGGCAAGGGCACCCATGTGAACATCTCCGGCGCCGGCGTGGTCAAGCACGCCAAGAACGAAAAGGGCGCGCTGAAGTTCCTGGAATGGCTGTCCAGCGCCAAGGCGCAGAATATGTTCGCCGACGTGAACATGGAATTCCCGGTCAACCCCAAGGTCAAGCCTGACGCCAGCGTGGCCGCCTGGGGCGAGTTCAAGCACAGCTACATCAATGTCGCCAACGCCGGCGCGCGCCAGGCGGAGGCGGTGAAGCTGATGGACCGCGTAGGCTACAAGTAAGCCGCGGCGGGCCGTCTGCCCGCATTTTTTTACAGCCTGTCGGGCACCAAAGTCCCGGCAGGCTGTCTTTGCTTGTTTCCCCGCGTTTTTGACATGGTTTCTCCGCCGATGATTCGTTTCTTGTCGCCGTGGCGCGGCCTGGCTTTCGGCATCAGCCTGCTGACCGTCGTGCCGCTGCTGGTGATGCTGTGCTCGTTGCTGGCGCCGGACTGGGAGGTGTGGCGGCATCTATACGATTACACCTTGCCGGAGCTATTGCTCAACACCTTGTATCTGATAGGCGGCGTCGGCGCCGGCGTGCTGCTGCTGGGCGTGCCGCTGGCCTGGCTGACCGCGGTGCACGACTTCCCCGGCCGCCGTTTTTTCCATTGGGCGCTGATGCTGCCGCTGGCGATGCCGGCCTATGTGCTGGCGTTTTCGCAGCTGGGCCTGTTCGATTTCACCGGTCCCTTGCAAAGCTGGCTGCGCGAGCGTTTCGGCGATTCGTCCTGGGTGCCGAATATCCGTTCCACGCCGGGCGTGATCCTGGTGATGTCGCTGGCCTTCTACCCCTATGTCTATCTGCTGGCGCGCAACGCCTTCGCCAGCATGGGCCGGCGCGCGCTGGAGGTGGGGCAGTCGCTGGGCCTGTCGCGCTGGCAGGGCTTCCGCCGCGTGGCGCTGCCGATGGCGCGGCCGTGGATCGCCGGCGGCCTGATGCTGGCCTTGATGGAAACGCTGGCCGATTTCGGCACCGTGGCCATCTTCAATTTCGACGCTTTCACTTCGGCCATCTACAAGGCCTGGTTCAGCCTGTTCTCCTTGCCGGCGGCCAAGCAGCTGGCGTCCTTGCTGGTGTTGATGGTGCTGCTGCTGCTGTGGCTGGAGCAGCGCTCGCGCGGCCGCCGCGCCTATACCCAGGCCGGCAAGGCGGCGCCGCTGCCGCGCTTGCGGCTGGATGGCGCGGCCGGTTGGCTGGCCGCCGCCGCCTGCGCGCTGGTGCTGACGCTGGCTTTCGCGCTGCCCTTCGGCCAGTTGTTGGTCTGGGCCGGCGCCCACTTGGCCGAGGACCTGGACGCGGACTTCCTCGGCCATGTCGCCAACTCGCTGCTGCTGGCCTTGCTGGCCGCCGGCCTGGTGGCCTTGACCGCCTTGCTGCTCAGCTACGCGGCTCGGCGCGAGCCCTCGCGCTGGACCCGGCTGTGGAGCCGGCTGGCGACGCTGGGCTACGCGGTGCCGGGCACGGTGCTGGCGGTGGGGGTGTTCGTGCCCATCGCCTGGCTGGACAACCGCTTGCTGGACTGGCTGCGGCCCTGGCTGGCGCCGGACGCCAGCGCGGTGATCAAGGGCACTTTGCTGGTGCTGATGCTGGCCTATGTGGCGCGCTTCCTCGCGGTCGGCCATTCCGCGGTGGACACGGCGATGCACCGCATCAGCCGCAGCCAGGAGGAGGCGGCGCGCAATATGGGCTATAGCGGCCTGCGCCTGCTGACGCGGCTGCATCTGCCGCTATTGCGCGGCGGTCTGTTCACCGCGGTGCTGATGGTGTTCGTCGACGTGATGAAGGAGATGCCGATCACCTTGATGACCCGGCCTTATGGCTGGGACACGCTGGCGGTGAGGATTTTCAATTTGACCACCGAGGGCGAATGGGAGCGCGCGGCCTTGCCGGCGGTGGCCATCGTGCTGGCCGGCCTGCTGCCGGTGTGGGTGTTGTCGCGGCAGAAGGATGCGGTCTGAGATGAAGCGTATGAATGAACAAGCCTTGCTGGAGTTCGACCTGGTCAGCCACAAGTACGGCGAGAGCCGGGTGGTGGACAATATGAGTTTCGGCTTGCAGGCCGGGGAGATCGCCTGCCTGCTGGGCAGTTCCGGCTGCGGCAAGACCACGGTGTTGCGTTGCATTGCCGGTTTCGAGAAGCTGCTGGGCGGCGAAATCCGGCTCAATGGCCAGGTGATCAGCTCTTTCCGCGAACAGCTGCCGGCGCATCAGCGCCGCATCGGCATGGTGTTCCAGGATTACGCGCTGTTTCCGCACCTGACCGTGGCCGGCAATGTCGGTTTCGGTCTGGACGCCTTGCCCAAGAGCCAGCGCGCGACGCGGGTGGCGGAAGTGCTGGAGGTGGTGGGCCTGGCGGAGTGGGCGCGGCGCTACCCGCACGAATTGTCCGGCGGCCAGCAGCAGCGGGTGGCGCTGGCGCGCGCCTTGGCGCCCAGGCCCAGCCTGCTGTTGCTGGACGAGCCGTTTTCCAATCTGGACGTGGATTTGCGCGAGCGCTTGTCGCGCGAGGTGCGCGATATCCTGAAAAGCCAGGGCGCCACCGCCATCATGGTGACCCATGACCAGAACGAGGCCTTCGCCATCGCCGACCGCGTCGGCGTGATGCAGCAGGGCCGGCTATTGCAGTGGGACACGCCGTATCGGCTTTACCACGAGCCGGCCACGCGCTATGTCGCCGATTTCATCGGTCAGGGCGTGTTCCTGTCCGGCAAGGTGACCGGACCGCGCTGCGTGGCGCTGGAGATAGGCGAATTCTGCGGCATCGTGCCCTTGCAGTTCGAGACCGGAGACGAGGTGGATGTGCTGGTGCGGCCCGACGATGTGGTGCACGACGATGTCAGCCCGACGCGGGCGCGGGTCAGCGCCAAGGTGTTCCGCGGCGCCGAGTTTCATTACACCTTGACGCTGCCGTCCGGCCAGCGGGTGCTGGCCCAGGTGCCCAGCCATCACGACCACGCGCTGGGCGAGTCGATAGGCATCCGGCTGGAGCTGGATCATTTGATCGCTTTTCCGCGCTCGGGAGCGGGAGGCGGCTGACCAGGGCCGGTGAACGGGAAGGGCGGGAAAAAACGGGGGCAAGCAGCAGGCAAAACCGATCAAGAGGTTTTGCCCATTCTTTGCGGGTCAGGCTCAGCGTTCCAGTATCGCCTTGCGATGACGGCGGAACACCCATTTTTCCCACAGCAGGTGGGTGGCTTCGTCGAAAGCGCCGCTGATGTCGGCGCAGATCAGATAGTTGCCGTTTTCGCCCGGCGTCACCGTGAGGATGCGGGCGGCGAGAAACAGCAGCAGCGCGGAGTCGGGATTGGGGCAGAGCGCCAGCAGCACCGGCTCGCTGCCGTGATTGGCGTGTTCGCTGAGCCAGGCCACGCTGTTCAGGCCCAGCCGGCACGGCGTCAGCGCCGGCCGTTCCGGATGGCGCGACAGCAGCGCTACCTCCAGCGCCAGGTCCAGCTTGGCTTCCAGCCGCACCAGCATCGGGTCGGCTTCGGGCAGGGTCTCGGTGGGCGCTGCCAGCACCCGCAGCGCCAGCCGGGTTTCGCGCTCCAGCCGCGCCGGACAGACCCCGCCAGGCAGCGGCTGTACCGAGAACGGCAGTTCGGCGTCGAAGCTGGCGCTGCCCAGTTCAGGAAATAAGCTCATCGGTCGGCTCCCGCGGCGTGTTCGTTCAGTGGTACAGGTTCAGGATGCGGTCCAGCCCGCCGTGGTTGATGGCGATGTCGGCCTGGGCGCGCACCACCGGCTTGGCGTGCACCGCGACGCCGACGCCGGCTTCGGCCAGCATCTGCAAATCGTTGGCGCCGTCGCCCATCGCCAGCACCTGTTCCGGCTTCAGGCCCAGCGCCTCGCGTTGCTGGATCAGCAGCCGCTTCTTGGCGGCGGCGTCGACGATGGGCCCGCGCACCCGGCCGGTCAGCGCGCCGTTTTCCACTTCCAGCTGGTTGGCGTGGGCAAAGTCCAGGCCCAGTTCGGCTTTCAGCCTGTCGGTGAAGAAGGTGAAGCCGCCGGAGACCAGCATGAACTTGACGCCGTGGCGCTTGCAGGCGGCCAGCAGCGCCTCGGCGCCCGGCATCAGCCGGACTCTTTCACGATAGACCTGTTCCAGCGCGCTTTCAGGCAGCCCGCGCAGCAGCGCCACCCGCTCCGCCAGCGAGGCGGCGAAGTCCAGCTCGCCGCGCATCGAGCGTTCGGTGATGGCGGCCACCTGCGGCTTGAGGCCGTTGAGATCGGCGATTTCGTCTATGCACTCTATGGTGATCAGCGTGGAGTCCATATCCGACACCAGCAGGCCGAAATCGGCGAAACTGCGGCCGGCTTCGACATAGGCGCCGTCATAGCCCCATTGCTCGCACAGCGCCAGCGTCGCGGCCCGTTGCGCCGGCGCCGCGCCGCGCAGGCGCGCGACGCTGGGGCTGGGATGATCCATATGGGTGGCCTCGGCGAGGTGGGCCAGTTCATGCAGATGATGCGGGTCCAGCGCGTCGGCTTGGACCACCAGGGTGTAGGCAGGGCTCATGGCGTGGCGGGTCAATGCGTGTCGGAACCGGCATTATGCCACGCCGCGCCGCTCAACGTTCCGCCCAGCGCCGCAGCCACGCGTCCACGGACAGCAGGCCGGGGCCGAAGGCGAGCACGGTGGCGATCAGCATGCCCCAGTAGTAATGGAATTCGCGGGTGGCCTCGGTCAGCCCCGGGTAGCTGATCACCGCCACCGCGTTGAGGATGAACAGGCCGGCGGCGGCGAAGCGCGCGCCCAGGCCCAGCGCCAGCAGCGCGGACAGGCCCAGTTCGCCGGCGGTGGCCAGCAGCGCGGCGATGGCGGGCGGCAGCAGCGGCACGTGGTATTCCTCGGTGAACAGCAGCAGGGTGGTGTCCCAGTCGTCTATCTTGGTCAGGCCGGATTTGAAGAACACATTGGCGATCCACAGCCGGAACAGCAGCAAGAGCAGCGGTTGCAGCAGATCGCCGCCGCGTATCAGCCAGCGATAGGGTGTGTTGAGGCGGGAGCAGGTCAAGGGGTTCATGGCGGGTGTCTCCTGTGTGTTGAGTATGGTTCAGCAGTGGCGGATGGCAAATCGTGGGCGTGAGTATCCCCTCCATGCCCGCAAGCTTGGATGAGATTCGGTGCTCAGGGTTTAAGCGTGTTTACAGTGTGAGGTCCTGGATCAGGCGCTGCTGGAACAGCCGCAGCAGGCCGGCCTGCAGGTCGAAGTCCGCTTCGGCGGCCAGCGCCTGTTCCACCGCGCTCTCCAGCGTCGCGCCGTCGAGGAAGGCTTGCAGCAGCGCGGCCAGGCCGGGACCGACGATTTCGACTTGAACCCTGCCCTGAAGGCGGTAGACCAGCGTCGCCTCCGGCTGCCGGTGCAGGTCCACGTCCAGTTCCACCGGCTGGCGTTGGTGTGCCAGCCAGATCGACGCCGCCGGCCAGCGGCTGAGCAGGGCGGCGACATCGGGCAGCGGCCGCAGTCTGAGCTCGCCCCAGCGCTGTTGCGGGAAGGCGGCCAGCGCGGCGCTGTCCACTGGCGCGGCGTCGGCGGCGTAGTAGGCGCGGTGGACCCGCCATTCCAGCCGCGCGACATCGGCCAGATAAGGCAGTTCGCGCGCGTGTTCGAAGCCGGCGATGAAGTCGCCGAAGCCGGCGCCGTATAGATGCAGATTGCCGCTTTGCGACGGATGGCCGCCGATGAAGGCGCGGGCCAGGCCGGTGAAGAAGTCCTCGCCCACCAGTTGGCGGCAGACCGGATAGATGAAGGCCAGGGTGTCGATCAGCCCCACCCGGTAATTGTTGCGGTAGACCGCGAGGCCGGCCGGGTTCAGCGCCGGCGCCGCTTCCACCGCGCGCGCCGGATCGGCGATCTGTTCCAGCAGTTCCGCCTGCCAATCAGACCAGTTCATGCGCGGCCTCCAGGATGGCCTGAGCCTTGGCGGCCTCGCCGCGCAAGGTGGCCAGCGGCGGAATTTCCAGATCCCATTCGATCAAGGTGGGCCGCGGGCCCAGCCGGGCGATGGCTTCGCGGTACAGCTGCCAGACGCCGTCGTGCACCGGCTGGCTGTGAGTGTCCACCAGCATGCCTTCGCGTTCGCTGTAGCCGGCCAGGTGGATTTCGCCTATCGCCGCCGCCGGCAGCGCGTCCAGCACCGCGTCGGTGTCCACGCCCAGGTTGACGCGGTTGACGTAGAGATTGTTGATGTCCAGCAGGATGCCGCAGCCGGTGCGGCGCACCAGTTCGGCCAGGAACTCGCCCTCGTGCATCTCGTTGCCGGGGAACTCCAGATAGCTGGACAGGTTTTCCAGCAGGATGGGCCGGCCCAGCGCGTCCTGGGTTTCCGCGACGTGGCCGGCGATCACCGCCAGCGATTCGCGGGTGTAGGGAATGGGCAGCAGATCGTTGACGAAGCGGTTGGCGGAATGATTGAAGGACAGGTGTTCCGATACCGCAGCGGGCTGCATCGCGTCCACCAGCCGCTTGAGCGCGGCCAGGTGAGTCGGGTCCGGGCGCGCGGCCGAGCCCAAGCCCAGGCCGACGCCGTGCAGCGACAGCGGCCAACAGGCGGCCACCTCATGCAGCATGCTCCATGGCATGCCGCCGTCGAAGAAGTTCTCGCTGTGCACTTCCACCCAGCCCAGGTCCGGGCGGCTGTCCAGCGCTTCGCGGTAATGCGGGGCGCGCAGGCCGATGCCGCAGACCGCGGGAAGCTTGGTTTTCATCGTCATTCCCTTCGATGCGCAGCTCCGGACGGCTGGTCCGGCGGCGCGATCAAGATTGCTTGGGCGGCGGCGTGGTGCTGCCGCCCAGGCCCTCGCAAGTCCCCTTGGGCACGCTGTGCCACTCATTGGGGTCGTTGTCCACCTTGGCTTCACCGGCGCAATAATGGGCGCCGTCGGCGGAGGCGCAATCGTTCTTGCCGGCCGGGGTGACGCCATAGCATTTTTCCTTGGGCTGAGGCGCGTCCTCGGCCTGGGCCGAGGCGGCGACGCCCAGCGCGATGACGGCGCCGACGGCGGAGGCAAGCAGTTTGCGGGTGGTGTTCATGTCAGTCTCCTGTGGGGATGTGCGGGCCGGCCCTTGGTGGGTTTTAAGACCGGCGTTTGGCAAACCTCGCTGAGACTACATGGATTTGAAATTTGTTCTTTCAGATTTCGTTCAGATTCCGGCCGGAGCGCGGCTGCCGCGCTCCGGTCGGGTCCGGCTTACTTCTTAGGCGCGGAGCTGCCGCCCATTTTTTCGCAGCTGCCCTTGGCCACGTATTTCCAGTCGCCCGGGTCCTTGTCCATCTTGGCCTGGCCGGCGCAGGAATGGGCGCCGGTGGCGGACGCGCAGTCGTTCTTGCCGGCCTGGGCGATGCCGTAGCACTTCTCTTTGTCGGCGGCGGCGGCCGGCGCGGACGCCAGCGCGCCGAAGGCTACAACGGCGCCGAGAGCGGAGGCGATCAGGGTTTTGCTGGTACTCATGGTGTTTCTCCTGTTTAACGGCTTGAGGCCGAAAATTGATGGTGCGGATTATAAACGAGCCCGTGTTTCCCGCCCTTGCTTTCACTGGGGCGGACATGGGTTGAGTCGGGGGCCTTGCCGGCTTCTTACACTGTAGATGCGAATTTTTTGATTCGCCGCGCCGCCTGGCCGCCCTTCTTGCCGGTAAGTCGGCATCAAGGCGGTTTCATTACGGCGGAGCGCGATTTTTTCTTGCGGGAGGAGCGAGGGGGCAGGGGAGGCGGATAAGGATTGGGCCCAGAAGGGCCCGGCAAGTTCAGCGGATATTGGTAACCTTATGTGTCTGCACCGACAAGCGCCAGCGCGGGTGCGCCATGCAGTAGGCGATGGCGGCACGGGTATTGGCGGCCAGCTCCGGTCCATCCATCGGTTGCAGATAGAAGGTGTCGAAGTCCAGGTGCTCCACCGTTTCCGGCAGCTGCGTCGCCTGCGGATAGACCAGCTTCAACTCATCGCCGCTTTGCAGCAGCAGCTCCGCGCCGGCCTTGGGGCTGACGCAGATCCAGTCCAGCCCAGGCGGCGCGGCCACGGTGCCATTGGTTTCCACCGCCACCTCGAAGCCGCGGCGGTGCAGTTCGGCGATCAGCTCGGCGTCCAGTTGCAGCAAGGGCTCGCCGCCGGTGCACACCACATAGGGTACGCCGCCGGCGCCGGCCGGCCATTCGGCGGCGATGCGTTCGGCCAGCGCCGCCGCGCTGTTGAATTTGCCGCCGTCCGGGCCGACGCCGACGAAGTCGGTGTCGCAGAACTGGCAGACCGCCTTGGCGCGGTCCTGCTCGCGGCCGGACCACAGATTGCAGCCGGAGAAGCGGCAGAACACCGCGGCGCGGCCGGCTTGGCGGCCTTCGCCCTGCAGCGTGTAGAAGATTTCCTTGACCGTGTAAGTCATCACAGCGCGTTCTCTAAATGTAATGAAGGGACAGGCTTGGAACGTGTTTACGATCTTGCGAGCTAAGGCGAGACAAGGCGAAAACGAGCGAAAAAGCGGAATGTACACGTGGTACATGAGCACTGAGCTTGGTTTCAACGCCCATTTCTATCCATCCCGCCGACGCGCAGCAGATCGTAAACAGGTTCTTACAGCAGCGGCCAGCGCATATCGTCGTGGAACATCAGCGATACGCCGCGCTGTTCCTGTTCCATCAGGTCGATGCGCGCCAGTTCCGGCACCAGCGGCGCTAGATGGGCATGCACCCATTCCGCCACCGAGGCGCTGTCGCCGCCGCGCACGCCGCTGAGCCGGTCCAGCGGATTGTGGTCCAGCTGGCGGTAGATGGGCTTGAAGCGGTCCTTGACGTCGCCGAAGTCCAGCAGCCAGCCCATGGTCTGGTCCAGCTTGCCGGTCAACATCAGCCGGACCAGATAGCTGTGGCCGGTGTAGGCGCCCTGATCGTTGAAAGGACGGGCGCTTTCGAAGCGCTGTTCCTTCCAGATGCGGAAGCGTTGGCCGTCGAACTGGCTGCCGGCGCTATGGGTTTCGCGCACCTCTACCCAGGCCAGGCCCGGCAGGGTGTCGGCCAGCCGCTGGTATAGCCATTGCGCCAGCACTTCGCTGGTGGGGTTGTCCAGGCCGGCGATGTCGTTGAGGTAACGGTGATTGAGTTCGCCGAACAGCGGCAGCCAGGCGGCTTCCAGCCGCGCGTGGTCGCTGAGTCCGGCGTCGGCGGCCAGGCGCACGCCGAAACCGTGGCCGTGCAGACGGCCGCATTTGTGGCCAGCCGGCACATGAGGCAGTTGATGGGCGGCTTCGAACTGCACCTGTATCCAGTTAAAGGCGATGTCGCCGTCCAGCGTCACGCCGCGCTGCGGCGAGCTTTGCAGGCTCAGCGCCGCCGGGCAGGGCAGCGCCGCGCGCAGATGGGCGGCCAGCGCCAAGTCGTCGCACTGGGCCAGTTGGCGGTTCAGATCGGCGTAGTCCAGCGGCGCGACGGCGGCGTCCAGCGCCGCTTGCAGCCGCTCGTGGCCGGGATATTGGGCGTCGGCGCGGGCGATGACGCGGAAGCTGTGGCCGTGCGGGCGCGCGGTGCGGTCGGGCGCGCCGGCCACCTGCCGGGCGGCTTCGAAGCGGGCTCCGGAAATCAGGCTGGAGGTATGCATGTCAGCTCTCCGCGCGGGTTTGGCAGCGGACGATCAGCGGGTCGGGCACGCCGGCATCGGCGAAACCCTTGGCGCGCAGTTCGCAAGACGCGCAGCGGCCGCAGGGCGGCACCTGTCCGTTGTAACAGGTGTGGCTCCAGGCCAAGGCGTCCATCGCGCCAACTTGTTGCGCCAAAGCCACGGTTTCCGCCTTGGACAGATACATCAGCGGCGCGTGTAGCTCCACCCGGCTGTCCATGCCCAGGCGCAGCGCCACTTCCAGCGCCTTGAGGGTGTTTTCGCGGCAATCGGGGTAGCCGGAGTAGTCGGTCTGGGCCACGCCGGTGACCAGGTGGCGCGCGCCGCGGGTATAGGCCAGCGCGGCGGCGAAGGTCAGGAACACCAGGTTGCGCCCCGGCACGAAGGTGTTGGGCAGCGCGTCGTCGTCGCGGGCGCCGTCTTCCGGCGCGATGTCGGCGTCGGTCAGCGCGTTGCCGCCGATGGCGGCGAAGGTGTCTATCGGCAACACGGTCTGGCGCACGCCGGCCAGTTCGGAGATCTTGCGCGCGCAGTCCAGTTCGACGCGGTGGCGCTGGCCGTAGTCGAAGGTGACGGCCTCGACATTGCCGCGACCGAAGGTGCGCAGGGCCCAATACAGGCAGGTGGTGGAATCCTGGCCGCCCGAGAGGACGACCAGAGCCTTTTCAGGAGTCTGGTTCATGGTGTTCGCCATTCGATAAACAGTCGAAGGTTGGGATGCGGAGCCGGGCGCGGCGCGGGCCTGCCGGCATGTCGCCTGCCTGGATCGGTCTCACCAAGCAGGGCAACCCATTACTTTAACCTAGAACAAGCCATTTGATGAAGCGTGCCAAAAAACAGACAGCCGCGGATTTTCTGTCGGCGGGCTGGCTTTTCTTGATTGAAATCATCTCTTTGTCATGTATTTAATGACTTTCGCATTCGAAATATGTATGCGGCCATTTCAATAACACGTGATGACAAAGGAGTGGAACGGCTGAAAACCTTCCGTTTGGCGGCTTTGACCGCGGCGGTGGGGCTGCCGCTTCCGCCATGGAGAAAATCAATGAAGAAACTGTTGCCGATTCCGTTGTTCGTGATGGCTCTGGGGAGCGGCCTGGTCCAGGCGCATGATCTGCAGGTGAGCGTGGCCAAGCAGCAGGCCGCGGTGGCGGCGGATCAGGATGTCGAGGTGGTGCTGAATTACCGCAATACCGGCAAGGAGACCTTGCATATCTACAAGTGGTATCTGCCGGGCAAGGATTTGCAGGAACAGATTTTCGAAGTCAGCCGCGACGGCAAGCCGGTGAACTATCTGGGGCCGCGCTACAAGCGGGTGACGCCCACCATCAAGGACACCGTGGCGCTGGCGCCGGGCGCTTCGCTGAGCGTCAAGGTCAAGGTGTCCGACTACTATGACATGTCGCAAAGCGGCCGCTTCGACGTGCGCTTCCAGGCTGCCAGCTCCCGCGTGCTGAACCGCGCCGCGCCGCAGCTGAACGCCAAGATCGCCTCCGGCGCGGAAGCCGCCGCTGTCGCCGACGAGGTGCTGAGCTCGAATACCGCCAGCGTGTCGGTGGCCGGCCGCAGCAGCAAGCTGCTGAAACAGTCGCTGGACGCGCAACGCGAATGGTCCATCCTCAGCCGCAAGGCCGCCGCTTCCAGCGTCAGCTACGCGGCCAATTGCTCGGTGAACCAGCAGAGCCAGACCAATGGCGGCGTCAGCGCGGCCATCGGCATGGCCAATGATTCGGTCAGCTATCTGTCCGGTTCCCCGTCCGGCACGCCGCGCTACACCACTTGGTTCGGCCAGTATTCTCAGGCCAACTGGAATACCGCCAAGTCGCACTACGTCAGCATCAAGGACGCGCTGGACACCAAGCCGATCAGCATCGATTGCGGTTGCACCCAGGGCGGCACCTATGCCTACGTCTATCCGTCGCAGCCGTACAAGATCTATCTGTGCGGCGCGTTCTGGAGCGCGCCGACCAGCGGCACCGACTCCAAGGGCGGCACCCTGGTGCATGAGCTGTCCCACTTCACCGTGGTGGCGGGGACCAGCGATCACGTCTACGGCCAGACCGGCGCCAAGAACCTGGCGAAAACCAATCCGACCCAGGCCTTGAACAATGCGGACAGCCACGAATACTTCGCCGAGAACACCCCGGCGCAGCAATAAGCTTGCCCTTGCGCAATGAGAAACGGCCGCCTGTGGGCGGCCGTTTTCTCTTCGGCGGGAGCTGGTGCTTCAAACGCCTTATCGCTGAAGCGCAGCAGATCGGAAACGGGTTCTCAGAGCCTGTTCAAAGTCTCGCGAGCTAGGGCGAGACAAGGCGAAAACGGCTAAGGAAGCGGAATGTACATACGGTACATGAGCATTTCGAAGCTGTTTTCAACGCTGTATCGCCGACGCGCAGCAGACATTGAACTGGTTCTCAGGCCGGCACCAGCGCCAGCGTGCCCAGCACCACGATCACCAGGCCGACGATCACCGGCACCGAGGTGCGCTTGACGATCTCGAACGGCGACACCTCGCCCATGCCGGCGCAGGCCACCACCACGCCGGAGACCGGCGACACGGTGCGGCCCAGATTGGACGCCTGCAGCATCGGGATGGCGAGGAAGGCCGGGTTGATGCCGGATTCGGCCGCCAGCTTGGGGATCAGCTCCACGAAGGCGTAGAACGGCGCGTTGCCGGAGCCTGTGGTCAGCGCCGCCAGCGTGGTGATCGCCACCAGCACCAGCATCAGCACCATGGCGCCGGAGCCGAAGGACTGCGCCAGGCCGATCAGTTGGCTGATGAAGCCCAGCGCGGACAAGCCGTGGGCGAACACCCCGGCGGCGACGATCAGCATCACCACGCTGCTGAAAGCGTCGCCCATGCCCTTGTAAGCCACTTCCAGGCCGGCGAACACCGGCGCGGCGCGGCGGTGGCGCAGGAATTCCACTACCGCGGCCAGCGCGATGCACAGGATCAGCACGGTGACGATGTGCAGCTCCGGCGCCAGTTTGCCGTTGAACACCAGCACGCCGGCAATGGGCGTGAACGGCAGCAGGCAGTACAGCGCCGGCGCGTCGGTGATGATTTCATGCGCGTCCTGGCGCGTCAGCGGCAGCTGCGCCTTGCGGTCCAGGTAGCGCTGCCAGAAGAAATGGGCGCAGCCGATGCCGACGATGGCCAGCAGCGAGATCGGCAGCGTGGTCTTGAAGGCGAAGTCTATCAGCGGCATGCCCGAGGCCTGGGCGGCGATCACCACGTCGCCGGAGGTGGGCGACAGGATCAGCGCCGCCGGCGACGCGCATATCGCCGCCGCCGCGCCGCGGCTGATGCCCATGTTAACCATCAGCGGGAATAGCGTGGCCATCAGCAGCACGCCCAGGCCGGTGGCGGAAGATACCGCCAGCGACAGCAGGCAGGCGACGAAGTAAGCCGCCACCATCAGCACATAAGGCGATTTGATGCGGCTGAGCGGTTTGGAGGCCAGCTTGACCACCATGTCGTTGGCGCCGATATGGGTCATATAGCCGGCGAAGCCGCACAGCGCCATCACCATCAGGCCCAGGTCCGCGGCGCGGCTGCTGAGCAGGGATTTGACGAATTCGGCGATGTCGGTGACGGCGTGGCCGGTGGCGGCCATGTTCTTGGGCAGCACCGGCAAGCCTTGCAAGGCGGTGGCGGTCAGCAGCGCCAGCCCGCCCAGCATCAACACGCCGGTGGCCGAGTAGCCTTTGAAAATGGCCCGCCCCACCAGCAAGGTGACGAGCGCTCCTATCAGTAATTCCATGTCCAGCTCTACGTAAATAACAAAATAATAATTTACTGAAAAATGTAATTGCAAATATACGTATATGGACTGAGTTTGATGTGAAACAAGGAAAGCGCCGCCGCCGCGTCGCGGTGACGCTTGCTGCGCGGGTTTAAACCGAGGTCTGGCCGAAGGCGATCAGCGATACCGCCACCTGTTCCTTGGCCGAGACCAGCTCATGGTAAGCCTGGTGCAACAGGCCCAGGGTTTCCAGCATCTGGTGGGCTTCGTTGAAGCCGCAGTCCAGGCTCTGCCGCGCCACCGCCAGGAAGATGAAGCGCTGCTGCATCGGCGATTGGCTGGGGTGCTGCTGGCGGTACAGCGTGTAGAGCCGGTAAAAATCGCGGACGATGCGCTCGGCGGTGGCCGCCGGGCCTGATTCCTGGCCCAGCTGCGCCAGCGGGTCCTTGTCCAGCAAGGGCAGGTCCAGCGCGCAGCTGAGCGGGTCCATCACCGCGTGGTGGAACAGCTCCAGGAATTGCCTATGGGCATTGAAGCGGATGTCGGCGTCGCCGCCGGCCTGGGCGGCGGGCGATTGCTGGCGGCCATGTTTGTCGTGCTTGTCTGGATGAGCGTGCTGCTGGCCGGCGGCGTGGCCGGCCAAGGTGAGGCTGACGGGCGAGATGGGCATGGCGGTCTCCTTAAGAGCCGCTGCTCGAGCGGGGCGCGGGTGGTCGATGCGTTCGACTGCCTGCCGCCTTGAGCGCTCGCTGTCAGCGGATCTTGCAAACTGCCGCTAGGCTGGCTAGCGGCATCCGGCGGGAAACGGCCCTGCGGTGATGCTGGGTGCTGAGTTTTCCCCGGCCATGCCTGTTTTTCGGCCAGTCCGGGGAAAACTTGATTGTAAATTTAAAACTATTTTCAGTTTAAATCGAACTAGCTGGATGAGGTACTGGTTGACGTGCTGGCGGAGGCGCCGGTCGCGGCGCTGTCGCTGCCCTGGGGCTTGGGCGTCATGCTGGCGACGAAGTCGTCGAAGCCCTTGTTGACCAGGTCGCGGGTCTTCTTGACCTCGTCGGCGATGCTGCCGTTGAACACCTTGAGGCCGTTGAGCACGTTCACCGCCTCGGCATAGCCTTTTTCAAAGCCGCCGCGCACGATGTCGACGAAATTCTTGGCCTGTTCTTCCTGGCTCATTTCCGGGTGTTGCTTGGCATAGGTGCTGAAGAAGCTGAGCGCGCCGGACAGGATGCGCTGGGACGTGCCTTCCGGCGAATTATCCTCGCTCATCTTCTGCTGCAGGATATTGGGCGTCTGCTGCGCGCCTTGGGCGCTCTGGGCCGTCTGCGCGCTCTGGCCGTCGGAGGTGGCCTGGGCGCCGGCGCCGCCGTTCAGCTGGTCGGCCAGGATCTGGTTGATGCTGTCGATGGCGGTGCGGTAGAGCAGGGACAGCGATTTGCCGTCGGTGTTGGTGGACACGTCCAGATTGGCCACCAGCTGCGCGTTCAGCTGATTGCGCGCGGTGACGGTGCTGCTGACGTTCTGGCTGGAGGACGTGCTGGTCTGGCTCTGCTGGGCGCTGACGCCGAGCTGACTGCCGACGGACGGATTGTTCACGGAATTGACGGACATAGTGCGCTCCTTAGCGGAAAGGGCGTTGAGATCGGCCGCCGGATGCGGCGCGACGCTTTCATGCCCAAGGCGCTGTTGGTGTTGGTCGACCTGGTCTGAATCTATTGTGTTTATTGGGACTTGCGCGGTGGGCGCAAGGAAACCGAGGGCTGCCTTACCTCAGTATGGCCATATTTTCGGCCGGGCCGGCGGAAACTTGAGGCTTATTTCGGCGAGCGCACACACGGCAGGCAGAGCTCAGGCTGGCTTTGGGCCGGCCCGGCTCTGGTGTTGACAGCCGGCGGCTGCCGGCTTCGGAACGCGTGCTTAGAGATGCTGTTTCTGGCGGCGCAGGAAGTTGACCGCCAGGTCCGGGAAGTCGCTGAAGGCGCCGTCCACCTGGGCGCGGTTGTATACCGCGTCCAGCAGTTGGTCCATATTCTTGGCGTAGGCCGGCAGCGCGTCCTTGCGCAGGGTGTAGGGGTGGATCACCAGGCCGTTGGCGTGCGCGGCGCGGCCCATGCCGGTGAGCTTGATCTTGCCCGGGGTCGAGGCCTTGTCTATCAGCATCGGGTATTGCGGGCCGATGCCGTCGGCGTACTTGGCGATTTCCTTCATGCCTTCCGGACGGAACATCCAGTCATAGCTGTAGTTCACCCACTGGCCGGCGGCGTTCTGTTCGAAGGTTTCCTGCCAGTCGGTGTAAGCGATCAGCTGCACCAGCTTGAGGTCCATGCCGGCCTTGGGCATCAGCTCGGTCTTGATGCGCTTGAGCTCGTTGAAGTCGAAGCACTGCAGATAAACCTTGTCGTTCTTGCCGGTGTAGCCGTAGCGCTTGAGCACTTCCAGCGCCTTCACCGTGATGTCCTTGCCTTCCTGACGATGGAACCACGGCGCCTTGATCTCCGGGTACAGGCCGATATCGCGGCCGGTGGAGTGGTTCAGGCCCTGGATGAATTCGATTTCCTCTTCAAAGGTGTGGATGCGGAAATCGGACTTGCCCATCGGGAAACGGCCGGGGTAGCTCTGGCGCTTGACGCCCTTGTCGATGTCGAAGCCTTCGGTGAAATGCAGCGATTTGATTTCGGCCAGGGTGAAGTCGATCGCGTAATAGCGTCCGTCCTTGCGCGCGCGCTCGGGAAAGCGCTCGGCCACGTCGGTGACGCGGTCCAGGTAATGGTCGTGCAGCACGATCAGCCTGTCGTCCTTGGTCATCACCAAGTCCTGCTCCAGGTAGTCGGCGCCCTGGGCGTAGGCCAGCGCCTTGGACGGCAGCGTGTGTTCCGGCAGGTAGCCGCTGGCGCCGCGGTGGGCGATGACGATCTTGTCGGCGGCCTGGGCGGACGCGGCCAGGCCGATGGCCAGCGCGACGGCGGCGAGCAGGGGTTTGCAAGCGAATGACATGGGTTCTCCTTTGTATATAAGTTCGCAACGGGCGTTGGCGCGACGCCATGATCGGATGCGCGGATGTCGGCGTGATGAAACCCGGTCAGTCCATCGGCATCGCCATGATTTTGTTTTGATGAAAAGGAATAGGACGATAGGGTATCGCCGCGCCGGCGGCAAGCCCCCCGGCGCGGTAGTTTTGAAGGTGTTCACGCCCTTGCGGCAACCGCGAGGCCAGCCGTTTTCACGTCTTTCTTCCTTGCTCCCGCCGGCGCGCGGCAGATCGTGAACAGGCTCTTCGAGCCTGTTCAAAGTCTCGCGAGCAAGAGCGAGACAAGGCGAAAACGGCTGAGAAAGCGGAATGTACAAGCGGTACATGAGCATTTCGAAGCAGTTTTTAACGCCGTATCGCTGAAGCGCAGCAGACATTGAACAGGTTCTTACAACTCCACCGCCTGCCGGGTCCTCAAGGCCTCCGCGATGGCCAGGCCGATGCGGGTGGCTTCGCGGGCGTCGGCCAGGCTCAAGGCCAGCGGCTGGTCCAGGCGCGCGGCGTCGACGAAGTGCTGCAGCTCCAGCGTGAAGGCTTCGGCGAAGCGCTGGTAGAAGTCCGTCACGCATTCATTGCGCACGCCGTGGCGGTCGCTGATCTCCACCCGGTTGGCGCGCGGGTTGGCGCCCACGCTCAGCCGGCCCTGGGTGGCGAAGATCTCGGTCAGCGTTTCATGGCCGTGCGCCTGGGTGCGCGAGGCGTAGAAGCAGGCCAGCTTGCCGCCCTCGAACTCGCACATCGCCATGCCGTTGTCCACATCGCCGTATTGCGCCAGCGCGCCGTGCACCGCGTTGACGCCGCTGGCCCATACCCGCAGCGGGCGCGGCGCGCCCAGCAGCCAGCGCGCCAGGTCGATGTCGTGGATGCTGCAATCCATGAAGATGCCGCCGCTGCTGGGCGCGAATTGCACGAAGAAGCCGCTGTCGTCGTTAAGGTCGCAGGTTTGCGAGCGCAGCAGATAGGGCCGGCCCACCAGGCCCTGGGCCAGCTTGGCGGCGGCGTCCTGGTAGCTGGGGTCGAAGCGGCGCACGAAACCCACCATGGCCTTGAGCTCCGGGCGGCGGGCGGCGGCGCGCTCCACTCGCAGGCAGTCCTCCAGATTCAGCGCTAGCGGCTTTTCGCAGAACACGTGTTTGCCCGTGTCCAGGCAGGCGATGATCTGCTCGGCGTGCAGCGCGGTGGGGGTGGCCAGCAAGATCGCGTCCAGCCCCGGTTCGGCCAAGAGTTCGTCCAGCGTGGCGTGGCCGGCGGCATCGGGCAGTTCCCGGCGCGCCCAGTCCAGTTCTTCCGGCAGCGGCGAGCAGACGGCGATCACGCGCGCGCCGACGATGCGCTCGCGCAGATTGAGCGCGTGGCGGCGGCCCAGCCGGCCCAGGCCGGCGACGCCGAGGTTTAATGTAGACATGACAAGCCTCCCTGTTGAGTTAGAACCTGTTCACGATCTGCTGCGCTTAGTGAGACGCGACACGGTGAGTGCCGCTTCGAAATGCTCATGTACCATTTGTACATTCCGCTTTCTCAGCCGCAACGCCTTGTCTCGCTCTTGCTCGCGAGATTGTGAACAGGCTCTTAGAACCTGTTTACGATCTGCTGCGCGTCGGCGATACGGAGTTGAAAACCAGCTCAAAATGCTCATGCACCACGTGTACATTCCGCTTTTTCGCTCGTTTTCGCCTTGTCTCGCCTTAGCTCGCGAGATCGTAAACACGTTCTTAGACCTGATCCAATTCGACGACCTGACCCGAGCGCCAGGAACGGGTGGCGGCGTCGGCCAGTTCCAGCGCGCGCACGCCGTCTGCCACCGTGGTGCGCGGCGCGGAGCCGTCGCGCATCACCTCCAGGAAGTGCGCCATCTCGGCGGCGTAGGCCTGGCGATAGCGTTCCAGGAAGAAGGGCTCCGGCAAGTCGGCGGCCACGGTGCGCTCGCCGTAGGCGATCACCTCGGTGGGCCGGTGGTTGCCGGCCTGCAGCATGCCGCGGCTGCCCAGCACTTCGAAGCGCTGGTCGTAGCCGTAGGCGGCGCGGCGGCTGGTGTTGATCTGGCACAGCCGGCCCTGGCGGGTGCGCAGCGTCACCGCTGTGCTGTCGGCGTCGCCGGCGGCGGCGATGGCCGGGTCGCTCAGCGCGCTGGCGCTGGCGTGCACGCTGAGGACTTCGTCGTCCAGAATCCAGCGGCAGATGTCGAAGTCGTGGATCAGCATGTCCTTGAAGATGCCGCCGGAGCGGCGGATATAGTTCAGCGGCGGCGCGCCGGGGTCGCGGCTGGTGACGATCAGCATTTCCGGCGCGCCGATCTCGCCGGCGGCCAGCCTGGCCTTGAGCGCGGCGAAGGTGGGGTCGTAGCGGCGCTGGAAGCCGATCAGGCAGGGCACGCCGGCCGCGGCCACCGCCTGGGCGCACTGGCGCGCGCGCTCCAACTCCAGGTCCACCGGCTTTTCGCAGAAGATGGCCTTGCCGCGCGCGGCGGCGGCCAGGATCAGTTCGGTGTGGGTGTCGGTGCTGGCGGCGATGATGACGGCGCGCACCGCGGGATCGTCCAGCGCTTGTTCCGCGGCGCAGGCCTCGGCGCCGTGGGCGGCGGCCAGCTCCCGCGCCGCCGGCGCGTGACTGTCCACCACGTATTTGAGCCGCATGCCCGGCAGGCGGGCTAGGTTGGCGGCGTGGATCTTGCCGATGCGGCCGGCTCCGAACAGCGCTGCGTCAATCATCATATCCTCCAGTCTCCTTGGTTTCTTCTATGTTCAGCTCCAGCCGGCAGGCCAGCGCGATGAACAGCGCCTGGCACAGGCAGATGGTGCTGGTCAGCGAACGGAAGGAGAAGGCGGAGCCTTCCCTGACCGTCAATACCGCGTCGGCCCCGCGCGCCAGCGGGCTGAGCTGGCTGTCGGTGATCACCAACTGCTTGGCCTTGTGCTGCGCCGCCACCCGCGCGCAATAGCGGCTTTCCTTGCCATAGGGCTGGAAGCTGATGGCGATCAGCACGTCTTGTTCGCCAATGCTGCGGATTTGCTGCGGAAACATGCCGCCCAGGCCGGACAGCAGATGCACTTTCTTGGCGGTGTGCTGCAAGGCGTAGGCGATGTAGGAGGCGATGGGAAACATGCGCCGCACCCCGGTCACGTAGATGTTGTCGGCGTTCAGCAGCAGTTCCACCGCCGCCTCCAGCTGCGCCTCGTCCAGCGCGGCGTCCAGTTCCTGCAGACCTTGCTGGCAGGCGGCGATGAAGTCCCGGGTCATGCCGGCGGCGGAGCGCTGCTCGTCGCGGCTGGCGATCAGGCTCTGAATGCGCTGGCGGTAATTGGGCTGCGGCGCGCCCTGTGGCGTAAATGCGTCACGGAACACGGCCTGCATATCGGAAAAGCCGGCGAAGCCGAAGCGCTGGGCGAAGCGGACGATGGCCGAAGGCTGCACCTCGCAAGCCTGGGCGATGTCGGTAATGCGTTGCAGCATCAGCGTGCCCCGGTGCTGCTCCACATAGCCGGCAATCACTTTCAGCTGCTTGCTCAGCGTGTCGTATTCGGCGGCGATGCGCTGCATCAATTCCTCGGCGGGGACGGTGTTGGCCATGGGCGGGCTTTCCTAAGGTTTTGACCAGTATACGTTTTGTCCTTGTGTTCGAAAATAATTTTCTATTGAAAAACACATTTGGAAAATTATTTGCAGAATAGAGCGAAAGCTCTTAAGGTGATTTCACGCCCGACGCCAGACAGTGGCCGCGGCCGACACCATAGCGGGCCCCACGATGGGCCGGCGGAGAAGAAGGAGGAGAGAGATGCAGCAGCGATCCTGGAAGTGTAAGTGGAGGCGGGCACTGCCCGCGGCGGCGCTGGCGCTCTGCGCGCTGGCCCAGCCGGCCTTGGCGGCCGACGCCCGTTTCGTGCTGGTCAGCCACGCGCCGGATTCCGACGCCTGGTGGAACACCATCAAGAACGCCATCAAGCAGGCCGGCGAGGATTTCAACGTACAGGTGGATTACCGCAATCCACCCAATGGCGACCTGGCCGACATGGCGCGCTTGATCGAGCAGGCGGCGGCGCGCAATTACGACGGCGTGATCGCCAGCATCGCCGATTACGATGTGCTGAAGCGGCCGCTGGGCCAGGTGGTGGCCAAGAAGATTCCGCTGATCACCATCAATTCCGGCACCATCAAGCAAAGCGAAAGCCTGGGCGCCTTGCTGCACGTAGGCCAGCCGGAATACGACGCCGGCTTCGATTCCGGCAAGCAGGCCAAGGCCGCCGGGATCAAGAGCTTCCTCTGCGTCAACCACTATGCCACCAACCCGGCCTCCTTCGAGCGCTGCAAGGGCTTCGCCGACGCCATCGGCGCCGATGTGCGCAAATCCACGCTGGACGCCGGCGACGACCCCACCGGCATCGAAAGCAAGGTCAGCGCCTATCTGCGCAACAATCCCGGTACCCAGGCGCTGCTGACGCTGGGGCCGACCTCGGCCAGCCCGGCGATCAAGGCGGTGAAGAAGATGGGCCTGGCCGGCAAGCTCTACTTCGCCACCTTCGACCTGTCCGAGGACATTTCCAAGGCGATCAAGGACGGCACCATCAAGTTCGCCATCGACCAGCAACCCTATCTGCAGGGCTATATCCCGGTGGCGGCGCTGGCCATCATGAAGCGCGACAAGACCACGGACCCGGCCAAGGTGGAAGCGGCGCTCAAGGCCAATCCCAAATTCCAGGCCCGGCTGAGGGAGTACGGGCTGGTCCCCCTCTACAAGGGCCGCCACATCAACTCCGGCCCCGGCTTCGTCACCAAGGACAATATCGCCAAGGTGGAGAAGTACGCCGGGCAGTTCCGCTAGCCGCCGTTTTCCGATGGACCTGACGCCTGGCGCGGAATTACCGGCCGCCCGGGGCAAGGAGCAGAGCAATGAGCATGAGCAAGGCCAGCCCGGGCAAGGCCGCGGGCATCCGCATGGCGCCGCCCGGCGATGATGAAAGAGTGCGGCGGCTGTCGCTGTTCGACCGGCTGATGGGACGGCCGGAATTCGCCGCCGTCGCCGGTGCGGCGCTGGTGTTCGCGGTGTTCGGCGTCGGCGCCGGCGGTTCCGGCATGTTCGCGGTGGACGGCATCGTCAACTGGTCGCAGGTGGCGGCCTACCTCGGCATCATCGCCATCGGCGCCTGCCTGCTGATGATAGCCGGCGAGTTCGATCTGAGCCTGGGCTCGATGATAGGCTTCGCCGGCATGATGGTAGCGATCCCGCCGCTGTACTTCGGCTGGCCGTTCTGGCTGGCCATCCTGTTCGCCTTCGCCGGTTCGCTGGCGGTGGGCTGGCTCAACGGCTATCTGGTGCTCAAGACCCGGCTGCCGTCTTTCATCGTCACCCTGGCTTTTCTGTTCATCCTGCGCGGCCTGACGCTGGCGCTGTCCATTCTGTTCGCCAACCGCACCATCGTCAGCGGCGTCGGCGACCTGGCGGCGGCGGACCCGCTGGCGCAATGGCTGTTCGTCGGTCATGTCGGAGCCGGCCTGTTCCACTGGCTGGCCGGCATCGGCGCGATCGCCTCCTTGCCGGACGGCGGCGCGGCGGCGGCCGGCGTGCCCAAGGTGCTGCTGTGGTGGCTGGCGCTGGCGGCGATCGCGGCCTTCGTGCTGGCGCGCACCCGGATCGGCAACTGGATCTTCGCCGCCGGCGGCGACGCCAACGCCGCCAAGAACGTGGGGGTGCCGGTCAAGCAGGTGAAGATAGGCCTGTTCATGTTCACCGCCTTCTGCGCCTGCCTGTTCGCGGTGCTGCAAGTGTGCGACGTCGGTTCCGCCGCCGCCGACCGCGGCCTGCAAAAGGAGTTCGAGGCCATCATCGCCGCGGTGATAGGCGGCTGTCTGCTCACCGGCGGCTATGGCTCGGTGGTGGGCGCCTGCGTCGGCGCGCTGATCTTCGGCGTGGTGCAGATCGGCATTACCTACACCAATATCAATTCCGACTGGTTCCGCGTCTTCCTCGGCCTGATGCTGCTGATGGCGGTGTTGTTCAATCACTATGTCAGACGCCGCGTGACGGAGGCCAAATGATGGTCACGACCGGCAAAATCCCTGCGGCCGCGTTGCGCCTCCTTGCCGTACTCAATGTACTGTCCGCGTCGGCGCGCCTTGCCGCAGCCGCTGCGCTGAATTTTTCCGATCGTGACGGACCGAGGTCGAGCCGGCAAAACGATGTGGCGGCCTTGCGCCTCCTTGCCGTACTCAATGCACTGCCCGCGTCGGCGCGCCTTGCCGCGGCCGCTGCGCTGAACAATCCTGGCCGCGGGCCGCAAGGAGTCGAAGATGAAACCGTGTGACGACTACATCTTGGAGCTGGATCAGGTCAGCAAGACCTTCGGTTCGGTGATCGCCTTGCAGAAGGTGGATCTGCAACTGCGCCGCGGCGAGGTACATTGCCTGCTGGGCGACAACGGCGCCGGCAAGTCCACGCTGATCAAGACCCTGGCCGGGGTGCACCGGCCCAGCGGCGGCGAATACCGGGTGGACGGACAGCCGGTGCGCTTCGACTCGCCACGCCAGGCGCTGGACCAGGGCATCGCCACCGTTTACCAGGACCTGGCCCTGGTGCCGCTGATGTCGGTGGCGCGCAATTTCTTCCTGGGCCGCGAGCCGATGAAGAAATGGCTGGGCCTGCTGCCGGTGCTGGATCTGGAACTGGCCGGCGAGGTGGCGCGCGACAAGCTGGCGGAAATGGGCATCCACATCCGCGACCCGCACCAGGCGATAGGCACTTTGTCCGGCGGCGAGAAGCAATGCCTGGCCATCGCCCGCGCCATTTACTTCGGCGCGCGGGTGCTGATCCTGGACGAGCCCACCGCCGCGCTGGGCGTCAAGCAGAGCGTCAATGTGCTCAAGCTGATTTCCAAGGCGCGCGACAAGGGCATCTCGGTGATCTTCATCACCCACAACGTCAACCACGCTTACCCGATAGGCGACCGCTTCACCCTGCTCAACCGCGGCCGCTCGCTCGGCACTTACGCCAAGGACGCGGTCAGCAAGGAGGAGGTGCTGGACATGATGGCCGGCGGCGCGGAAATGCAGAAACTGATGGCCGAGCTGGACGGCGTCCATATCTGAAAGGTAGATCTAGCATGCAAAACACCACCCGTTTCGCCAGCGGCCGCGACCGCGACCTGGTCTGCCTGGGCCGGCTGGCGGTGGACCTGTACGCGCAGCAACTGGGCGCGCCGCTGGAAGACGCGGCCAGCTTCGCCAAATACTTGGGCGGCTCCTCCGCCAACATCGCCTTCGGCGCGGCCCGGCTGGGTTTGAAATCGGCGATGCTGTCCCGCGTCGGCGACGAGCAGATGGGACGCTTCCTGCTCAACACCCTGAGCGCCGAAGGCTGCGACGTCAGCCAGGTGAGGGTGGACCCGGAGCGGCTGACCGCCCTGACCCTACTGGGCATCAAGGACCGCGACACCTTTCCTCTGCTGTTCTACCGCGAAAACTGCGCCGACATGGCGCTAGGCATCGAGGACATCGACGAGGACTTCATCGCCGGCAGCCAGGCCTTGCTGATCACTGGTACCCATCTGTCGCGGCCCGGGGTGGAGGCGGCCAGCCGCCGCGCGCTGCAATACGCGCGCCGCCACGACGCGCGCACGGTGCTGGACATCGATTACCGGCCGGTGCTGTGGGGCCTGGCCGGCCGCGGCGACGGCGAAACCCGCTACATCGCCAGCGAGGAGGTCAGTGCCCACTTGCAGAGCCTGCTCTCCGAGTTCGACCTCATCGTCGGCACCGAGGAGGAGTTCCTGATCGCCGGCGGCGCGGCCGAGCTGATGCCGGCCTTGGCCCGAGTGCGCGCGCTGAGCCGGGCGGTATTGGTGGTCAAGCTGGGGCCGCTGGGCTGCGCGGTGATTCCCGACGCGGTGCCGGCGCGCATCGAGGACGCCTTCAGCGTGGCCAGCGCGCCAGTGGAGGTGATGAATGTGCTGGGCGCCGGCGACGCTTTTCTGGCCGGCTTCCTGTCCGCCTGGCTGCGCGGCGGCGACTACGCCGAATGCTGCCGCCGCGCCAACGCCTGCGGCGCGCTGGTGGTGTCGCGCCACGGCTGCGCGCCGGCGATGCCGACCCCGGCCGAGCTGGAGCGCTTTCTCGCCGCGCCGATGCGGCGGCCGGGCGAGGACGCGGCCTTGAGCCGGCTGCATCGGGTCAGCGCGGCGCGGCCGCGCTGGGACGAATTGTGCGTGTTCGCCTTCGACCACCGCAGCCAGTTCTTCGAACTGGCGCGCGCGGCGGGCGCGGACGAGACGCGGCTGCCGCGTTTGAAGCAACTGCTGGTGCAAGCGGTGGCCGACGTCGAGCAGCGGCTGGATCTGCACGGGCGGGTGGGGATGTTGATCGACGAGCGCTACGGCGCCGACGCGCTGTACGCCGCCACCGGCCGCGGCTGGTGGGTGGGCCGGCCGGTGGAGCTGCCCGGCTCCAATCCGCTGGTGTTCGAGCAAGGCCGCGCGATGGCCGGCGGCTTGAACGCCTGGCCGCGCGAGCAGGTGATCAAATGCCTGGTCCAGTACCACCCGGACGATGAGCTGGACAACCGGCTGGAACAGGAGGCGCAGGTCCGCGCGCTCTACGACGCCGCCCAGGCCAGCGGCCATGAACTGCTGCTGGAAATCATCCCGTCCAAGGATTTGCCGCGCGCCGACGACACCGTCTACCGCGCGCTCAAGCGCCTGTACAACCTGGGCATCCACCCGGACTGGTGGAAGCTGGAGCCGCCCGCCGCCGCGCAATGGCCGGCGCTGGACGCGCTGATCGCCGAGCGCGATCCCTATTGCCGCGGCGTGGTGCTGCTGGGGCTGAACGCGCCCTTGGACGTGCTGCGCCAGGGCTTCGCCGCCGCGCGCGCCAGCCGCAGCTGCCGCGGCTTCATGGTGGGGCGCAGCTTGTTTCAGCGGCCGGCCGAGCGCTGGCTGGCCGGCGAGATCGACGACGCCGGCCTGGCGGCCGAGGCCGGCGCGCGTTTCGCCGAGCTGGTGGCGGTGTGGCGCGAGGAGCGAGCGTTGGCGCTTGAGTCACAACATCCACGGAAAAACGCCGACTAATTCTTGCCACGGAAACACACGGAAGG
>NZ_JAJOHW010000026.1 GCF_021129195.1 Chromobacterium aquaticum | reverse complement strand
CCGCATAACGCGCGCCCAGCCGGCGGCTGCGGCCGGGCTCGGGCGAATGCCAGGCCGGCGTTGCCGGCGCCGGCATCGGCCACAGATAGCAGACCAGCACCGCCAGCGCGAAGCCGGAAGGCACATCCCAGAAATGATGCTGCCAGGTGGTCAGCACCGACACGCCGATCAAGGCGAACCAGCCATGCAGCAGCCAAAGCCAGCGCGGCGGCGTGTGCTGCCAGTAGCGCAGCCACAACACCAGCAGCAGGCCGATATGCAGCGACGGCGCCTGGTTGAACGGTTTGTCGAAGCCCATCAGCAGATCGAACATCCGCCCGAACACGCCATCCAGCGGCGGACGTTCGAAACCGAAGCGCAGCGGAAACAGCAGGAAGCACAGGCAGGACAACAGGGTGACCGCCAGCAGGCGCTTGGCGTGGGCATTGAGTTCGGCGCGGCTGGCGCACAGAAAGAGCGAGACGCCGTAGAGCAGGTCTATGCTCCAGTACGGCACGATGGTCCACGGCCACAGCGGGATGGCGCGCTCCCAGGCCATCGCCACATTGCCCACCCGCTCCGGCGGCAGGCCGGCCGCGTAGTGATTGGCCGCGCCGTAGAGCAGGAAAAAGCTGGGCCCCAGCAGCAGCAGCCACAGACAGGCCAGCCGCCAGGGCCGGCCGGCGCTCATCGCCGCCACCATAGCAGCAGCGCCAATAATGCCAGCGCCAGCAGCCACGGCCAGCGCCGGGGGCGCGGCTCCGCCAACGACGCGACTGCATCGCCGGTATCCGGCCACTCATCTTCGTCCGGATCTTGCTCGCTTTCCCAGACGCGATATTTCTCGCGCCACTCCAGGCTTTTGCTCAGGTCCTTGCCACGATAGACGCGCTCGGCCAAGGCATCCATCGCCGGCCCCCAGCCCAGCTCGGCCGATTTCAACAGCCAGGACTCGGCCTGATCCGCCTTGCCGAAGAAGCGGCGATCCAGATAGAGCCGGCCCACGCCGTAGCAGCCCCAGGACGCCACATCGGCTTCGGCGGACGCGGCGGTCTGCAGCAGCAGCCCCTCGGCTTCGCGCAGATAATCAGCGGCGCGTTTCGGCTCCTCATCGCTGAGCTTTTCCAGCACGTAAGCGACGTCAATAGCGGCGGCCTTATGCTCTGCCGCCAGCGCCTGGCGGTAACGGTGCAGACTGCGTTGCAAGTCGGAGTCGCCTGCATCGCCAAGCAGCCAGGCATCGCCCGCCGCTGACGCCCCTTCCGCCGAACCAAGATCGGCGGCCTGCTCGCAAAAGCTGAGGCCTTCGGCCAGATAGCGCTCCTCCTCGTCCACATTCAGCAACACCCAGCCAAAGCCGCTCAACACATGATGCAGCTCCAGCGGCGCATCGCCGGCATGCCGCCGCGCCACGCGCATGCCTTCGTCGAACAACGGCTGTGGCAGCTCCGGGCAGGCGGCCAGGATCACGCCGCTCAATTGCGTGTCGACGCGCAGCGGCTCCGCCGGCGCGCTCACGCCTCGGCCTCGGCCAGCGGCTGCGGCCGTTCCGCCGCGGCATCGCTGCGGCGACGCGCCAGGCTGACGCTGAAAATGCCCCACTCGTCGATGCGCTGCTCCAGCTTCTCGAAGCCGGCGTCGGCCACCAATTGATCCATCTCCTGCTGGGTGCGGCGGCGCATGATCCAGTCCGCGCCGCCGCGATGGCTGCTCAGCGTGCGCGCGATCAATTCCAGCTGCGGATGCCAGGGCTGGTTGGTGTAGACCAGATAGCCGCCGGGCGGCACCGCCTCGGCCAGGCCGGCCAGCGACTGACGAATCGGCTCGTTCTCGGGGAATAGCTCATAAAGGCCGGACACCACCGCCAACGTCGGCGCCGGCTGCAGCGCCGCCAGGCTGGCGCGATCGAAGGCATTGCCCTGGTCGAAACGCGCCACCGCGTCCAAGCCGCGCTCGGCGATCAGCCGGCGGCCGGCGCCGACATTGATGTCGCTGTAATCGCGCAGTTGCACATGCTCCACCGGCTGACCGGCGATGGCGTCCAGGATGTAGCGGCCATGGCCGGCGGCGATGTCCAGCAGCCGCAGCGGCTGGCCGTCGGCGCGCAGGTGGCCCATCGCCATGGCGATCAGTTCCTCCAGATTCAGCTTGCGCTGGCGTATGCCCTTCCAGCCCACGCTGTCCAGATAGGCGCGGTCGCCCAGGCGGCCCAGCGGGCTGATGCCGGACGCCTGGTTGCGGTACACATAGTCCAGGGTGCTGCCGGAATCGAAACCGGTGCGCCAGCCCAGGCGAATGCCCGCCGACAATCGTCCCAACGTGGCCAGGGTCAACCGGGTCAGCGCGAACTGCCAGCGCAGCGGCGACAGCCAGGAACGCGGCTGTTGCAGCTGCTGGTATTCCAGCGCGGTGTAGCCGGCGGCGTCGGCGCGACTCAGATCCACCGCCGGCGCGCCGGCCTCCACCCGCTGGATGAAGGCGCGGATCTTGTCCAGCGCCGGCGCGCGGTCGCGCTCGCCCAGGGTGTCGTGATAGAAGCCAGGCAGCAGGTGCATCTCCTTCAGCGGGCTGCCCAGCTTCTGGAAGAATTCGCGCTGCGGCCCCTGGTGCACGACGAAGTCCGCGCCCGACATCAGCAACTGGGTCGGCAGCGTGATGGCGCCGGCGTCGGCGACGATGCGCTCGGCGGTGTCGTACAAGGCCAGCAGGATGTTGGAAGAAATCGGCCGGGTGATCAGCGGGTCGCTGTTGTAGGACGCGATGCGTTCCGGATCATGGGTCAGGAAGCGCGCCTTGACGTAGGAATTGACGAAGAAATTGCCGCGCAGGCGCTGCATCAGCCTGAGTCCGGTCCGGGCGAAGGGCACGTAGAGCTTGACCTTGAAGGCCGGCGAGGCCAGCACCAGCGCGCGCACGCGCGGCGCGTAGTCGTGCGCCCAGGTGGCCGCCAGCACCGCGCCCACGCTCTGGGCGATCACCACGATCTCCTCCATCGCCAGGCCATGACGCTGGCACAGATGGCGGACGAAGCAGTCCAGATCGCGCACCGTGGCGCCCAGGCTGGGGCTGTAGCCGCGCGGACCCTCGTTACGGCCGTGGCCGCGCGCGTCCCAGGCGAACATCGGCGTGTCCGCCAGTTGCAATTCGTCCACCAGGTGCTGCAGGCGGCCGGAATGCTCGTGGCCGCGGTGCAGCAGCACGATGGCGCGCGGCCGTGGGCCGGAGCTCAGCGCCGGCCAATGCCGATAAAACAGGGTTTGACCATCAAAGCTGACAAACTGCGATTCTTCGGCTTGGCGCATGCTCAGGCTCCTTTCAAGCCTCCTGCTCCGCCGGCGCGGCGGGCAGCGTTTTTTGCTTCAAATGCAATAGCGATTCGCGGATGCGGTCGCGAAAAGCGGCTTTCTCTTCCAGCCACTGCAGCGGGCGACCGACGGCGATGTCGACGAAGAACGGCACCGGCAGCCACTGGCCGCGTCCCATCGCCCGGCCCAGACCGTGCAGATAGACCGGCACCACCGGCACATCGGGAAAATCGCGAGTCAGATACCAAATGCCGGACTTGATCTCGGACAACACCTCGGGCTCGCCGCGCGAGCCTTCCGGGAACAGGATCAGGATGCGGCCCTGGCGCAGCGCCTCGCGGCAGCCCTCCAGCGGGTCCAGCCCCTTGGCCACGCCACCGCGCACCACCGGGATGATGCCCACCACCTGGGTGGCGAACCAGGCGAACAGGCGGTTCTTCAGGAAGTAGTCCGCCGCCGCCGCCGGCTGCACCTCGGGGATGCGGCCCAGCGGAAACAGGCTGTACAGCGCCAGGATGTCCAGATGGCTGTTGTGGTTGGCCACCACGATGGCCGGGCCGCGCAGCGGCAGCCGCTCCTGGTGGCGCACCGTCACCCCCAGCCACAGCCGCACCACCGGCCGGGCCAGCAGCAGTACGAACAGAATGCGCAGCAATCGGCTCATCATCGGCTCAGAAGTACAAGTAGTGGACATAGTGGAAGAACAGCGGCGCGGTATAAGTCAGCGAATCCAGCCGGTCCAGCACCCCGCCGTGGCCGGGCAGCAGGCGGCCGGAGTCCTTGACCCCGATGTCGCGCTTCACCGCGGAAATCACGATGTCGCCGATAAAGCCCATCACCCCGATCAGCAGGCCGGCCAGCGCCGCGTGCAGCGGCGAGAACGGCGTCAGCAGCGGCCCCAGCAGCCAGCCCAGCAGGCAGGTGGTCAGCGCGCCGCCGAGGAAACCCTCCAGCGTCTTGTTGGGCGAGACCTTGGGCGCCACCTTGCGCCGGCCGAAGGCCTTGCCCCACAGGTATTGCGCCACATCGTTGAGCTGGGTCAGCGCCACCAGGTAGAACAGCAGCATCGCGCCCTGGGCCGGTTCGCCGATATGGGTCAGCTGTGGCAGGGTCAGCACCGCGGCCATGTGGCTCAGGCAGAACACGCAGATCATCAAGCCCCATTGCAGCGAGGCGGCGGCCTTGAGAAAGCCCTGGGTCTCGCCGATCAGCACCATGCGCATCGGCAGGAACAGGAAGATGTAGACCGGGATGAAGATGATGAACATGCCGTACCAGTGGATGCCCAGCCAGTAATACTGCAGCGGGATGCTCAGATAGGCCCAGAACAGCACCACGTGGTCGGCGGTGCGAGTGGCGCACAGCGTCAGGTATTCTTTCAGCGCCAGGAAGCTGATCAGCGCGAACACCACCAGCGCCAGCGGCACATTGCCCAGCAAGGTCAGCGAGAAGCAGGCGACGATCCACCACCAGGTACGGATGCGCAGCTTCAATTCCAGCCAGTTCTTCTGCGGCGAGCGGCTCTCCAGCACGCGGATGGCAACGCTGGCGATCACCAGCAGCGCGAATACGGCGCCCAGCGCCCAGATCAATGCCTGCGGCAACAGCGGTTTAAACATCTTCGCCCTCTTTCAAAATGGACCGCGCCCGATTGACGCAGGTCAGCGCCATCAAGGCGGCGCTCAATCCAAACACCCAGCCGCCCCAGGCCGCCGCCTGCGGCCACAGGCCCAACAGCAGCGCGTAGGCGCCGTACGCAAAGGCGCGGTCGCTCTTGCCCATCGGCCCGTCGTAACGCCGGCTCGCGCCCAAGCTGGGCCCCAGCACGCCGACGAACTCGGTCAGCAGCGCCAGCACCACCGCCAGCGCCACCCAGGCTGGCTGCGCCAGCAGCAGGGCGAAGGGCAGATAGAGCGCGGCGTCGGACACCACGTCGCCCACCTCGTTGAGAATGCCGCCCAGCCGCGACTTTTGGCCGTGCTCGCGCGCCAGCATGCCGTCGATGGCGTTCAGGGCCATGCGCAGGAACAGGAACACCGGCAGCAGCAGCCAGGGCAAGGGCCGCTCCGGCTGGCAAGCCAGCCAGCCGCCGTAGGCGATGGAGGCCAGCATGGCGCCGAGCGTGACGTGGTTGGCGGTGACGCCAAGGGAAACCAGGCCGCGCAGCAAGGGGCGCAGCAGGTCCTGAAAGCGGGATTTGAGTTGGTAAATACTAGGCATGTCGCTTATGCGGACGGCGATGAAAGGGTGCGGCTATCGTGCCCCGTCACTACAGTCGTCAAAAAAAGTTTCAAATCCGACTCCACGCCCGGCAATGGGACGGGGCTTCGGAAAACCGCGATTATGCCGATTGCAGGAAAGGGCGGCAAAGGAAATTGTTTGTCAATCCTACCTAAAACAATCACTTCCGTTACCGGATTGGGTCTATTACCCGGCCTGAAAAGCCATAACAAGCATCAGGCCACTCCACCAAAGCGAAAGCCAAGGGAGCGCTCTCCAAGGCCTTGATGCCCGTGTTTCACCTATTCCGCCCAAGGCATTGTTCCAATGATGAAAATCACCAGATCAAAACAAATTGGCATATGGGACTAATTTTTAATAATTTCCAAGAATTTGCAAGATGCCTTAGCATCAGCTCATCGCATGTCATGGGTTTATCCATGGCAGGAAATTTCTCGGAATCACGATGCGCCGGCATCTTCTGAAAACGCGCCGCCCCAGGCGCGATCGAAACCCCCGGCGCGTCTTCAGACTAGGGGCATCACCATGAAACACGCCATCGCACTGGCCATCGCCTTGAGCGCTACCGCCACCGCCGCCTGGGCCGACCGCCTGGACGACATCAAGAAAGCCGGCGTGCTGCGTGTCGCCGCCTTCGACAGCAACCCGCCCTTCGGCTTCCTCGACGCCAAGACCCGCCAGATTTCCGGCCTGGACGTGGACGTGGCCCAGCACATCGCCAAGAAACTGGGCGTCAAACTCAGCCTGATTCCCACCAACCCGGCCAACCGCGTGCCGCTGCTGGTGTCCGGCAAGGCCGATCTGGTGGCCGCCAACTTCACCGTCACCGACGAGCGCAAGAAGCAAGTGGCGTTCAGCCTGCCCTACTTCGCCTCCGGCCAGCAGTTCATCGCCCGCAAGGGATCGTTGCAAAAGCCGGAGCAACTGGCCGGCCTGCGCGTGGGCGTGGACAAGGGCACCACCCAGGAAGTGAACCTGCGCGACAAATACCCGAAAACCACCGTGGTGGCCTATGACGACACCCCGCTGGCCTTCACCGCGCTGCGCAACGGCAATGTCCAGGCCATCAGCCAGGACGGCTCCAAGCTGGCCGCCTTGCTGGCCAATGCGCCGGACAAGGCCAAGTTCGAGCTGGCGCCGTTCACCCTGACCCGCGAATACCAGGCCATCGGCCTGCCCAAGGGCGAGGCGCGACTGCTGAAGGCGGTGAACGACAGCCTGCTGGAGCTGGAAAAATCCGGCCAGGCCGCCAAGATCTACAATCAGTGGTTCGGCCCGGCCACCAAGGCGCCGCTGCCTAGGGACTTCAAGATCGGCGAAGCCAGCTAAGACCCGCGTTTTCCCATCCGTATCCCCAGCCGCCGGGCACGCCCGGCGGTTTCGCCATTTCAGACGCCGCCGGCGCTGAAAGGCGAAGCGCAATCGCAATACAGGACCGCAAGCAATGAATCCCCCCTCCTGGCTCGGCCACCACTGGCTGGAGCCCCACTACCTGGGCTGGCTGCTCAAGGGCGCGCTGCTCACCGGCTGGCTGGCCCTGCTGGTCTGCGCCGCCGCCACCGCGCTCGGCATGCTGCTGACCGCGGCGCTGGAGTCGCGCTGGCGCGCGCTGGGCCGCGGCGCCGGACTCTGGGTCAGCCTGCACCGCAACACCCCGCTGATGGTGCAATTGCTGCTGTGGTATTTCGGCGTGGCCGGCCTGCTGCCGGAGGCCGCCATGCTGTGGCTGAACAGCCCGCGCAGCCTGCCCTTGCCGGGCGGCCTGGCCTTGCCGTGGCCGTCCTTTGAATTCCTGGCCGCGCTGGTGGGCCTGACGCTATACAGCGCCAGCTTCATCTGCGGCGAACTGCAGGCCGGACTGCGCGGCGTCGCCGCCGGCCAGCGCCAGGCCGCGCGCGCGCTGGGCATGAACGCCTGGCAGGAATTCCGCTGGGTGGTGCTGCCGCAGGCCTGGGCGCTGGCGCGCCGACCGCTGATCGGCCAGTACACCGCGGTGGTGAAGAACACCTCGCTGGCGATGGCCATAGGCGTGGCCGAGCTGTCCTATACCTCGCGCCAGGTGGAAACCGAAACCTTGCTCGCCTTCCAGGCCTTCGCCGTCGCCACCGCAGCCTATCTGCTGCTGGTGCTGCTGACCCAGGCACTGAGCCAGCGCGGCGAGCCGGCATGGAGGGCGCCGCGATGATGCCGCCGGTGATTCAGGACAATCTCGATTATCTGCTGTGGGGCAATCTGGCCAACGGCGAGCCCGGCGGCCTGCTGCTGACCCTGGCCATCAGCGCCGCCGCCGGCGTGCTGGCCAGCCTGCTGGGCCTGGCCGGCGGCATCGCCCTGGTGATGGGCGGACCCGGCTCGCGCCGCGCGCTGGGCACGCTGGTGGCGCTGCTGCGCGCCATACCGGTGCTGATGCTGATCTTCTGGTGCTATTTCCTGCTGCCCATCCTGTTTGGCGTGGATATCCCCGGCGTGCTCACCGTGGTGCTGGCGCTGGCGTTGATCAACGCCGCCTATCTGAGCCAGTCGGTGCAGGCCGGCATCGCCGCCATCGGCCCCGGCCAATGGGCGGCCGGGCTGTCGCTGGGACTGGACCGCTGGCAGACGCTGCGGCTGATCGTGCTGCCGCAGGCCTTGCGCATGATGCTGCCCTCCTTCGTCAATCAGTGGATCACCCTGATCAAGGACAGCTCGCTGGCCTATGTGGTGGGCGTGGCCGAATTCACCTTCGTCGCCACCCAGGTCAACAACCGCGAACAGGTCTACCCGCTGGAGATTTTCGCCTTCATCGCGCTGGCTTATTTCCTGGTCTGCGGCGGCCTGCAGTTGCTGGGCCGCTGGAGCGACAAGCGCTGGAGCCTGCCGGCCCGGGCCTGAGAACCTGTTCAAAGTCTGCTGCGCTTCGTGAGGCGTAGCACGGTGAGTACGAGCTCAAAATGCTCATGTACCACGTGTACATTCCGCTTTTTCGCTTGTTTTCGCCTTGTCTCGCCCTTGCTCGCGAGACTTTGAACAGGCTCTGAGCCCGGGAAAAACCTTCCCGGCTCTTGAAGCGACCTCATAGCATTGGGCAGCGCACGCGCCGGAGTCCTGTAGCGCGGGGCTCCGGCTTTTTGATTCGTGCAGAATGCGTTTCACCTGGAACCGCGGCGAGCAAGCGCTTGATCCGCGTCAAGCCGCCTCGCAACAGCCCGTGCGTCTACGGGGGAGCCGGGCGTAGCCTATTTCGGTCTCGGACAATCAGGATAATCATCATGCACTTGCCGCTACGCTTCGCCATCGTTTCCGCCTTCGCCGCCTTGCACCTCAGCCCGCACGCGCACGCCATGCCGGCCGCGCCGGACTATGTCGACGACAGCCAATACCTGTCCGCCGCGCGCCAGCGGGTGCTGCCGCCGGACATCCCTTGGCGGGGGGATAGCCAGCGCTTCGCCGCCAAGGCGGACGACCCATGGGCTACCCCGCTGGAAGCCAGCGGCTTCAAGCACACGCCGGCCTATCCGGAAACCATCGCCTATCTGAACCGGCTGGCCGCCGCCAAGCCGGCGCTGCTCAAGCTCAGCCCGATGGCGGAGAAAACCGACCAGGGCCACGACATGATGATGGCGGTGGTGTCCGCCGCCGCCGACAAATCGCCGCAGGGCCTGCGCGCCAGCGGCAAGCCGCTGATTTACGTGCAAGCCGGCATTCACCCTGGCGAAGCCAATGGCAAGGACGCCGGGCTGATGCTGATCCGCGACCTGCTGATCCGCGACGACGCGCTGCTGTCCAAGGTCAACCTGCTGTTCGTCCCCACCGTCAACGTGGACGGCGACATGCGCTACGGCAAATACGGCCGCATCAACCAGAATGGGCCGGAACAGACCGGCTGGCGCGTCAACGGCCGCAACCTCAACCTGAACCGCGACTTCACCAAGCTGGACAGCCCGGAAATCCGCAATGTGGCGCGCGCGCTCAACGACTACCAGCCGGACTTCTTCATCGATACCCACAGCACCGACGGCGTCAACTACCAGTACGACGTCACTTATTGCAATAACGGCCAGGGCTGGTCGCCCGCGTCCAGCCGCTGGATGGACCAGGTGATGACGCCCGAGGTCTATCGCGAGCTGCGCCGCTACGGCCACGAGCCCAATGTCTGCATCTCGATGAACGACAACGAGAACCCCGACAAGGGCTATTACCCGTATTACAGCGACTTGGCGCGCTTCTCCAACCAGTACGCCGACGCCCGCGGCATCCCCGCCATCCTGGTGGAACTGCACGCGCTCAAGCCCTACAAGCAGCAAGTGCTGGGCAACTACGTGCTCTACCGCGCCATCTTCGACAGCGTGTCCCGCCATTACGACGGCCTGCGCGCCGCCATCGCCAAGGACCGCGCCGCGCGGCCGGACCCGGTGACGCTGACCTGGAAGGAAGCCGAGGGCAAGCCCAAGCTGGTGGACTTCAAGGGCGTCAAGTTCGACAAAGTGCCCTCCCCCATCACCGGCGACAAAATCGTGCGCTGGAGCAATCAGCCGCGCGACTACCGCCTGCCCATCACCCCGCTGACCGTGCCGGACCTGATCGCCGCGCGGCCCAAGGCCTATGTGGTGCCGGCGCAATGGCACGAGGTGATCGCCCGCCTGCGCGCCCACGGCATTCAGCTACGCGAGCTGAGCCGGCCGGAAACCCTGGACGTCACCGTCTACCGGCTGGACGACATCAAGCTGGGCACCCCGTTCGAGCCGGATCGCGAATCCGCCGACAAGATTCCCGGCTACGAAGGCCGCTTGCTGATAGACGGCAAGCCCAGCCCGCTGCAGCGCAAAGTCACCTATCCGGCCGGCTCCGTGATGGTGGACCCGCAACAGCCGCTGGGCACGCTGGCGATGCTGCTGCTGGAACCGAGCAGCCCGGACTCCTTCCTGCACTGGGGTTTCTTCAACGCCAACCTCACCTCGGCGGAAGCGCCGGAAGCCTATGTGATGGAACCGATGGCGCGGCGCATGCTGGCGGAAAGCCCGGCCTTGCGCCAGGCCTTCCAGGCCAGGCTCAAGGACCCCAAGTTCGCCAAGGACCGCAACGCCCGGCTCAACTGGTTCTATGAGCAGACCCCGTTCGCCGACAGCAATCGCTTCCTCTACCCGGTGGGCGTCGTGCGCTAAGAGCCTGTTCAAAGTCTGCTGCGCTTCAGCGATACGGCGTTGAAACCGAGCTCAAAATGCTCATGTACCACCTGTACATTCCGCTTTTTCGCTCGTTTTCGCCTTGTCTCGCTCTTGCTCGCGAGACTTTGAACAAGTTCTAAGAACCTGTTTACGATCTGCTGCGCGTCGCGGATGCCTTACACGGTGAGTGCGCCTTCGAAATGCTCATGTACCACGCGTACATTCCGCTTTCTCAGCCGCAACGCCTTGTCTCGCCTTAGCTCGCGAGATCGTAAACAGGTTCTAAACCCTGGAGCGCGCAAGCGGCGGCCGGTTTGTCTACACTAGAAGGATTCAAACCGGCCGTCGCCATCATGGCGGCCAGGACAACAACTCGCGTCAGGCGGGGCGGGCAGCAGATCGTTTCCATGTTTGCAGCGGCGGACCGGCCTTGGCCGGTCAACAGCCGCAACCAGGAGAAACCCATGCACATCAAGGTCCTCGGCGCCGCCGCCGGCATTGGCCATCCCCATCACACCACCAGCTTCCTGATCGACGACAACACCCTGATAGACTGCGGCACCGGCGTCACCAGCCTGCGCGCCGACGAAATGCTGTCCATCCGCCAAGTGTTGCTCACCCATAGCCACGCCGACCACTGCGGCTGCCTGCCGCTGCTGGCCGATGTCCACGCCAGCCATCACGGCCCCGGCCTCACGGTCTACAGCCAGCAGGAAACGCTGGACGCGCTGCGCGCCCATCTGTTCAACGGCGAGCTGTGGCCGGACTACACCCGCCAGCCCAGCGCCGAACAACCCTGGCTGCGGCTGCAGGCGGTGGAACCCGGCTACGCGCTGCCGCTGGGCGAAGGGCTGGCCACCGCGCTGCCGGCCAATCACAGCGTGCCGGCCTTGGGCTGGCTGATAGAAGGCAGCTGGCGCGCGCTGGCCTTCAGCGGCGACAGCGGCCCCTGCCCGGCCTTTTGGCAATGGGTGTCCAATGTGCCCTCGCTGACCGATGTGATCTGCGAGCTGACCTATACCGACGAACGCCAGGCCGAGGCCGCGCGCCAGGGCCATATGACGCCGGCCCTGCTGCTGCCCTTCCTGCCGCAACTGCCGGCCAACACCCATCTGTGGATCAGCCATATCGACCCTGGCTGCCGCGAACACATGCTGGAACAGCTGCACTCGGAATACCCCAACGGCCTGCGCGTCTGCCCGCTGCGCGAAGGCATGCTGATCGAACTGTAGCCGCCGGAGGTCCGCGCAATGCAAGGCTATCAACTCTCGTTCTTCACTCAGCAAGGCCACAGTCACGATGGCCAGCCGCTGGCGGAATGGATCGTGCAGCAAGCACGGCGGCTGGGCATACGCGGCGCCACCTTGTTCGCCGCCAGCGAAGGCTACGGCCGCCACCGCCGGCTGCACTCCGCCCACTTCTTCGACCTGGCGGACCAGCCGGAAGAAGTGACGCTGGCGCTCAGCGCCGACGAGGCCGAACAACTGCTGGCCGCGCTCGCCGCCGCCGGGGTCAGGGTGTTTTACGTGAAAACGCCGGTGGAGTTCGGCGTGTTGGGGGAGGAGGAATAAGAGCCCACCCCGTCGCAGCAAGAACGAGGACGGTTCGAATCATTCAACCGCGGATGAGCACCTCGGCGGGAATATGCAAGCCTTCATGCAAGCGGCGGATCATCGCGAGGCTAAGCGGCCGCTTGCGATTCAACACTTCATAGACGCGGTTGCGCTTGCCCAGATAAACCTGCATGTCCGCCACGGTCAAACCGCCCTGCTCCATACGGAATTTGATTGCCTCTATCGGGTCCGGCAAATCGATGGGAAAGTGCTTGGCCTCATAGGACTGGGCCAGCGTGGCCAGAATGTCCAGACGCTCGCCTTCCGGTGAATCCAGCGCTGGGTCCATCTCCACCAGTACGGATATTTCCTTGAGCGCGGCCTGATAGTCGGCTTCGCTGCGGATGGGACGGATATTCATGGAGACTCCATTTCCACGGTGGCGGCATCGACGGCATCGTACTGAGCGTGAGTGCCAATGAACTTGATGTAGACGATGCCCACCCGGTAAGCAACGGCAACCATCAAACGATAGTCATTGCCCTTGATATTGAACACCACCCGATTGGCCTTAACGAAGCTGGCGCTGCGGTAACGGTCCTTGATGTCTTGCGGGCAGGTCCAGCACGCCTGGCTCGCCTCATCCACCCACGCTTTCAGCGCTTGCTCGGCATGGGGATGCTGCGCCCAAAAAGTCTTCAAGGCGCGCGTGGCGATGATCTTCATGGTTGCATGATAGTCCCGATATGGGACCATAACAAGCCAAACACAAGACTGGCCGCATCCTTTGGCCACATGCTGGCGCCCAAAGAAACAGGGCATGGCCCGCAAGCCATGCCCTGTTCCGCTACGCCGCCGTTTAAGGCTCAGCGCGTCACATCGAAGCCCGCGTCCTCCACCGCCGCCGCCAACTCCTCCGGCGACACGATCTCGGCGTCGTACACCACCTTGGCCTGCTTGGCCTCCAGGCTGACCTCGGCCTCGCTGACGCCGGCCATGCCGCTGAGCACGCCGCTGACGCTTTTCACGCAACCCTGGCAGGTCATGCCATCCACTTTCATGATCAATTCGGACATTGCTTTCTCCTGAAAAAATTCAAAACTTCGCTAGCGCCGATGCCGCCTTATTTCCAGCGCCGCAGCAACAGCGAATTACTCACCACCGATACCGAACTCATCGCCATCGCCGCGCCGGCGATCACCGGGTTCAACATGCCCAGCGCCGCCAGCGGTATCCCCATCACGTTGTAGATGAAGGCGAACAGCAGATTCTGCCGGATTTTGCGCAGGCTGGCGCGCGACAACCGGATCGCGTCCACCGCGTGCATCAGATCGCCGTGCATCAGGGTGATGTCGGCGGCCTCGATCGCCACGTCCGAGCCGGCGCCCATCGCCAGGCTGACGTCGGCGGCGGCCAGCGCCGGCGCGTCGTTGACGCCGTCGCCCATCATCGCCACCTTGAAACCCTGCGCCTGCCAGCGCCGCACCTCCGCCGCCTTGTCCTGCGGCTTCACCTCGGCGCGGTAATCGCGAATGCCCGCTTCCGCGGCGATGCCGGCGGCGGTGGCCGGGTTGTCGCCGGTCAGCATCGCCACCCGTATGCCCATGGCCTGCAACTGCGCCACCGCCTGGGCCGAACTGGGCCGGATGCGGTCGGCGATGGCCAACAGCCCCAGCAACTCCTCGCCGCGCGCCACCGCCACCACGGTGTTGCCCGCCTGCTGCAAGGGCAAGGAGGCGGTTTGCGCCTGCTCGCCCAGCCAGCCGGGCACGCCGGCGCGCACCAGGCCGTGGCCAGCCACCTCCGCCTGCACCCCCTGCCCCACCTGGGCGGCGAAGCCGCTGACCGGCAGCAAGGCCAGGCCCTGCTGCTGCGACTGCTGCAGAATGGCGCGCGCCAGCGGATGTTCCGAACCGGCCTCCACGCTGGCGGCCAGTTGCAGCACCAGGTCCGCGTCCGCCGCCAAGGGCAGCACTTGTTTCACTTGCGGCTTGCCCTCGGTCAGCGTGCCGGTCTTGTCCACCAACAGCACGCCCACCTGGCTGGCCAGCTCCAGCGCGGTGGCGTTGCGGAACAGAATGCCGCGCCGCGCGCCGTTGCCCACCCCCACCATCACCGCCGTCGGCGTGGCCAGGCCCAAGGCGCACGGGCAGGCGATCACCAGCACCGCCACCGCGTGGATCAGCGCCGCCGACCAATCCTGCAACCACAAGCCGGTAATGATGAAGGTCAACAAGCTGATGCCCACCACCACCGGCACGAACACGCCGGAAATCACGTCAGCCAATTGCTGGATCGGCGCCTTGGAGCCCTGGGCCGCGCTGACCAGACGCACGATCTCGGCCAACTGGGTATCGCCGCCCACGCCGGTGGCGCGCACCTTAAGCATGCCGTCCTGATTGCGGGTGGCGGCGTAAACGCTGTCGCCGACACGCTTGGCCACCGGCAGGCTTTCGCCGGTGAGCATGCTTTCGTCCAGCGCCGCCGCGCCGTCCATCACCTCGCCGTCCACCGGCAAGGTTTCGCCATGGCGCACCACCACCACATCGCCCTGACGCAGCGCGGTCACCGCCACCTCTTCCACCCGGCCGTCCTCGCGCTCCACGCGGGCGGTCTTGGGCGCCAGCCGGATCAACTCCTCTATCGCCGCCGAAGTCTTGCCCTTGGCGCGCGCCTCCAGCAATTTGCCCAACAGCACCAGGGTAATCACCGAGGCACTGGCCTCGAAATAAACATGCTGGTCTTCCAGCCCCAGCAGCGTCACCGCCGCCGATAGCAGCCAGGCCATGCTGGTGCCCAAGGCCACCAGCACATCCATATTGGCGCCTCCGCCGCGCAACGCCGCCCAGGCGCCCTTGTAGAAGCGCCAGCCAACCACGAACTGCACCGGCGTGGCCAGCGCCAGCTGCCAGTAACGCGGCAGCCAGCCATGATGACCGCCGCTGAACATCGCCACCATTTCAATGACGAAGGGCAGCGTCAGCAAGGCGGAAAACCCGAACCACAGCCGCTCGCGCCGGTAACGGCGCGCATGCTCGGCCGCCAGGGTGTCGTCGCCCGGCCCGGCCTTGGCCGCGGCCTGGTAGCCGGCGCGGCTGACCGCGGCGATCAGCGCCGCCTCGTCGGCCAGGCCGGCCACGTAATCGACGCGGGCGCTCTCGCTGGCGAAGTTGACCTGGGCGGACACGCCCGGCAGCCGATTCAGCACCTTCTCGATGCGGCCGGCGCAGGCGGCGCAAGTCATGCCCTGAATATCCAGCTCCGCCTGCCGGCGCGGCACGGCGAAGCCGGTCTTGGCGATGGTGTCCACCAAGGTTTGCGGCGGGGTTTTGACCGGGTCGAACGAGACCTTGGCCGATTCGCTGGCGAAGTTGACCGCCGCCTCCACCCCATCCAGCCGGTTCAACTGTTTCTCAATCCTGGCGGCGCAGGCCGCGCAACTCATGCCCTCAATCGGCAAATCCACGGTGCTTGCTGTCATGATGACCTCCTGGGCTGAATTATATACCCCCATAGGGTATAAATGGCAAACCCTATTTCGCGATTGTCGCCGCGTCGGGCTTTACCGCGCCGGCGGCCGCGTGGTAACAAGAAAGGCTGAGAACCCTTGCAGGAAAACGCTATGCCCCTGAAGCGCTACGGCGACGATTGCGCCCTGATCGTGGTGGACGTGCAAAACAGTTTTTGTCCCGGCGGCGAACTGGCGGTGGCCGACGGCGATCAAATCGTGCCGCTGATCAACCACATGATGCAGTTCTTCAACCGGGTGATCCTGACCCAGGACTGGCACCCGGCCAAACATGTGTCCTTCGCCAGCCAACACCCCGGCAGCCAGCCTTTCGACAGCATCCAACTGCCCTATGGCGAACAAACGCTGTGGCCGGATCATTGCGTGGCCGGCAGCCATGGCGCGGCCTTCCACCCGGAACTGGACACCAGCCTGGCTCAATTGATCATCCGCAAGGGCTGCAACCCGGCGCTGGACAGCTATTCCGCCTTTGTCGAAGCGGACCGCCAAACCCCTACCGGCCTGGCCGGCTACCTGGCCGAGCGCGGCGTCAAGCGGGTATGGCTGGCCGGCCTCGCCACCGACTACTGCGTGGCCTGGAGCGCGCTGGACGCGCGCGCCGCCGGCCTGGAAACCACGGTGGTGGACGACGCCTGCCGCGGCATCAATCTGAACGGCTCGCTCAGCAGCGCCTGGGCGCAGATGCTGGCCGCCGGCGTGCAGAGGCTGCGCTCGGACGAGGTGTAACAAGCGGTTCAATGTCTGCTGCGCAGCGGTGGGGTTGTTTAAATCACCTTGTCTCGTCTAGCTCGCGAGACGTTGAACAGGCTTTAGGCAAGCCCGGCGCTGGCAGGCGCCTGGAAACAAAAACACTTAGGAGAAAAAGAATGAGGCTATTCAAAAACGCCCGCCTCTGGCTCGCCGCCGGCCTGCTGCTGGCCGGCTTGGCGCGCGCGGACGCACCGCTGGTGCTGATGACCGACTTTGGCCTCAAGGACGGCGCGGTGTCGGCAATGCGCGGCGTCGCCTACTCGGTGGACCCCAAGCTGACGCTGTCCGACCTCACCCACGAAATCCCCGATTACGACATCTGGAGCGGCGCCTACCGGCTGTACCAGACCGCCAACTACTGGCCCAAGGGCACGGTGTTCGTGTCGGTGGTGGACCCCGGCGTCGGCACCGAGCGCCAATCCGTGGTGCTGAAAACCCGGGACGGCCGCTACTTCGTCAATCCCAACAACGGCCTGCTGACCTTGATCGCCGAACGCGACGGCGTGGCCGAGCTGCGCCGCATCGACGAAAAAACCAACCGCCTCCAAGGTTCGGCCGCGTCCTACACCTTCCATGGCCGCGATGTCTACGCCTACACCGGCGCGCGCCTGGCCGCTGGCAAGATCCGTTTCGAGGACGTGGGCCCGCCGCTGCCGGCGTCCGCCGTGGTCAAGCTGTCGTATCAGCGCGCGGAAGCCGCCGATGGACGGCTCAAGGGCATGATCCCGGTGCTGGACCCGCAATACGGCAATGTGTGGACCAATATCCCCAAAGCGCTGTTCGAAGCCCAGGGCTTCCGCCCCGGCGACACGGTGAAAGTGCGCATCTTCAAGCAGGGCAAGCCGGTGGACGAAGTGGTGGCGCCGTATCGCCACACCTTTGGCGAAGTGGCCAGCGGCCAGCCATTGGTCTATTTGAACAGCCTGCTGGACGTGTCGCTGGCATTGAATATGGACAACTACGCCGCCAAGCGCGGCATAGGCTCCGGGCCGGAATGGTCGGTGGAGCTGAGCCGGCCCTAGCATCCGCTAACGCTATTCAAAATCGAACAGCAAGGTGGCATTGCCTTGGAACGCGCCCGGCTCCGGGCGCGGCTGCATCTTCACCGGCCAGGCCAGCAAATCGAACCGCGCTTTCAGACTCGGGTAGTCCAACGCTATCGGGATCAACTGATTCGACACCGGCGTGGAACCGGGTCGGCTGGGCGGAACCAGCTTGCCGCCGCTCTCCATCGCTATCGCAATACCGCCATGCGAGGTTTTCAGATAGCGCGCATCCTGGCCGTAAGGTCGCCCCTCCAGTGCCAGGCTGACTTTGACCTTGGCCGACACATTGCTGCACTGAATCTGGAAATTGCGCTTTACCGCGCCTTGTCTGCCCGCGCCCGGACTGGCCAGCTGCGCCGGGCTCAGCGCGCCGAAATCAATGGCGGCCTGCTGGCCGGCCGCCAACTGGCACCGCGGCGGCACCACCACGTTCACGCTCATGAACAAGCTCATGATGGGTCGCATCGACATCGGTTTCGGCGATGCCATCCTGCCGTATAAATCCAGCACCTTGAACTCCGGCACGCTGACGCTGCCGGTAAAAGGGCTGCTGATGAACAAATGCAGCCGTCCCCGGCGGGCGGTTGTCAGCGGCACCCGTACAGTGGCATCGATGGCATTGCCAACTTCGGGACAGCGACTACTGGTGGTGGTCAGATTATCCACCCCATCCCAAGGCGTAGCCCTGAACGCTTGCACCCCTTCGCCGAGATAGAGCTCCGTGCCCACCTGCAAATTATGGTTGATTTCATAAAACTGGATAACCGCGCCGTTGATGGTTCTGCTCACGCCCTTGTTCAGCGTGGTCTTGGTGCTGAAAAAGACATTGCTGCGATACTCTTGCCCTGGTGCGAGGCAATCACAATTAACATTGTAATGGCCTCCGGTATTCCAGCTATGGGCATCGGCCAACACACTGCCACCAACATTGCCTTCCGTGGACCCCAGGGTTTTGTTGAATGCAAAGCCCACTCGTTCCGTATTATTTTCCGGCTCACAATAACCGGCTTCTACTCTCGTACAAAGCAATAGCGTCAGCAGGATGGTGACAAAGCTCCGCGCATATTGCATTATTCACACTCCAATCTAAATCAGGCGCCCACTAGAATCGCCACAAACCGTTTAGAGCTTATTAAAAATCAAATTTCACAGTGACTCAGTCTTGAAACACCTCTTTACGGACGTAGCGGCATTTCCATCGGTCACGCAGAGAGATCAAATTGCACTTTATACAGGTTTGGACATGCCTGCGCCCGTGACCATTGCGCAATCGCCCCGGGCGCAAGACATGCGGGCAAGATTTTCTGAACATCAAGCAAGCCACAGAAAATCACATCGCCCCACCTCACCGCAAGCGGGCAATCATTGTCGACAGGCTTATTTATAATAAACATCCACAATCGCGCCGGTATCAAACCGCCCTAGCTGTGGTGTCTGGGACAACCAGGACAGCTCCGCCAAGAATCGTTTGCTATAAAACAGGCCAGATCCAACCGGCGAAAACTCATACTCTTTCCTCAGCACCAGCGCTTTATTTTTTTCCGCATCAACAATACGAACTCCAAGCGACCTATTATTGCCAGGTACAATCAGCGTATTATCTGTGCTATCCCTTACATTTTTAGGATGAAAAGCCAGGTTCACACCATAAGCAGCACTACACCCACGCTGTTCAGAAATCACAAAGGGAAGTGATCGAATGACCCTGCCAACTTGAGCCGATGAGGCTGGTACTCCGCCAAAATCTATAAAATTAGGGGCAATAGAAATTTTAGACTCGCAAGGAATATAGCGAATCTTATTCAAACCGTTCACTGTCAAGTTATAGCTCGCGCCTGGACGCACATCATTCTTACCATCAAACTGAAAAGCCATAAAACTCTGAACCACTGATAGCGCCCCCTCTTTGGGAGGCCCTTTAGCCGACTTCTTGGACAAGAAAACAGAGTATTTGAACTTCACTATTGTCTTATCTTGAACACACTCCTTCTTAATCTCATCCCATTTGCACGCCAAAACACCTACACCTGTATCCAACTTCCCGCCAGACAATTCCGATTTAATATAATCGACACCATTATAGGTCACCCCCACATCCATATCAGGCCCCAGATCAACCTTTTTGGGATCTAGATAAAAATATACATTTTCTTCCTTAAAACCTCGCACATCAACCCAACATTTTGCTTCTAGCGTTTGGGTCACCTGACGCCACAACACCATTTTTTGAGGCAAAGAATTGGGCACTGCCACGGTAGTTTCAACCATATCACTGACGCTAACATTATTATCAAGACTGGTACACTTTAGAGCGTAGCTTGGCGCAGACAGCATGAATAGCAAACATAGAGCCATAAAAAAATAGCAACCTCTCATACCCCCCCCTTTGAAACGCAACCATTCAATTTATAAGATTGTTTAATAGCCAGGCCACTATCCTTTACCATCTGATAACGCACCTTACCCACCACACCCTCGCAGCCATCCACAGGCCAATCCGCGCTAGAAAACGGCGGCAGCATTTTATGCGCGACAGACTGCCCGCAAACAGCGCCATTGCCATCCATCACCTTGATATCCAGCAAGGTCAGATAGTAAGGCGAGCTATTTTCCACCCGTATTTTCTTCCCACCGTTTTCCACGCGCCAACTGAGCGCTTCCATGGCCTGCTCCGGAGACGAGGCCAGCGCCGGCCGGTAAAACAATTTTAAATGGTGTCTCAAGCCAAGATAAAAAATATGAGAACCCTCTGCCGCGGCCGGCACTTCCAGCACACTCAATAAGAAAAAGCTCTCCTGTTGTGCTGGTAGCCCTTCTCCCGCATACAGCACATCCACGCTCTTGCGCTCGCCCGCGCCGATCAGCAGCAAGGGTTGATTCACCGCGATTGGCAGGTCCCGCTCGAGATCGCCCTCCCCCCAGGCAACCGAGACTTGGACCAAGGCCGGCTGTGCGCCATCGTTCACGATGGTGATCGGCCTACGCTTTGCATCCGCAGCAAAGATATAACGGCTCCCACCGGCAAAACTGATATCCGCCCTGGCGCCTTGCCAGGCAAAAACGCCCAACAAAGCCAGTAATAAATAAACGCCTATAAACCTCATAAACCCTAACCTGTCATTCAAGATCAAACTTCAAGGTAGCGCTGCCCTGAACCGCGCCTGCCGGCAACGCATGGACCACCCCATCACGGATAAGACACAACGAAAGTGGCGGTCGCCGCAAACGCGCCCGGCTGGATAGGCGCGGCGGTGGTGCGCACATAATGGGCGTTCAGATCCAGCGTCAGCACCGGATTGCCGCTGCTGGCGGTGCCCAGCGCAATGCGGCGGCTGCCGTCGCTGCTGCTGGACGGGCCGAAATACACATCCGTCTGCTGATTCCGCCGCAAGCGCACGCCCAGGCCCTTGGCGCTGCCGGCGGCATCGGCATTGTTCGGTAGCAGCGTATGGCTGGTGTTTTCGGGCGTACCCGCATCGGTGAAGTTGATGGACGGCTTGGCATTGATCGCGCATTCCTCCTGCCGGATGCGCAGCGGCACGCTGTCCTGAGACACCGCGTCCTTGCGGTCCAGCCCGAATACCTTGATCGCGTCCATGGACACGCGCAGCTGCTTGGAGTCCAGCGCCAGCTTGCAGCTGGGCGCGGGCAGCAGTGGAAGCGTGTCGCCGGACCAGTTGTCGTAGATAAAGTGATAAACCCCCTTAGGGTAAGCCACGTCTCCTGTCTGAACTGACTGATTGCAACCTTTGGACACGTTCTGGCTGGCGCCATTGCCGGTGCCGTGAGCATAAATACTGAAAGGCGTGCTCAGGTAGCCACCACCGCCACCTTGGTATTTTGTCGGGTCGGTCAAGACAAACTCCTGGACAAATAATGCCTGCAGCGTGTACTTCCCCACCTTGTCAGGGTAATCCTCATACTCGCTCCAGGTATTGATGTCGCTGTTGCCTGAACCAATCAAGCGGCCATCGAGACCGCTATCGGCATGACGCCAGCGCACCCCCAGTCCAGAGGCAAGCCTCATAGTATTGAAATTATTAGGGTCTGGAGCATCTGACCACCCCGCCCCCATGCGCATCCGGTCACCATTGATTTTAGTCACCACCTCATAGCCGATCGAGAACAGATACAGCCGCTTATGCAACACATCGCCGGCTTTGGAAGCACTGGTCGGTGGCAGGCCGGAAATTTCGCTCACTTGACTAATCACCGCCTCGTCATCACAGCTTTTGATCTTGGCCTGCACGGACAGGCTGACGCAGGCCAGCAGCAGCGCGCCGCCATAGCGTTTCCAATCCATTCCCATCCCCTCAGTTACAGTTCAGGCGGCGGCGCTGGTAGTACTGGCCGGCCTTGGCCGGCGGCAGCCGGTAATCGGCCACGCACTGGCCGCCGCGCCATGCCACCGTCAGCCGGCCAGTCTCCCGCTTCAGCAGCGCCAGCACCTTGCCATTGGGATCGACGATACCCAAGGGCTTGCCGTCTTCGCCGCTGACGCTGGCGCCAAACGGCACGCTGCCGCCATCCGGCCGCAGCAGGGTGAACTGCGCGCGCACCCCGCGCCTAGCCTTGAACACGCCCTTGACCACCGCGCCGCGCCGCGGCACCACCTGCTTGACGGTGTCTTCCAGCTCCGCGTCCGCGCCCAATTGCCGCGTGTCCAGGTTCAAGGTATTGACGCGATAAGGCTGCGCATACGGCTGCACCAGATAGCCATTGCGCCCCAGCTTGCCGCCGTCTCCAGCGCGTAGTTCGGTCCCGGACAAGCCGTCCACCTGCATCAGCGCGAAGGTGTCGCCCACCGTGCGGCTCAGGTTGACGCCGCCGCCATGGACCACGATGGCGCCGGACGCGCCCACGCTGCCGGATTGATACTGACGCGCCGCGTTGTAGGCCGCGCTCAACTGCACAAAATCCGCGCTGTGGTTGACGCTGAGGCTGGCGGTGCTGCTGCCGTCGCGGCTGCTATGCCCGGCCTGCAGCGAATACGAGGTGTTCTCGCTCATATAGCCGTTGACGCCGGCTTGTAGCGAAGCGCCGCTGCCGGTGGTATGGCTCAGGTTGGAGTACAGCCGCGGCGAACGCGGCTTGTCGCCCAGCGGCACCGAGAAGGTCAGCATCGCCTGGGTGCTGCTGACGCCGCCGGGGCGGCTGTCGCGGCTCCGGCTCAGCGTGAAGTTGTAGCCCAGCCGCTTCCAGCTATTGCCATAGCCCAGGCCCACGCTGCCGGTGCCGCCGCTCTGGCCCCAATAGCTTTGCTGGCTCAGGTTCAGGTACAGGCTGCCAAAGCGCCGCTCGCGGCCCAGGTCCTGCTGAGTGGTCAGATCGATGCGCGAACGGCTGCGGCCAAACTTCGCCTGGCTGTTGTCGGCCAGATCGCTGGCGTGGTCGTTGAAACTGCGGTAGCCGACGGTGGAGTAACGATAGGCGGCCAGCGTCAGGTTGGTCAGCGTGCGGGTAAAGGTTCTGGCGTAGAGCAGGCGCACACTCTGGCCCTGCTGCCGTTCTCCCTGGGCGCGGCTGACGGACTGGGTGACATCCAGCGACAGCGCGCCCAGCGGCGTATTGGTGCCCACGCCCAGGTTCAGCGCCTGGAAATCGGCGCTGAACTGCAGGCCGCCGGCCACGGTGCTGTCGTCGCCGATGCCGTAAACCACGGTGCCGGCGGCAAAGTTGGGGCGTACATCCTGGCCGCCCTGGTATTCGCCGATGGCGGCGCTGTACTGCCAGCGCCCCTTGCGCAACATCAGCGGCAGGCTGGAAAACGCCTGCTGCGTCACCCGCTTGCTGCCGTCGGCCTCGGTGACGGTGATTTCCAGGTCGCCGTTGGAGCCGGAGGGGAAGATATCGGTCAGTTCGAACGGCCCCGGCGGCACATTGGCGCGGTAGAGGGTATAGCCGTTCTGGCGTACTTCCACCACCGCATTGCTCTGCGCCTGGCCGCGGATCACCGGCGCGTAGCCGCGTTCGCTATCCGGCAGCATGCCGTCGTCGCTGGACAGTTGCGCGCCGCGGAAGCGCAGGCTGTCGAACAGCGTGGGATCGGTGTATTGCTCGCCCAGCGCCAGCTGGCTTTTCCAGGCGGTGATGTCGCGCTGCAGCACGTTGCGGTTGCTGCGCGCGTCCATGGACTGGCCATCGGCCCAGCTCAGCGTGGAGTCGTTGCGCAAGCGCCAGGCGCCCAGATTGATGCCGTTCTGCAAGCCCAGGAAGGCGCTGCGGTTGGTGCTGCCGCCCACGCCGCTGTTGCGGCTCTCGCTGGCGTTGAACTGGTAATTGACGTAGGCGGCGGCCACGCCCTCGTCCCACAAGGCCGGGTCGATATAGCCCCGCGCGCTGCGGCTCAGAAAGGCTTGCGGAATGCTCAGCTTCAATTGCAGCCGGGTGGAGTCGTAATCCACCGCCGCCTGCGGCATCAACGCGGCCAGATCCAGACAGGCCGGATCGTCCTCCGCCAGCGGCGGAGTCAGGCTCTGCAATTGCACGCCGGCGGCTTGCAGCAAGGCGGCGTCCACGCAGGGCGTCACCCTGCCGCTGGCGGGGTCTTGCACGAACACCACATCGCGGCGTCCGCTCAAGCTGTCGTTGACCAGCACATCCACGCGATAACTGCCGGGCAGCAAGGCGTTGCCGCCGCTCAGCACCGCGCTCAAGTCCGCCGGCCGGCCGGCGCCGTTGATGAAGTTGGTGTTGAAAGCCAGCAGGGTCGGCGCGGTCGACACCGCCCCCTCTTCCGCTCGCGACCACTCCGCCAGCGCCAGCAAGATCAGCAGGCAGCCGGGTTTCAGAGCGGAGCGGCACCGCGGCAAGGCGTGACAAGACAGGCTATCGGAACGTAGGCGCATGGCAGGGCTTACTCAAGCAGAACGGGGACAAGGCTATCCGGAGATGAATCGGTGGCGGCCGGCTGGCGGCAGGAGCTTCAATCAGGGTTGCGGATCCTGCGGTTCCAGCTGACGAGGGCTCGCCTCCTGGCCGAGCTCCAGCGACACCGCGTACTCCATGTGGCCGCCAAAGTCGTTGATGATGCCGTAACGCAGTTGCGCCGCCGTCGCGGGCAGCGGCCATTGCCCGCTGCCGCCGGGCGCCACCATATAGGCCTTGGCCAACTCCTTGCCGTTTTTCAGCGCCAAATCCACCAGCGTCACGTGGTAGCGGCTGGGGTTGTCCACGCGCAGCTGCGGCTTGCCATCCTGCTGGCGCACGCTCCAGCGCAGGCCCGCCGGCGCTTGCAGCGCGGCGCCGCTGCCCAAGGATTTAGGGCGGAAAAACACCTTGATGCGCTGACGCACCGCCAGCTGCAGCACATTGTCGCCGCTGGCGGCCTGTGGGATTTCCTGCACATTCAGCCAGAACACCGTTTCCTGGTCCTCGGCCGCGCCAGCGCCGGCATAGAGCACGCGCAGCAGTTGTTGCTGCTTGGCCGGCAGCCGCGCCAGCGGCGGCGTCACCGCGAACGGCAGCTCTTCCGGCTGCCCTTCCGCCGGCTCCAGCCAGGACTGGACCAGGATGTCCTCGCCCTGATTGCTGACGATGATGGGCGCTTCTTTATCGTTGCCATCAAAGATCAAACGGGTGCCGTTCAGCGCAATGCCGGCCCAGGCCGGTTGCAAGGCAAGCACCAACAGCAGAGGAAGCAGAATGATTTTCATCGGAAACGCCATAGGGAAATCAAGAGGAATTCAAAGCAGATACGCGGGCATGCTTGGCGCCCAGCGGGCGCCAAGCTTGGCCTTTACTCGTAAGTCAGCGTAAACGGCAGGCTGGCATTGGCGATACCCGCTGTCGGCGTGCCGTCGGCGACATAGGCGGCGGCAAAGCTGACGCGGCGGACCTCCCCCGCCGCACCGCTGGCGTCTTCCTTCAGCAAGTTCGCGCTGGTCAAGTTAAGGGCCGTAGTGGAACCGGCTTTATCGTATAGCGCGATGCCCACGCCCTTGGCAAAGTTAGCCGAGGTCGAACCGTTGTTAACACGCAGGATGTTGCCGGCAGCGTTCACTTCCGGCGTTTTACCGGCCAGCGTCATCGTCACTTGGGCTTTGTCTCTGCAGGTGATATTGAAATCCACCTGCTTGCTGCCGCTGCCAGTGAACTTGGGGCTGGTTACCGTGCCAATGTCTTCTATCGATACCGTGCCCATATCTACTTTGATGCTGGTGGCGTCGCCATTGGACGAGCTGAGACGGCAGGTATCCGCCACCACTTTGCCGGTGAAGTCAATCTGACCAGCCAGCTCGGATTTAGCCGCAAATACCGGGTTCACCACCGAGGCGCCAAAGGCCGTCAACAGCGCCAATACCAGATATCCTTTTTTACTGTTCAAGGTTTTCATACCACACTCTCCCACGGATAGAAAAAGCCGCCGATATCGCCGGCGGCATATCACGGCGCAAGCGCCGTTGAACTCACTGGAAACTCCGAGGCCATCATATGGTTTACAATTTGTTACAGATATAGGATTTATCCTAACTTTCCAGGAGAACCCTAAATCCCGGTATTTAGTTGCTTTTATCGAGATTTCATTGATTTTTATTGCCAATTCCTGCCTATTAAATCTTCTCCGCCTCGCTCAGTGCGGATCCCGTGTTCACCCATGAAGCCACGCAAATGCAAAAACGGACCGCGCCTCAGGGGCAGCGGTCCGTTGTGGATGGGTCAAGGTCTCAACCGGGCTTAACGCAGGCCCTCCAGCCCATGCAAGGCCACTTCCATCTGCTGCTGGAACGGCTCCAGCAATACGCGCAGCTGTTTGCCGGCGAACATTTCTTCATCGTGCCGCAGCAGCAGGGTCAGCACGCAGCTCAGCGCCAGCTCGGCTTCGCGCAGCACTGACAGGTGGTCGTTCAGCGCTTGTTCCAGTTGCTGCCGCGCTTGCTGCGCCTGCGCCAGCGGCACTTGGGCGCGCGGGTCCGCCGCGAGGGCGTGCAAGGCTTGCTCCAGTTGCCGCAAGGCGTGGCGGCCGGGTATCGGGATAGCGGTTTTCATCGTCGTCTCCTGTCAATGCCGCGTGGTCAGCGTGGTCATGCCGCGTTGCAGCCAGTGCTGCGCCGGTTCCAGCGTGATGTGCAGCACATCGCAGGGGCAGGCTTCGCCGCCGGCCTGGCGCAGCAAGGCTTGGACCGCGCGCAGGCTGTGGTGGGCCTGGCGCAGGTCTTGCATCGCGCGGTGCAGATGGTGTTCGCGGATCTGCAATTGGCGTTCCAGCGCGCGCAGGCGATCGGCGGCGATGCCAGGCATGCGGCGTAGTTTTTTGAGAACGAGATTGAGCGGGAGTGAGGGGGAGAATAAGGCGCGGTAGCGCCGGCGGTGTGGATGCGTCATCGGTGACTCCTCAGTGCGAAGCCTGCCGTGCGCTGTCAAACGGATACGGCAGGCGGATGACAGGGTTGACAGACCGGCCGCACAGACACACCGGTAGACGCTCGCGCGCCTCCCCGCCACCGCCTGCCTTGGTATGGCAGATTCTGTGACGAGTCTGGCGATTTCGGGCTGTCAAACCCAAGCGCCGCGGAATGTCGCGGCACGCGGCGATTGTTACCGATTGGGCACAGAGGGTCAAGGCAAGCGCCGGCGCAGCGCGCCGCCGGCGTGGATTCCACAACAGGGGACAGGGTTTACAACCAGCGCCGCTTCCAGAATAACCAGCTCAAGCCGCCGGCAATGCCCAGCATCGCCACCAGCACCAGGTGGTAGCCGTAATGCCATTTCAGCTCCGGCATGTATTCGAAGTTCATGCCGTAGATGCCGGCGATCAGCGTCAGCGGCATGAAGATCATGGTCAAGACGGTGAGCACGCGCATTTGCAGGTTGAGGCGGTGGGATTGGGTGGACAGGTAGAGGTCCAGCATGTCGCCCACCATTTCCCGCGACATCTCCAGCGATTCGATCACGTGCATGGTGTGGTCGTAGGCATCGCGCAGATAGACCAGGGTTTCCGGCTTGAAGAAGCCGTGTTCGCCGCGGTTGAGCGAGATCAGCATTTCGCGCATCGGCATCAGCGCGCGGCGCAGTTTCAGGCAGTCGCGCTTCAGGCGCTGAATCTGCAGCAGCACGCCTTGGTCGCGGCCGCGCAGCAGCGTGCTGTCCATGCGTTCCACTCTTTCGTTGAACTCGGTGAGCACGCCGAAGTAGTCGTCTATCATCGCGTCCAGCAAGGAGTAGCCCAGGTAGTCGGCGTCCTTGTGGCGCAGCAGGCCGCGGCCGCGGCGCAGCCGTTCGCGCACTTCTTCGAACACGCCGGTGGGGCGTTCCTGGAAGGTGAGCACGAAGCGGCGGCCGATGACCAGGTAGATTTGGTCCGACAGCAGCCGCCCGGCCCCGCCCTCGCCGTGCTGGTGGTAGTCGAACACGCGGCTGGCGATGAACAGGTAGTCGCCGTAGTCTTCCACCTTGGGCCGCTGCCGCGCGTTCATGATGTCTTCCAGCACCAGCGCGTGCAGGCCGAAGCGCTGGCCTATCGCCCGCATCACTTCCGGCTGGTGCAGACCGTAGACGTTGAGCCAGAGCACGCCGCCGGCGGGCTGGTGGGCCAGGCCTTCGGCCACGGTCTGGAACACGGTTTCCTGCAGTTGCTCCGGGCCGTATTCAAACAGGGAGATCGAGGCTTCCGGCAGCTTGGCCTCGCCCACCGACAGCAGGGTGCCGGGGGCTTCGCCCAGCGTGGGAATGCGTTTTTTCAGCGTGGCGTGGCGCATCGGCGGTTCACACTTGCTCGATGTCGAGCACGAAGCCGACGTTTTTCCATTGGCCGATTTCCTGCTTGAAGCCGCTGGCGGTGAGCGGGCTGCCTTTCAGCCAGGCTTTGTTCAGCGTCAGCGCGAAGCCGGTGGCGTGCTGGCGCAGGTCCAGCCGGTCCGGCAGCGTGATGCTGTTGCGGCTGCGGTGGAACAGCACCGCCAGGCGCAGCGCCACCACGGCCTGCCACAGGCTGGCGTCTTCCATGTATTGGCGCATCTTGCCCATGTCGCCGCGGTGGCCCAGCACGATGGCGGCCAAGGTGGCTTGTTCGCGCTTGGAGAAGCCGGGCATGTCGGCGTGCTGCAGGATGTAGGAGGAGTGCTTGTGGTAGGCGGTGTGGGAGATGGTGAGGCCGATTTCGTGCAGCTTGGCCGCCCACAGCAGGCGCTTGAGCATGGATTGGTCGACGTCTTCGCCGGCCACCATGCGGTACAGGCGTTCGGCCAGCGCGGTGACGCGCTCGGCCTGGGCGGTGTCCACGTGGTAGCGGCGCTTGAACTGGGTGACGGTGGTGTCGCGCATGTCCTTCTCGCGTTGGCGGCCCAGTAGATCGTATAGCACGCCGTCGCGCAACGCGCCTTCGGCCACCGTCATTTTGTCGATGGCCAGTTCCTGGAACACCGCGATCATGATGGCGAGGCCACCGGCCAGCACCGGCGCGCGGTCGGCCTTGAGGCCGTTGACGTCGATGGATTTGATGTCGCCCTGGCGGATCAGCAGCGTCTTGAGCTTTTCCATGCCGGCCAGGGTGATGTCGGCGCTGCTCCAGTCGTTGATTTCCAGCACGTCGCGCAGCGAGCGCGCGGTGCCGGAGGTGCCCACCGCCAGTTGCCATTCTTCGCGCTGGTATTGGTGGGCGATGCGTTGGATTTCATTGCGCGCGGCCAGGATGGCGTCCTGGAAGTTTGCCTGGCTCAGCTTGCCATCGCCAAAGTAGCGCAGGGTGAAGCTGACGCAGCCCAGCGGCAGGCTTTCGGTGACCAGGGCCTTGTAGTGGCTGCCGATGATGAATTCGGTGGAGCCGCCGCCGATGTCCACCACCATGCGCCGTTCCTTGGTGTCCGGCAGGGAGTGGGCGGCGCCCAGGTAGATCAGCCGCGCTTCTTCGCGGCCGGCGATCACTTCTATCGGGAAGCCCAGCAGCGGCTCGGCCTTGGCGATGAAGTCGGCGGCGTTCTTGGCCACGCGCAGGGTGTTGGTGCCCACGGCGCGCACTTGCGCCGGGGTGAAGCCGCGCAGGCGTTCGCCAAAGCGGGCCAGGCAGGCCAGCGCCTTGTCCTGGGTTTCCTGGTCCAGGTATTTGTCCGCGGTCAGGCCGGCGCCCAGGCGCACGGTCTCTTTCATCACGTCCAGCGCGTATAGTTGGTCGTCCACCACCCGCGACACTTGCAGGCGGAAGCTGTTGGAGCCCATGTCTATGGTGGCGAGCACGTTATTGGGGGGCGTGGTCAGTGTCAAAGACACCCCTTCTCTCTTTATCTAGGCCCGCGCCGGGCGCGGGGTGGATTCGTCATGGGTTGTAAGAACCTGTTTACGATCTCGCGAGCTAAGGCGAGACAAGGCGAAAACAAGCGAAAAAGCGGAATGTACTCGTGGTACATGAGCATTTTGAGCTTGGTTTCAACGCCGTATCGCCGACGCGCAGCAGATCGTAAACAGGTTCTAACGCCAAGGCGGGCACGGACGCCAGACGCAACAATGGCGGCAACACCGAATGTTACCGCCATTTTAGTCAAACCGTCATGTCAAGTCGCCATGGCCGGCGCGGCCGGGTTCAACCCAGGGTTTCGCGCTTCTTGGTTTCCAAGGTGGTGTGGCGGATGTCCTTGCCCTTGACCAGGTAGACCACGTATTCGGAAATATTGGTGGCGTGGTCGCCAATGCGCTCTATCGCCTTGGAGATGAACAGGGTGTCGATGGACATGCTGATGGTGCGCGGGTCTTCCATCATGAAGGTGATCAGCTGGCGCAGTTCCGCGGCGAAGTCTTCGTCCAGTTCCTGGTCCGCTTCGGCCAGTTCCAGCGCGGCGCTGGTGTCGAGGCGGGCGAAGGCGTCCAGCGCGCGGCGCAGCATGCCCAGCGCCACTTCGGCCATTTTTTCGATTTCGCGGAAACGCGGCATCTGGTAGCGCTCGGACTGGTAGATGGTCTTGCCCATGCGCGCGATTTTCTTGGCTTCGTCGCCGATGCGTTCCAGGTCGGTGATCACCTTGATCACGGTGAACACGATGCGCAGATCGCTGGCGGCTGGCTGGCGGCGGGCGATGATGTGCAGGCAGTCGTCGTCGATGGTGACTTCCATCGCGTTGACCAGCGCGTCTTCGGCGATCACCTTGTCCAGCTTTTCAATATCGCCGGCCAGCAGCGCGTCCACCGCGGACAAGATCTGCTGCTCCACCAATCCGCCCATTTGCAGGACGCGGGTGCGGATGGTTTCCAGCTCCATATCGAACTGCTTGGAAATATGTTCTGCCATGTCTGCCTCAAACCAAAACCAGTCAAAAAACGCTATGTTAATGCGGGCAGATGACGCCGATGTGACAATTCATCTGCCCGTTTTGCGGGGGCGGCCAGGCTTGACCTAGCGCCTTATCGGATTTCTTCCACGCCGCTTTGCCGTCCCAACACCAGCACGTCGGCGCGACGGCGCGCGAACAGGCCGCAGGTGACCACGCCGGCCAGGTGGTTGATGATTTCTTCCAGTTCCACCGGCTTCTGGATTTTCAGGCCGTGCACGTCCAGGATCACATTGCCGTTGTCGGTGGTCACGCCTTGGCGCAGTTCCGGGTGGCCGCCCAGCTTGACCAGTTCGCGCGCCACGTAGCTGCGCGCCATCGGGATCACTTCGATGGGCAGCGGGAAGGCGCCCAGCATGGCGACGTATTTGCTTTCGTCGGCAATGCAGATGAATTGGTCCGCCACGCTGGCGACGATCTTCTCGCGGGTCAGCGCCGCGCCGCCGCCCTTGATCATGTGCAGGTGGTGGTTGATTTCGTCGGCGCCGTCGATGTAAACCTGCAGCGCGTCCACTTCGTTGAGGTCGTAGACCGGGATGTGGTGGGCCTTGAGGCGGGCGGTGGAGGCGTCGGAGCTGGATACCGCGCCGCGGATGCGGCCCTTGATGGCGGCCAGTTCTTCGATGAACAGGTTGACGGTGCTGCCGGTGCCGACGCCGACGATGCAGTCGTCCGGCACGAATTCGATGGCTTTCTTGGCTACGGCAAGCTTCAGCTGGTCCTGGGTCAACATGGTAATGCCTCCTGTGTTGGGATGGGTTGCGCCGGGCGGATTATGGCACGGGGCGAGCCGCCAGACACCTGTCATCTATCGTAGCGCGGCGGGGCTTGCATCGGTTTGACGCAGGCGAAACCGCGTTCATTCTTAGAACCTGTTTACGATCTGCTACGCGTTGGCGATACGGCGTTGAACAGGTTCTTACACTGGCACCAGCAGGCAGACGGCTTGCGCTTCTATCGCTTCGCCGCGCCCCAGGTAGCCCAGGGTTTCATTGGTCTTGCCCTTGACGTTGACCGCGCCGAGGTCCAGGCCGAGGTCGGCGGCGATCACCGCGCGCATCGCGTCGATGTGCGGCGCGAGCTTGGGCTGCTGCGCGATCAGGGTGCTGTCCACGTTCAGCGGCCGCCAGCCGGCGGCGCGCACGCGCTTGGCGGCTTCGCGCAGCAGCGCGCGGCTGTCCGCGCCCCTGAATTCGGCGGCGGTGTCCGGGAAGTGGCGGCCGATGTCGCCCAGCGCGGCCGCGCCCAGCAGCGCGTCGGTGACGGCGTGCAGCAGCGCGTCGGCGTCGGAGTGGCCGAGCAGGCCTTTGTCGTGGGGAATGACGACGCCGCCGAGAATCAGCGGCCGCCCTTCCACCAGGCGGTGCACGTCGTAACCTTGTCCGATTCGAAACATCTCAATCCTTTCTTGCCGCCAGCACCGCGCGCGCCAGGGCCAGGTCGCGCGGGTAGGTCACTTTGAAGTTCTGGGCATCGCCTTCCACCAGCAGCGGCTTGCCGCCGCTGCGTTCTATCGCGGAGGCTTCGTCGGTGATGGCGTCCAGGCCCGCGCCTTGCAGCGCCTGCCGCAGCGGGCCGTGGCGGAACATCTGCGGGGTTTGCGCCAGCCACAGGTCGGCGCGCGAGACGGTGACCGCCACGCGTCGTTCGGCGTCGGCGCGCTTGACGGTGTCCGGCACCGGCAGCGCCAGCAGGCCGCCCACCGGGTCGTCGCCCACTTCGGCCAGCAGCCGTTCCACCGCGTCCGCGGACAGGCAGCAGCGCGCGGCGTCGTGCACCAGCACCCAGTCGTCGGCGGCGCAGTCCAGCGCGTCCAGGCCGTTGCGCACGCTTTCGGCGCGGCTGGCGCCGCCCACGCGCAGCACTTGCAGCTTGGGCAGGTCCCAGTCGAAGTCGTCGAACCATTCGTCGTTGGGCGAGATCACCACCGCGACGGTGTCGATGGCGGCCACCGCCGCCAGCGCCCGCAGCGTGTGCCACATCAGCGGCTTGCCGTTCAGTTGCAGGTATTGCTTGGGGCTGGGCGCGCCGAAGCGGCTGCCGTGGCCGGCGGCCGGCACCAGCGCCAGGTAACGGCTCACGCGCCGTCTCCGGCCGGCGCTTCCAGGCTGCGCCACAAGCAAGTGCCTTTGACCGATTTGTCCAGTTCGTTCAGATAGCTTTGGTGGTCGGCCTGTTCTTGTTCGCTGGCGCGCTTGACCAGCAGCGGCTTGCGCTCGAAGTTCATCGAGCCGTCCTGGCCGCCGGGCAGGTCCATGTCGATGTCCATCACCAGGCTTTCCTGGCCGCGGGTCATCCACAGATACACTTCGGACAGCAGCTCGCAGTCCACCAGCGCGCCGTGCAGCGTGCGGTTGGAGCGGTCGATCTCGAAGCGGTCGCACAAGGCGTCCAGGCTGTTGCGCTTGCCGGGGAACTGGTCGCGCGCTTCGCGCAGGGTGTCGATCACATTGGCGCACAGCTTGTTGATCGGCGGCAGGCCCACTCTGTCGAATTCGGCGTTGAGGAAGCCGACGTCAAACGGCGCGTTGTGGATGATCAGTTCCGCGCCACGCAGGAAGTCGGCCATTTGTTCGGCCACTTCGCGGAACTTGGGCTTGCCTTCCAGGAATTCCAGCGAGATGCCGTGCACGCGCTGGGCGTCCGGGTCGATCTCGCGCTCCGGGTGGATGTAGAGATGCAGGTGCTTGCCGGTGAGCTTGCGGTTGATCATCTCCAGGCCGGCGAATTCGATGATGCGATGGCCCTGGGCGTGTTCGAGACCGGTGGTTTCGGTATCCAGAATCACATAGCGCGGCACGCCGTCGCTGCGCGATCCACTCATTTCTTTAGCGTCACTGCTATTGCTCATACACTTCTGTCCTGCATCCTGAATCGTTTTTACATTACCGCGCCCGCGTCTTGCCGCGCTACGCCTGCCGCCACAAGCCCTGCTCCCGCAGTTGCCGGTGCGCCAGTTGCCGCAGGCCGCTCAATTGCTGCGCGACGGCGTCGGCGGCGCCGGTCCGCGCAAAATCTTCGAGAGTTTGGCACATTTGCACCACCGGATCGATACGCAGCATCGCGAATACGCCTTTTATCGCATGCAGTTGATCTTGCATCCCCCGCTCATCCCGCGCCTGGGCGGCCGCGTCCAGGCTGTGCAGCGATGATTCCAGGCTGTCCAGCAGCAGTTGCAAGCGCTCGGCGGTCAAGGCCGGGCGCGCGCCGCTGTCGCTAGCCTCCGCCGGCGGACGCGCCGCGGGCAGATGCGCGCGCATCGCCTGGTCCAGCATGGCCAGGGACACCGGCTTGAGCAGGATGCCGCTGATTCCCACCTCGGCGCAGTTCCGGCTTTCTTCTTCTCCGGCATGGGCGGTGATCGCGATGATGGGCGCGGCCACCGCGTGTTCCCGCAAGGCGCGCGCCAGCGCATAGCCGTCCATGCCGGGCATATTGAGATCGGTGGCGATCAGTTGGTAGCGGCGCTGGCCGGCCAGGCGCAGC
>NZ_JAJOHW010000025.1 GCF_021129195.1 Chromobacterium aquaticum | reverse complement strand
CTGGCCGCCGGCAACTGCGTGCTGCTCAAGCATTCCTCGCAAACCCCGCTGATCGCCGACCTGTTCCGCCAAGCCTGCGCCGCCGCCGGCCTGCCCATCGGCGTGTTCCAGACTCTGGAGCTGGACCATGCCGCCACCTTGAAACTGACGGCCGCGCCGGAGATCGACTTCGTCGCCTTCACCGGCTCGGTGAGCGGCGGCCGCGCGGTGCAAAGGGCGGCCGCCGAGCGCTTCATCGGCGTCGGCCTGGAACTGGGCGGCAAGGACCCGGCCTATGTGCGCGCCGACGCCGACCTGCGGGCGGCGATAGAAAACCTGGTGGACGGCGCTTTCTTCAATTCCGGCCAGTCCTGCTGCGGCATCGAACGCATCTATGTGCAGCGCCAGCGCTACCGCGACTTCGTTGACGGCTTCGTCGAGCTGACCCGGACCTATCGCTTCGGCCATCCGCTGGACCCGGACACCAATCTGGGGCCCATGGTGCGCGCCGGCGCCGCCGACTTCGTGCGCGGACAGATCCAGGCGGCGCTGGCCGCCGGCGCGCGCGCGTTGATTCCAGCCGGCCATTTCGCCGCCGACGCGCCCGGCAGCGCCTATCTGGCGCCGCAAGTGCTGGTGGACGTGAACCACGCCATGAGCGTGATGCGCGAGGAGAGCTTCGGCCCAGTCATCGGCATCATGGCGGTGGACTCCGACGAGGAGGCGCTGCGGCTGATGAACGACAGCGCCTACGGCCTGACCGCCTCGATCTGGACCGCGGACCGCGACGCCGCCGTCCGCCTGGGCCAGCAACTGGAGACCGGCACCGTGTTCATGAACCGCTGCGACTACCTGGACCCGGCGCTGGCCTGGACCGGGGTCAAGGACACCGGCCGCGGCGTGTCCTTGTCCGTGTTGGGCTATCAGCAGCTGACCCGAGTCAAATCCTTCCATCTCAAGGGGTAAGGCGATGCAACTGCAAGGCAACTGGAACTATCCGACCAGCATCCGCTTCGGCGCCGGCCGCGCCGTGGAGCTGCCGGCGCTGTGCCGCGAACTGGGCATGCGCCGCCCGCTGCTGGTCACCGACCCCGGCCTGGCCAAGCTGCCGATGCTGGCCCGGCTGCGGAGCTTGCTGAGCGACGCCGGCCTGGAGACGGCCTTGTTCAGCGATATGCGCCCCAATCCGGTGGGCCGCGACGTCGACGCCGGGGTCGCCGCCTTCCGCGACGGCCGCCACGACGGGGTGGTCGCCGTCGGCGGCGGCAGCGCGCTGGACGTGGGCAAGGCCATCGCTTTGATGTCCGGACAAAAACGCCCGCTGTGGGACTTCGAGGACGTGGGCGACAACTGGCTGCGTGTCGATCCCGCCGGCGTCGCGCCCACGCTGGCTGTGCCCACCACCGCCGGCACCGGTTCCGAGGTGGGCCGAGCGTCCTTGATCATCGACGAAGCCGCGCACCGCAAGGTCATCATCTTCCATCCGTCCATGCTGCCCAAGCTGGTGCTGGCGGATCCGGAACTGACCGTCGGCCTGCCGCCGGCGCTGACCGCCGCCACCGGTGTCGACGCGCTGGTGCACAATCTGGAAGCCTTCTGCTCCCCGTTCTACCACCCCATCGCCCAGGGCGTGGCGCTGGAAGGCATGCGGCTGGCGCACGACTGGCTGCCGGCGGCCCACGCCGACGGCGGCAATCTGGAGGCCCGCGCCCAGATGCTGTCCTGTTCCATCATGGGCGCCACCGCCTTCCAGAAAGGCCTGGGCGGCGTGCACGCGCTGGCGCATCCCATCGGCGCGGTGTTCGACACCCACCACGGCCTGGCCAACGCCGTGCTGCTGCCCTATGTGCTGGTGCGCAACCGGCCGGCGATAGCCGAACGGCTGAGCGCCGCCGCCCGCTACCTGGGCCTGGCCGACGCCAGCTTCGACGGTTTCCTCACTTGGGTGCTGCAATTGCGCGCCGGCCTGGGCATTCCGCACACCCTGGCGGAGATCGGCATCGGCGCGGACGCCGCCACCGACATCGGCCGCATGGCCAAGGCCGACCCCAGCGACGGCGGCAACCCCTTGCCCCTGTCCGCCGACGACTACCGCGCGATCTTCCTCGCCGCGCAGCAAGGCAGGCTGTGATGAGGCGCCCGCTGATCGGCCTGACCACCTACCCGGCCACGCCCGAGCACGGCTACCACACGCCTCTGGAATACGTGGCGGCGGTGGTGCGCGCCGGCGGCGCGCCGGTGCAATTGCCGGCGCTGGGCCCGGAGATGGTGGACGGCTGGCTGGACAAGCTGGACGGCGTGGTGCTGATCGGCGGCGGCGACATCGATCCGGCCCGCTTCGACCGCGACGGCCACCCGACCATTTACAACCTCAGCCCGGAGCGCGACGCCACCGAAATCGCGCTGGCGCGCGCGCTGCTGCAACGCAAGCTGCCGACGCTGGCGATCTGCCGCGGCCTGCAAATCCTCAACACCGTGCTGGGCGGCAGCCTGCACCTGCACCTGCCGGACGTGGTGGGCGAGGCCGTGCCCCATCGCGCGCCGCCGCGTGTGCCGACGCCGCACCCGGTGCGCGTCGCCGCCGATTCCTGCCTGGCGGGCCTGATCGGCACCGAGGTCCTCACCCAGTCCTGGCACCACCAGGCGATAGACCGCCCCGGCCACGGCGTGGTGCCGGTGGCCTGGGCGCCGGACGGCGTGATCGAGGCGATAGAAATCGCCGATTTTCCCCAGTTGATCGCGGTGCAATGGCACCCCGAGCTCTCCGCCGAGCGCGACAGCGGCCAGCAAAGGCTGTTCGACGCGCTGGTCACCATGAGCGGAACGCCGCCGCCCGGCTGAGCGCCGCCGCGCCTCGCTTCTGAAATAGACACGAAGCCCGGATCACCGGGCCAGGGCCCGGCCGGCCTCCGCCGCCGTTCGGGCGCCGGCGCGCACGCGCGCCCAGGCGGAAAACCACAGACATGCACAATGAGAGAGGAACATCATGGAACCAGTTCGGCATGAGTCCGCGCCCGTCGGCGAGGACGAGAAACTGTTGCACAGCATGGGTTACGCTCAGGAGTTGTCCCGACGCATGAGCGGCTTTTCCAACTTCGCCATCTCCTTTTCCATCATCTGCGTGCTGGCCGGCGGCATCACCGCCTTCCCGGCCGGACTCAGCGCCGGCGGCGGCGCGGCCATCGGCATAGGCTGGCCGGTGGGCGCGCTGTTCGCCGCCATCGTCGCCGCGGCCATGGCCCAGATCGCCTCCGCCTACCCCACCGCCGGCGGGCTTTACCACTGGGCGTCCATCCTGGGCGGCAAGGGCCTGGGCTGGACCACCGCCTGGATCAATCTGCTGGGACTGATCTTCGTCACCGCCGCGGTCAATTTCGGCGTTTACGATCCCTTCTTCAAAACCCTGGTCGCGCCGCTGCTGGGCCTGAACCCGGAACAGCTGGGCTGGGGCCAGCAGACCTCGTTCCTCGCCGTGGTGGCGCTGAGCCAGGCCTGGCTCAACCACCTGGGCATCAAGCTCACCACCCGGCTGACCGATCTGTCCGGCTATCTGATTTTCGTCGTCACCCTGGCCCTGGTGGTGTCGCTGCTGATCTACGCGCCAGGGCCGCTGGATTTCTCCCGCTTGTGGACCTTCCACAATTACAGCGGCGCCGACGGCGGCGCCTGGCCGCGGATGGACAACACGGTGATGGTCTTCCTGGCCGGCCTGCTGCTCACCGTCTATACCCTGACCGGCTACGACGCCTCCGCCCACACCTCGGAGGAAACCCGCGAAGCGGCGCGCAATGTGCCCAAGGGCATCTTGCGCTCGGTGCTGTGGTCCGGCGTGTTCGGCTATCTGATGATCTGCGCCTTCGTACTGGTGCTGCCGGACCTGGGCGCCGGGGTCAAGGCCGGCATGGGCTTTTTCGATCTGCTGCTGAGCGCGCTGCCGCCGGCCTTGAAGGCGGCGCTGGGCATAGGCATTTTTCTGGTCAACTATCTATGCGGCCTGGCCTGCCTGACCTCCACCTCGCGCATGATGTACGCCTTCGCCCGCGACGGCGGCCTGCCGGCCTCGCGCTGGCTGCGCCAGGTGCATCCGCAACACCGCACCCCGGGCCCGGCGATCTGGGTCAGCGCCGCGCTCGCCATCGCCGCCACCTTGTACGGCGACGCCTTCCTGGTGCTGTCCACCGGCGCCGCGGTGTTCCTGTACATCTCCTACATCTTGCCGTCCGCCGCCGGCCTGTTCGCCGAGGGCCGCAGCTGGACCCACAAGGGGCCGTTCGATCTGGGCCGGGCGTCCAAGCCCATCGCCGCGCTGGCCACGCTGGGCGGCGCGGTGCTGGTCTTCGTCGGCATCCAGCCGCCGAATGAGAAGGTCTTGTACCTGACCATAGCACTGCTGCTGGTGCTGGCCTTGTTCTGGTTCGCGCTGGGCGTGCGCAAGCAATTCAAGGGACCGCCCACCGGCCAGCGCATTCAGGGCCATCAAGCGCATATCCGCGAAATCGAAAGCGCGCTGGACGAGGCCGGCTGAACGCGCAGTCCAAAGGGAGACCGGCGCGGCCGGACAAAGCGCTTGTCTCCCGGCGGCAAATGCGGAATCATCCGGACACGAACCACCGCCAGAGAAGCCCATGCTCGTCACCCCGGAACAATTGCTCGCCTTCACCGCCGCCGCGATGCTGATCACGCTATCGCCCGGCCCGGACAATCTGATGGTGCTGAGCCAGGGCATCGCCCGCGGCCGCCGTCAGGGCATGGCCTTCGGCCTGGGCTGCGCCTTGGGCTGCCTGAACCACACGGTGCTGGCCGCACTCGGCGTCAGCGCGCTGATCGCCGCCTCGCCGCTGGCCTTCACGCTGCTGAAATTCGCCGGCGGCGGCTATCTGATCTATCTGGGCTGGCAGGCGCTGCGCAGCCCCGGCGCCAGCTTCCAGGCCGCCGCCGGGCGGGACGCCGCGCCGCTGGCCGCCACCTTCCGCAAAGGCCTGATCGCCAATGCGATCAACCCCAAGGTGGTGCTGTTCTTCCTCGCCTTCCTGCCGCAATTCGTCAATCCGGCCCAGGGTCCGGCCGGGCTGCAGATCGCCGTGCTCGGCCTAGTTTTCACGCTGCAAGGCGCGCTGATCTTCGGCTGCCTCGGCTATTTCTCCGGCACCATCGGCCAATGGCTGTCCAAGAGCCGCCGCGCCAGCCAGTGGCTGGATCGCATCGCCGGCAGCGTGTTCATCGCGCTGGGCTTGAAGCTGATACTGGACCGCGGTCACTAGCGGCTAGCGAGTTTTCCAGGGGTCATAAAAAAGCCGGCAAGCAAGCTTGCCGGCTGTTCGCGCTATCGCGGGTCTTCACTTCTGGATCAGGAACTCCACCAGCACATTCTTGAACAGGAAGCCGGACACGCCGAAGCCCAGCACCAGGAACAGGATGAACATGCCCATCTTGCCGGCCTGAGCCTTCTTGCCCAGGTCCCAGATGATGAAGCCCATGAAAATGATCAGGCCGCCCAGGCACACGATCATGGAAATATTGGTGAATTGTTCTTCCGACACTTGTTGTCCTTTGAGTCCACAGCCAATCACGAGCCGGCGGGGTCTTTGAGCCTCAGCCCCACCTGGCCGTAATAAGATACTCGCCATCGCCCTCCGGCTCAATGCCCCCTCAGAACTTGTACACGGCGGACAAGACCGCGGAGCGGCCGTCGCCGTACTCGATCAAGGACGTCTGGGCGCCGCCCCCCGCCTGTTGGCGCACGCGCTCGACATAGGCCTTGTCGCCCAGATTCTCCAGATTGAGCTGGAAACTCAGCCGGCGGTTCAGCTTATATCCCAGCATCGCGCTGTGCACCCAATAAGCATCCAGGCTGCCGCCGCCGGCGGAAGTAACCTTGCGCTCGCCAATATAGCGCGCGCCGTAGGCTAGACTCCAACCGGCGGGCAGCGCATACGTCGTCCATAGATTGAAGGCATGGCGCGGCGTATTGGCGAGCGCCTCGCCGGCCTGCCCGCTGGCCGCATCGGCCTGCAGCGTCTTGCCGTCCAGGTAGGCGTAGTTGGCGAACAAGCCCCAATTGCCGGTCAGCTTGCCGCTGGCGCCCAGTTCCAGCCCGCGCACCCGCTGCTTGCGCGTCATCGCATAGCTATTGTCGGCCAGCCGCTCGCGCGCATTGTCCTTGTCCACTTGGAACAACGCTCCGGTCAGCGCCAGTCCGCCATCCAGCACCTCCCATTTACTACCCAGCTCCACCGTCTGGTTTTTTTCCGGCTCGAGATTGGCGGTCGCCCGGTCCAGGCCGCTGCCATTGGCAGCCAGAAACTCAGCCGAAGGATTGAAGGACGTACCGTAAGAGAGATAAACCCGGCCTGCTTCCGCCGGCTTGAACACCAGCCCTGCCCGGCCACTGAGCTTGCGGTCGGAACTGCTCGCCTCGCTCGCCGCGCCGGCGGCCGAAACCGTGTTGACCTTGCCGTCCATCCAGTCATAACGCAAACCCAGGCCGAGATCCCAGCGCGGGCTCAGCTCGATATGATCCAGCGCGTACAAGGCCTTGACCTCCAAACTAGCGTCCAAGCGGTCGGTGGACTCGCGCCGAACCGGGCCGCTCCAATAACCGGGAGGATTGCTCAACGGATAGCCATCGGCCGGGAACAGCGCGCTCAGCGCATAGCCATAGCCTTGGCGATCATATGTCTCGCGGGAGATCTCCACGCCGGACACCAGCGTGTGCCGCCAGCTGCCGCTGGCGAAACGTGTGGTGATATTGGTCTGGTTGATCCACATCGTATTGTTGGTTTCCCGGCCGTAACCCTGCGGCCCAGCCGGCAAATAGCGGTCTGGCGGCAGCTTGCCGCCCACGCTGACGCGAGCGCCGGAGAACACCGTATCGCGCTCCAAGCGGGCATGACGCATCAGGTTCTGCAGCTCGACCTCGTTGGCGAAACGATGTTCCAGTTTCACGGTCACGGCATCCGCCGTGGCTTGGTCCTTGTCCAGATTGCGCCAGCCGTAATAAGCGTTGCGCGATACCCCGGCCAAGCGCTTGCCGTTGAGCGCGGGCACGCCGTTGTCCGGCAACTTGTCGTCGTATTGGTGCAGATAGCTGAGCGTCAGCTTGGTGGGTCCATCAATGCCCAAGCTCAACGACGGCGCGACGCCCCAACGTTTGGCATCGATGAAATCCCGGCCCGGCACATCGTTCCGGTGCGCCATCAGGTTCAGACGCAGGGCGGCGGCCTCGCTCAGCCGCTGATTGCTGTCCATGGTGAGCCGACGGTACTGATCGGTTCCCAGGCCCGCGCTCAGTTCCGTGAAAGCATCCGGCTTGGGCTGCTTGCTGACCATATTGATGCTGCCGCCGGTGGTGCCGGCGCCGCCGAACACTGAGTTAGGCCCCTTGATCACCTCAACCGCTTCCAGATTGAACAAATCGGAGCGATAGGTTTGCGCGCTGTCGCGCAAACCGTCCAGCTGCATATTGGCATTGGCGCTGAAGCCACGGATATTGATGCTATCGCCCGAACCGGCGCCGCCCTCCCCGGCGTTGAAGGTGATGCCGGGCACATTCGACAAAGCCTGGCGCAGGCTTTGCGCGTTCTGCTCCTGCAACAGGCGCTGTGGCAGCACGGTAATGGTCTGCGGCACATCCAGCAGCGGCACCGGAATCTTGGCGGAACCGGAACGATCGACCTTGGGCCCTGCGTCTGGCGCGGCCGTTACCGTGACCGTGACCAGCGTGAGCGGCGATGCCGCGGAACGCTCCGCTTCCGCCCAGGCTGGCGCGGCGAAGGATGTCGCCATGGCCAGGGCGGAATACAGGCTGGGCGGACGCAAATGGGCGCGGGAAACAATGCTAAGCTTCATGACGGGCTCCATATGAGAATGAGAATTATTATTTTTCACATAGAGTAAGGACCCGTCCGAGTCCCAACAACGCGCCATGGTCCGGCTGCCAAGCCGCCGCGCTAAGCGCGTGGCGGAATTACCACGCCCTGCGCAGCCGCTGCAACACCAGGGCCACGCCCAGCGCGGCCAACAACATGCCGGCCACCGCCAACAGGCTCAGCTGTTCGTCGAACAGCCACCAGGCCTGCACCGCGGCCAGGCCCGGCGTCAGGTAGAAATAGCTGGCCACCTTGCTGACATCGCCGTCCTTCAGCATGCGCATCAGCAGCAGGATGGCCAGCACCGACAGCGCCAGCACGCTCCAGCCCAGGGCCAGCGCCAGTTGCGCGTTCCAGTGGATGGCGTCGCCGCGCTCCAGCCCCAGCGCCAACGCGCCGGTGATCAGAAAGGCCGCCAAGTATTGATGGAAGGCGCCGGTCAGCGGATGCACGCCCTGGCCGAAGCGTTTCTGGTACAAGGTGCCGGCGGTGATCGCGCACAAGGCCAGCGCGGTCAGCCACAAGCCGGGATTGGCGCCTAACTGCAAGCCCTTGCCACCCAACACCACCAGCAGCGCGCCGCCAAAGCCTATCGCCAGGCCCAGCCATTGCATGCGGCTCAGCCGCTGCTCGCCCATCAGCCAGCTCAATATCGCGGTCAGTATCGGCTGCAGGCCGACGATCAGCGCGGTGATGCCGGCCGGCACCGCCAGCTTGATGCCGGCGAAGCTGGCGCCCAGATAGAGGCCGTGCAGCATCGCGCCGCAAGCCCATTGATGCTTGGCCGCCGCCAGCCCGGGCCAGGCGGGCCGGAAGCAGGCGATCAGCGCGCCGAAGCACAGCAGGGTCAGGCCCATACGTATCGCCAAAAAGGTGAACGGGCCAATGAAAGGCAGGCCCAGCTTGGCGCCGATGAAGCCGGTGCTCCACAGCAGCACAAAGGCCCAGGGGATCCAGGCATTGGATCGATGACTATTGATTTCCATATCTTGATTTCATTGAAAAAAGCCCCCAGTGGGGGCTTTCCGGGCCAAGCGCGGGGCTTTAGCCGCGTTTCAGTTTGGCGTTGCCGGCAATCCGCATCCGCAGCGCGTTCAGGCGGATGAAACCGGCCGCGTCGGCGTGATTGTAGGCGCCGCCGTCTTCGTCGAAGGTGGCGATGGTGGGGTCGAACAGCGAATCGGTCTTGGATTCGCGGCCCACCACGATCACATTGCCCTTGTACAGCTTCAGCCGCACCCAGCCGTTGACCGTGGCCTGGGAGGCGTCGAGCATGCCTTGCAACATCAGGCGCTCCGGGCTCCACCAGTAGCCGGTGTAGACCAGTTTGGCGTACTTGGGCATCAACTCGTCCTTCAGATGAGCCACTTCGCGGTCCAGGGTGATGGATTCTATCGCGCGGTGCGCCTTCAGCATGATGGAGCCGCCCGGGGTTTCGTAGCAACCGCGGGATTTCATGCCCACATAACGGTTTTCCACGATGTCCAGCCGGCCGATGCCGTGCTTGCCGCCAAGGCGGTTCAGCTCGGTCAGCACCTGGGCCGGGCTCATCGTCACGCCGTTGATGGCGGTGATGTCGCCCTTCTCATAGCTCAGCTCGATGTATTCGGCCTGGTCCGGCGCGTTCTCCGGGCTCACCGTCCACAGCCACATATCCTCTTCCGGCTCCGCCGCCGGGTCTTCCAGCACCGTGCCTTCGTAGGAGATGTGCAGCAGGTTGGCGTCCATCGAGTACGGGCTGCCGCCGTTCTTTTTCTTGCTGATGTCGATGCCGTGGGTTTCCGCGTAGTTCAGCAGTTTTTCCCGCGACAGCAGATCCCATTCCCGCCACGGCGCGATCACCTTGACGTCCGGCTTCAGCGCGTAATAGCCCAGCTCGAAACGCACCTGGTCATTGCCCTTGCCGGTGGCGCCGTGCGACACCGCGTCGGCGCCCACCTGATTGGCGATCTCGATCTGACGCTTGGCGATCAGCGGCCGCGCGATCGAGGTGCCCAGCAGGTATTCGCCCTCATAGACGGCGTTGGCGCGGAACATCGGGAACACGAAATCGCGGACGAATTCCTCGCGCAGATCGTCGATGAAGATGTTTTCCGGCTTGATGCCCAGCGACACCGCCTTCTTGCGCGCCGGCTCCACCTCTTCGCCCTGGCCGATGTCGGCGGTGAAGGTCACCACCTCGCATTGATAGGTATCCTGCAGCCACTTGAGAATCACCGAAGTATCCAGACCGCCGGAGTAAGCCAGTACCACTTTCTTGATGTCAGACATTTTGTATTCTTTCAAATCCATTGATTGCCGGATCCGGCCCGCGCTGGCGCGGCCTTGCCGAATCGCGTAAACGGCGGGCGCTCGCCCGCGTCGTCAGTTCAGTCGTAACGCTGGCCCAGCAGCAGGAACTCGATCAGCGCCTTCTGCACGTGCATGCGGTTTTCCGCCTCATCCCAGACCACGCTCTGCGGCCCGTCTATCACCGCGGCGGCCACTTCCTCGCCCCGGTGCGCCGGCAAACAGTGCATGAACAAGGCGTCCGGCTTGGCCAGCTTCATCAGCTCCGGCGTCACCTGGTAGTCGCGGAAGGCTTCCAGCCGCGCTTCCTTCTCCGCCTCGAAACCCATGCTGGTGAACACGTCGGTAGTCACCAGGTCCGCGCCGGCCGCCGCGTGGCTGGCGCTGTGGCTGGGCTCGAAGTGCTCGGGGCCGTAATGCTGGCCGTCCAAGGCCTTCAGTTCGAAGCCCACCGGCGTCGCCACCTTGAGCTTGAAGCCCAGGATTTTGGCCGCCTGCAGCCAGGTGCGGCAGACATTGTTGCCATCGCCTATCCAGGCCACGGTCTTGCCCTTGATCGAGCCGCGCTGCTCGATAAAGGTGAAGATGTCCGCCAGGATCTGGCACGGGTGGTATTCATTGGTCAGGCCGTTGATCACCGGCACCTTGGAATGCGCGGCCAGCCGCTGCACCAACGCCTGCTCATAGGTGCGGATCATGATGATGTCGCTCATCCGGGACAGCACGCGCGCGGTGTCCTCGATGGGCTCGCCGCGGCCCATCTGCGAGCTTTGCGTGTCCAGGAACATCGCGTGGCCGCCCAGTTGCGCCATGCCCGCCTCGAAAGAGACGCGGGTGCGGGTGGAATTCTTCTCAAACACCATGGACATCACCTTGCCGACGAGCGGCTGGTACAACTGGCCGTCGCTACGTCGTCGCTTCAGGACCTTGCTGCGCTCGAAGAGGTGGCGATATTCCTCGTGGGTCAGGTCGCTGAATTGCAGGTAATGCCTAGGGGACGTCATGGTGCTCCATTTCAAAAAAAAGGCCACCGCGCGTTCGACACCGTTTCGGTGTCCTTCATGCGCGATGGCACATTACTACACGCAGGTCTCAAGTCATTCACAGGCGTCGCAAGCATGCCTACGCAAAGCGCATGATTTACATAATTGCGACAAGAGTTATATTTATCGGAAATCAGCCTGTCTGACAAGCATTCATTTGAACAAGGCGCGTCCAGGCAGTTGCGCCAGCTCCCCCTCTTTGAGCACCCGCAGCAAAAACTCGCCGCCATCCTCGGCCAAACCGTGCATTTCTATGGATTTCTGGGTTTTTTGCAGTCGCGCCAAATAAGCGAGGATGGTGTCGTCTATCACTTGGCCGGGCACCAGCACCGGAATGCCGGGCGGATATGGCACGATCTGGTCGCAGCAGACGCGTCCGACCAGCGCCGCGTTGGGGCGGCCGTCGTCGTCCAGCAGCGGCAGCCGCTCGCCGGCCTCGTAAAAAGCGTCGCGCGGCAGACTGGCCAGCCGGGAAAAGCGCGGTATTTCCGGCATCCGCCCCAGCGGACGCGGCGGGCGCTTTTCCTTGGCCAGCCGCAGCATCGCGTCATACAGCCGCGACACCTTGCTGCGAGTGGTGCCCAGGGTCAGCAACAGGGTGATGGTGCTGAAAGTGGACTTCTCCACCTGGACGTTGTAACGCTCGAACAGCGCCTGCTGCAGCTCGTCGGCGGTGAAGCCGGACTGGGTGATATCCACGGTCAGCTTGGTCGGGTCCAGCTGGATGCCGTCCTCGCGCACCTCGTCCGGCAGCAGGTCCGCCAGCCCCAGCACCCGGAAAGCGCCGGTGGAATTGATCTTGTCGCGCAGCTCCTGCGCCAGCTTCAGCGTGCGGTCCAACAGCCGGTAGCCCTCCATCACCGCCTGCTTGCGCGCCACGTCCAGGCTGGCGATCAGGTTGTACTGCGGGCTGGTCGACGCGTGCATATTGAAGTTCTCGCGGAACAAGTGGGCGTCGAAACCGGGGTCGTTGACATGAATCATGCTGGCCTGCGAGAACGCCGACAGCACCTTGTGCGTGCTCTGGGTCACATAGTCGGCTCCGGATTCCAGCGCCGTCGGCCGGAACGCCGGGTGGAAACGGGCGAAGCCGTACCAGGCCTCGTCGACGATGACCTTGATGCCCTGCTCGTGCGCGGCTTCGATGATGGGATTCAGATCGTAGCGCAGGCCATCATAGGTGCAGGAAGTCAGGATCAGCACCCGCGCGTCGGGATTGGCGGCGATCGCGGCGAAGATGGTTTCTTTGGGCACCGGCCCGAAAATGCCGAACTGCTTGTTGATCGAGGAATCCAGATACACCGGCAGCGCGCCGGACAGGATCACGCCGTGATGCACCGATTTGTGACAGTTGCGATCCAGCAGCAGCTTGTCGCCGGGCGCCAATAGGGTCTGGAAAATCACCTTGTTGGAAGTGGAGGTGCCATTGGTGGCGAAGTAGGTGCGCTTGGCGCCGAAGGCCTTGGCCGCCAGCATCTGCGCCTCCTCTATCACCCCGGTGGGATGCAGCAGCGAGTCCAGCATCGGCACCGACACCGACAGGTCGGCGCGCAGCATGCTCTCGCCGACGAAGTCGTGAAAATCGCCGACCCAGGGGCTGCCCTTCAAGGAGTCCCCGCCGGAATGGCCGGGCGTGTGCCAGGAATCCTTGGCCATGCGCACATATTGCTTGAGCTTGTCGTAGAACGGCGTCGCCGACTTTTCCGCCAGCTCCGCCGACAGAATGCGGAACCAGCCGTGGAAATCCAGCTCGTCGCGGTAGAAATAGCCGTCCACCGCGTGGCTGGCCAGGTCTTCCACCAAGGCGCGCTCGTCATCGTCGAACAACAGCACGTACAGCGAAATTTCCGGACGGAAGGCGCTGATGCGGTTGGCCAGCTGCGCCGCCGCCTGGCTGACGCCCTTCTCCTGCAACTGCTTGTCCACCAGCACCACCTGGACATCGCCATCGCGGGCGATCAGATCCAGCGCGTCTTGGCTGCGCGCGACGCCGACGAAAGTCAGGCCATAGGGGTTTTCCAGCCGCACAGCGGCGGCGCCCAGGCCGGCCAGCACATCGGCCTGCCATTTGGCGTCGTCGCTGACCACCAGCACTCGGCTAACGGGTGTCATGATCGGGTTTCTCCTGTTGATATTGCTTTGCGCTGTTATCGATGGTTTTGTCTGTCTGATTCGCTCGCGCAATTTCGCTTGTTTTTATATTTGCCTATCCTATCCACATCGGCGCCTCGCCGTCATTTTGCAGTCGCACATCAGGGTTTCCCCATGTTCGGCGCGGCCAGACAATCCTGCCCCCATGCGGTACAATCGCCGCCATGTTGACCGATGCTGAAAAAGACGCGATCCGCGACCATTACCGGACCATAGCCGACAATCTGCCTGGCTTTCGCCCGCGCGCCGCGCAACGCCGCATGCTGGCGGAAATCGCCAATGCGCTGTCGCGCAGCAAAGACAAGGAAGGCGACGACTGGCCGGAACGGTGCGGCGAAAGCATCGCCGTGATCGAAGGCCCCACCGGCGTCGGCAAAAGCCTGGCCTATCTACTGGCCGGCGGCTTGATGGCCAAGTCGCGCGCCAAGAAGCTGGTGGTCACCAGCGCCACCATCGCGCTGCAGGAGCAACTGGTCAACCGCGACCTGCCCTTCGTCGTCGAGAACAGCGGCCTGCCGCTGACCTTCGCGCTGGCCAAGGGCCGCGGCCGCTATCTGTGTCCGCAGCGCATCTTCGCGCTGACCGCCGAAACCGCCCAGGGCCAGCTGCTGGACCTGGATCCGACGCTGGCGCTATGGGACCGCAAGCCGGAAGCCGGCGAGATCGAGACCCTGCGCCAGTTGGCCGACGCCTTCTACTACCGCAAATGGAACGGCGACCGCGACACCTGGGACAGCGTGATCGACGACGGCCTGTGGTCGCGCGTCACCAACGACCGCCACGGCTGTTTGAAAGCCGCCTGCCCCAACCGGCCGGAATGCCCGTTCTACCTGGCGCGCGACGTGCTGGAAAACGTGGACGTGGTGGTGGCCAACCATGACCTGATGCTGGCCGACGTATCCATGGGCGGCGGCGTGATCCTGCCGGCGCCGGAAGAAAGTTACTACTGTATCGACGAGGCGCACCACCTGGCCAAAAAGGCGGTCAACCAGTTTTCCGCCGAGCATTCGCTGGCCCAGGCCATGTCCTGGCTGGATAAAGTGGCCGCCACCGCCATCCGCGTGGAAGCGCTGACCGACAAGGTGGAAATCGTCAGCCAGGCGATTGAAGCCGCCAGCGCCTGCTCCGAAACGCTGACCGAATGGCTGTGGCTGCTGGAGGGCGAAGACGCGCTGGCCGCTTCCAGCGACAATCTGGAGCCCACCTGGCTGATAGAGGACGGCGTGCTGCCGGAACGCTTCCAGGGCCCCACCGCCAATATGGCCACCTCGGCGCGCTCGCTGTTCAAACAGCTGAGCCTGCTGAGCGACGCGCTGGGCGAGGCGCGCAAGGACAAGGGCGGCGAAGCGGCGCAAGTCGACAAGACCGCCTCCGATCTGGGTTTTCTGACCGCGCGCGCCGAGCAACTGCTGGCGGTGTGGGAGTTGTTTGAAAAAGAAACCGAGCCCGCCAGCCCGCCCATCGCCAAATGGATCACCCGCCGCGCCGAGGGCAAGGGCGATTACCTGTTCTCCGCCTCGCCGGTCAGCGCCGCCGCCAGCCTGGCCGCCACGCTGTGGCGCCGCGCCGCCGGCGCCATCCTGACCTCGGCCACGCTGCGCTCGCTGGGCGAATTCGAGCTGCTGCTATCGCAGACCGGCCTGAAGTGGATGCCGGAAGTCAGCTGCGTGGCGTTGGACTCCCCTTTCAATTTCGACGAGCAGGGCGAGCTGTATCTGCCGCCTATGCTGGCCAGCCCCAAGGACGCCGGCGGCCATACCCGCGAAATCGTGGAATGGCTGCCCAAGCTAATCGATGTGAAAGAAGCGGTCGGCACCCTGGTGCTGTTTTCCTCGCGCAAACAGATGCAGGACGTCGCCGCCGGCCTGCCGTCCACGCTGCGCGAGCGGCTGCTGATCCAGGGCGAAATCCCCAAGAGCCTGCTGATAGAACAGCACCATCAACGGCTGAAACAGGGCGAGCCCAGCGTGATCTTCGGCCTGGACTCCTTCTCCGAAGGCCTGGACCTGCCCGGCGAAAGCTGTGTGCACGTGATTATTGCCAAACTGCCGTTCGCGATGCCGGACGATCCGGTGGGCAAAACCCTGTCGCGCTGGATAGAGAAACGCGGCGGCAATCCCTTCATCGAACTGACCGTGCCCGAAGCCTCGATCAAGCTAGTGCAGGCCGTCGGCCGACTGATCCGCACCGAACGCGACTACGGCCGCGTCACCATCCTGGACAACCGGCTGCAAAAGCAAAGCTACGGCAAGCGGCTGCTCGCCTCGTTGCCGCCGTTCAAGCGCATCTGATTTTCGGGTAAAATACTAAATATTCAGCAACAAACAAAACGCCTGAATATAAAACGCCAAGCGCAAATCGCTTAGCAGACGATAAAAAACAGGCTAAACCAAAAGCAAACACTCCGGTCCACCGCCATGATCTGCAATCCATACGAAATAGTCATCCAGGGCGTCACTTCCGAAGGCCGCACTTTCCGTCCCAGCGACTGGGCCGAACGCCTGGCCGGCATCCTCGCCTCCTTCGACGACCAAAAACTGCACTACCACGCCCATGTCCGTCCGATGATGCTGGATGGCGTGCGCTGCGTCGCGGTGGACAAGAAGCTGGAAAAAATCAGCCCGCAAGTGTTTTGCTTCCTGATGGACTTCGCCAAGGACAACGACTTGCGCATCGTCGACTGCCGCACCCTGCTGGACGAGGTCTACCCGAATCAATTCTTGGCGTAATTGCAACACCGCACCTGTCCGATTTATCTTTAAGCAACAGATTGGCAACATCCTCGTCATATTTTGTGGCTAAACTAAGACAAGTGTTGTGGCGACACCGCAGTCTGGTTTGTTAACAAACCTTGCGCTGCACGAAGCCGGCACCTGGATTAATTAAAGCAAAACAGACTTGGAGTATTCATGATGCAGAAGAAAAATCTGGCAGCCCTGGTTGCCGCGATGTTCGCCTTGCCCGTTGTCGCCCACGCTGACGTCACCATCTACGGTTTCATGAGCGGCGGCATCGAATCGACCAAAGCCTCCGGCGCCAGCGCTGGCGGCACCGAATATAGCAGCCGCACTCGCATCGTCGACCACAACTCCCGCATCGGCTTCAAGGGTTTTGAAGACATCGGCGGCGGCACCAAGGCGATCTGGCAGGTGGAAAACAGCCTGCGCAACTTCGAGCAGGGCGGTACCAACGACAAGGGCCAAACCGCGTCCTTCGCCACTCGCAACACCTTCATCGGCATCGACAACAACGACTTCGGCCGCGTAGTGCTGGGCCAACACGACTCCGCCTACAAGATGTTCGCCGGCAGCAGCAACAGCGCGCTGGGCACCGACCTGATGGTCAACACCACCGCCGACAACTTCGGCAGCAGCTCGGTCAACAGCCGCGGCGAAGCGCGTCTAGCCAACTCGGTGCACTACTTCTCCCCAAGCTGGGCCGGCTTCAAGCTGGGCGCGTCCTGGGGCGTGGATGAAAACCGCGTGTCCGGCAATGACTCCAAGCGCATCTCCTTGGGCCTGGGCTACACCTGGCAGGGCCTGAACCTGGCCGCCGGCTGGGATCGTCAGTACGACATGGCGGTTACGCCCAACAGCAACTCCTACAACACCTCCAGCAGCAATAGCCCCGCGGTGCTGTCGCTGAACTCCGGCAAGAACGTCACCTTCTACAGCATTGCCGCCAGCTACAAATTCGACACCGGCACCTTCGTCGGCGGCAACTACGAATGGGGCACTTACGACCAGGTAGGCGGCGGCCAAGTTAAGCAAGACGACTGGCTGATCGCTCTGGGTCAGGACTTCGGCGCGGCTTCGGTCAAGCTGTCCTACGGTCAACTGGGCACGCTGAAGAATACCTCCGCTGGCGTCAACGGCGACGACTTCAAGGCCAAGCAGTGGATTCTGGGCGGCACTTACAATCTGTCCAAAACCACCCAGTTGCTGGCTTACTACACCAAGATCAGCAACAACGCCAAGGCCAAGGCCAACTTCGCCAACAACCCGGTATACGATAGCAACCTGGGCGCCAGCAATGCTTCTCTGTCCGCCGGCAATGACCCGCAAGCCTTCGGCGTAGGCTTCAAGATCGCTTTCTGATCCTGAACGACTGCCGTTCCAATCACGCCGCCGGCCCTGCCGGCGGCGTTTTTACATCCTCGCAGTTCTTCCTGCCTTCGCCCAGACCACGATCGCTGGTCATCCCGCAGCCAAGCTCCCTACATTGATCGACATGCGTCGATAGCCGCCAACGCAGGCATTCGCGCATCGCACCCTTCCCATCCGGCAAGGGCCTGTTCACGATCTGGCGAGTCAGCCGGCCCGGACGCAGACCGCCACGCCTACGCCAACCCATCTCCGCGGCGGACAAGCTCCCGGCTACGCCAGCCGGACCCGCGTCGTCGACCATGTGTCGCGCCTAGGTTTCAAAGGCCGCGAAGACCTGGGCAACGGCAATAGCGCACTATGGCAGTTGGAAAGCGGGCTGCGCCACTTCGAGCAAGGCGGCGTGGACGACCGCGGTCAAAACGCGGCGTTCGCCACCCGCAACAGTTTCATCGGACTGGAGCATGCCGCCATCGGCCGCATCTTGTTGGGCCACCACGATTCCGCTTACAAGATGTTCACCGGCAGCGGCAACCCGACGCTGGGCACCGCCTTGATGCCCAACGCCACGGCAAATCAGTTCGGCCCAAACGCGGTCAACAGCCGCGGCGAAGCCCGGCTCAACAACTCCCTCCATTACTACTCTCCCAATTGGAACGGCTTCAAACTCGGCGCCACCTGGGCCATGGATGAAACGCGCCAAGGCGGCGGCAACGCCAAGCGCTTGTCGCTGGGCCTAGGCTACGTCTGGCGCGGCCTGACGCTGGCGGCGGCCTGGGACCGCCGCTACGATACCGCGATCGCGCCGGCCGGCAACACCCCTCCAAGCGCCGTTGCCGGCAAAAGCCTTAGCTACCACAGCCTTGCCGCCAGCTATCGCTTCGACACTGGCACCTTGATAGGCGGCAATTACGAATGGGGGCGGCTGGACCCGCCTGGCGGTGAGAGACTGCGCCAGGACGATTGGCTGATCGCGCTGAGCCAGCCCTTCGGCGCGGCCGAGCTCAAGCTGTCCTACGGCCAGTTGGGCGCCTTGAAACAACTGGGCGCCGGCACCGACGGCAAGGACTTCCGCGCCAGCCAATGGCTGCTGGGCGGCGGCTACCGGCTATCCAAGACCACGCAGGCATTCGCCTACTACACCCGGATCCGCAACCACGCCAAGGCCAGCGCCAACTTTTCCGTCAACCCGCTCTACGACCAAGCCCTCGGCACCCCCAAGGCCTCGCTCAGCGCCGGTTCGGACCCGCAGGCCATGGGCCTGGGGCTCAGCATCGTGTTCTGAGAACCTGTCCCCGATCTGCTGCGCGCCGGCGGGATGGATAGAAATGGGCGTTGAAACCGAGCTCAGTGCTCATGTACCACCTGTACATTCCGCTTTTTCGCTCGTTTTCGCCTTGTCTCGCCTTAGCTCGCGAGATCGTAAACAGGCTCTGAGCCCCCTTGCGTCTTTGCTCGAACAGCGCGGAAGGCTCATCACTTGCCCAGGCTGGCGCGCAAGGCCTCGATCGCGTAGCGCACTTTCGCCGGCTGGATATCGCGACGCGGCGTCACCGCGTAGATCGCCAGCGGCGGCAAGTGCCATTCCGGCAGCAGCCGCAGCAGGCGGCCATCGGCCAGTTCCTGCCGGATCTCAGGCTCCGGCTGCACCGACACCCCCATGCCGGCCAGCACGAATTGACGCGCGGCGACGATATTATTGCTGATCAAGCGCGCGTCTGGCTCCATCGCGAAACGGCCGCCGTCGACATGCTCGAACTCCAGGCTGCCCAGCTTGCGATCGGACAAGGCCACCCATTGCAGGCCGGGCAACTGCTCCGGTCGCGTGATCCCAGGCTGGCGCGCCAGATAAGCCGGTGACGCGCACAGCACGTTCGGCCAGTCCGCCAAGTGGCGCGCCACCAAGCTGGAATCCTTTAGCACGCCAGCGCGCAGCGCCAGATCAATGCGGTTCTCCACCAGATCTATCATCTCATCGTGGAAGAACAGCCGTAGCTTGAGGCCGGAATGCGCGCTCAGCAGCGGTGCCAGCGCCTCGCTCAACAGCGCGCCGGCAAAGCCGGTGGGCGCGGCGATGCGCAGCTCGCCTACCGGCGCGTCGCGCAGTTCCAACAGACGCTGTTCGGCCAATTGTGCCGCCGCCAACATATCGGCGCAGCCCTGGTAGAACAGGCTGCCGGCCTCGGTCAGCGTCAGCTTGCGCGTGGTGCGGTGCAGCAGACTGACGCCGTGCTGCTGCTCCAGCTTGCTGATGTGCTGACTGACCGCCGACGGCGTCATGCCCAGTTCGCGCGCCGCGCCGTTCATCGAGCCTTTGTCCACCACCATGGCGAAAACCGCCATCCGTCTCAATGCGTCCATTTGTTAAGTCCAACTAAACTATCAATCTTATTTTTGCTGGATTATCACCCTATAATCAAGCTGCTATTCTGAACGCCATCAAACTTCATTATGTTTATCGCGGAAAGGAATCCCCATGAAAATCGCTCTGATCGGCGCTAGCGGCTTTGTCGGCTCGGCCATCCTGCAAGAACTGCTGGCTCGCAAGCATCAAGTCAGCGCCATCGTCACCAATCTGTCCAAGCTGCCGCAACACCCGCAGCTGAGCGGCGTGGCCGCCGACGCCTACCAGGCCAGCCAGATCGCCGCGGCCGTCGCCGGCCACGACGCCGTGATCAGCGCCTTCAATCCCGGCTGGGACAAGGCAGACATCCAGGCGCTGGCGGTCAAGGGCCACGACACCATCGTCGCCGGCGTCAAGCAGGCCCGCGTCAAGCGCTTCCTGGAAGTCGGCGGCGCCGGCAGCCTGGAAGTGGCGCCCGGCGTGCAACTGGTGGACACCCCGGAATTCCCGGCGGAATGGAAGGAAGGCGCGCTGGGCGTGCGCGAAGCGTTGCGCCGCCTGCGCGAAGAAAACGCGCTGGACTGGACCTTCGTTTCGCCGCCGGCCTTCCTCCACCCTGGCGAACGCAGCGGCAAATACCGGCTGGGCGGCGATCAATTGCTGTTCAACGGCGACAAGCCGGCCGACATCAGCGTGGAAGACCTGGCCGTGGCCATCGTCGACGAACTGGAAAAACCGCAACATCTGCGCCGCCGCTTCACCGCCGCCGCGATCTAAACCCCAAGCCCGGCGCGTCCGGGCTTTTTCACGTCCGCCCCCCTCTTCGCCTTGCCCAAAGGGCCTTCCGTCCTTCCGAACCATGCCATCAGGATGCCAGACAGCTTCCGCCCGTCGAATCCCTGACGCAACTTAGTCCTGACTCTATAATTCTAAATTGACAGCGGCCGCCGGCTTGTCTAGATTGCCCGGCTGCCGCAAGATGGCAACACGCAGGCCGGCCTCTAGCTCAGGCCATGCGAAACCATGACAACGCCAATAATAAGGACGGTCCAGGCCGTTCTCACAATAACCCGCCCGCCGGGACACACCCCTTAAGAGAAGCATTATGGCCATCAGTGTTTTTGATTTGTTCAAGATTGGCATCGGCCCGTCCAGCTCCCACACGGTTGGACCGATGCGCGCCGCGCGCCAATTCATCGCCCGGCTGGAAAAAGACGGCTTGCTGACGCAGACCGCCAGCGTGCGCGCCGAAATGTTTGGCTCGCTGGGCGCCACCGGCAAGGGCCACGGCACCGATGTCGCGGTCTTGCTGGGCCTGCAGGGCGAACAGCCCGACCTGGTCGATACCGATGCGGTGGACGGCATGCTGGCCGCCATCCGCGCCGACAAGGCCATCGCGCTGCTGGGCAAGCACACCGTGCCCTTCGTCGAAGGCGAGCACCTGGTGCTGCACAAGAAGAAAACCCTGCCCTACCACCCCAACGGCATGATTTTCGAAGCCTTCGACGCCGCTGGTGCCAGCTTGTCCAAGCGTGCTTATTACTCGGTGGGCGGCGGCTTTGTGGTTGACGAGGCCGCCATCGACGCCGGCTTCGTGCCGCCGGGCGTCACCGAACTCAAGCATCCGTTCAAGAGCGCGGCGGAATTGCTGGCCTTGTGTCAGCGCCACGGCAAATCCATCAGCCAGATCATGCTGGAGAACGAACTGGCCTGGCGCAGCGAAGAACAAGTGCGCTCCGAGCTGCTGAAGATCTGGCAAGTGATGCAGGACTGCGTCAAGCGCGGCTGCGAGCGCGAAGGCATCCTGCCCGGCGGCATGAAGGTGAAGCGCCGCGCCGCCGACATGCACCGCAAGCTGCTGGCCTCGCCCGAGGCGGCGCTGCGCGACCCGCTGACGGTGATGGACTGGGTCAATCTGTACGCCTTGGCGGTGAACGAGGAAAACGCCGGCGGCGGCCGCGTGGTCACCGCGCCCACCAACGGCGCGGCCGGCATCATCCCGGCGGTGATGCACTATTACGCCCGTTTCGTGCCCGGCGCCAGCGACGACGGCATCGTGCGCTTCCTGCTCACCGCCGGCGCCATCGGCGTGCTGTTCAAGCTCAACGCCTCCATCTCCGGCGCGGAAGTGGGCTGCCAGGGCGAAGTGGGCTCGGCCTGCTCGATGGCGGCCGGCGCCTTGGCCGAAGTGCTGGGCGGCACCCCGGAACAAGTTGAAAACGCCGCCGAGATCGGCATGGAGCACAATCTGGGCCTGACCTGCGATCCGGTGGGAGGCCTGGTGCAAGTGCCCTGCATCGAACGCAACGCCATGGCCTCGGTCAAGGCCATCAACGCGGCGCGCATGGCGCTACGCGGCGACGGCCAGCACTTCGTGTCGCTGGACCGAGTGATCAAGACCATGCGCGACACCGGCATGGACATGAGCACCAAGTACAAGGAAACCGCGCGTGGCGGCCTGGCCATCAACGTCATCGAAGTGCCGGTGAATATTGTTGAGTGCTGAGCCCCCACCCTGTTAGCATCGAAGCCGATGGCCCTTGCGCCGTCGGCTTTTTTTACGACCACATCCCGCGAAATCCGAACCAGCCATGCATCACATCGCCACCGCCAGACTGCAACTGCGCCCGCTGCACGCCAGCGACGCCCCCTTCATGCTCAAGCTGCTGAACGAACCAGCCTTCATCGCCAATATTGGCGACAAGAACGCCCACGACCTGCTCGGCGCGCTGCGCTATATCGAGGAAGGCCCGCAGGCCAGCTACCGCAAGCACGGCCACGGCCTCTTGCTGGTGGAGCGGCTGGACGATGGCGCCCCGGTCGGTATCTGCGGCCTGGTCAAGCGCGATGGCCTGGCCTACCCGGACATAGGCTACGCCTTCCTGGAACAATACTGGGGCTGCGGCTACGCCAGCGAAGCCGCGCTGGCCGCCATTGAACATGGCCGCGAACAACAGGGCCACGCGGTGGTGGTGGGCATCACCGCGCCGCACAACCAGGCGTCCATCCGCGTGCTGGAGAAAATCGGCCTGTTTTATCAGGGCCGAATCGAGCTGCCCGGCATCGACGGCGACAGCTGTTACTTCGTGCCGCCGGCCCTGTTGAAAGATCAGCCCGCCTGAACAGGCGCCGCCGGCCGCAGCCAGCGCCAGCACAGCAACACGCCCAGCGCGGCGGCGGCCGTCGACATCGCGAACGTCGTCGCCATGCCGCCGTGCGGCCATACCAGCCCGCCGATCAGGCCACCGGCGCTGCCGCCGACGCCAAACGAGGCGATGATGTACAGACCCTGGGCGCGACCGTGGTGATGTTGGTCGAACATGCGGTGGATCAACCCCACCGAAGCGGCGTGGTGCAGACCAAAAGTCAGCGCGTGCAATAGCTGAGCGCCTATCGCCACCCAGGCCAGCTGCGCCGCGGCGGCGATCAGCGCGAAACGCAGCACCGCCGCCAATAGCGACAACAGCATCAACGTTTCCAAACGCGCGCGCGCCATGATCTTGGGCATCAGCAGGAATACCGCCACCTCGCTGACCACGCCCAGCCCCCACAACATGCCGATGGCGCCCTGCTCATAAGCCGCCTGTTTCAGGCCGATGGAGAAAAAGGTGTAGTAAGGGCCGTGGGCGAAGGCCATCAGGAAGCAGCAGCCAAACAAGGCCATCACCTCCGGCCGCCGCAGCGTGGCCGCTATCGGCGCCGACGGTCCGCCCTTGCGCTCGGCGGCCACTTCCGGCACCCGCCAGGCCGCCACGGCCACCAGGGCCAGCAGCGCGCACAGCGCCCACGGCAGATTGCCTATGCCTATTCCGTCCAGCAGCAGGCCGCCGCTCATCGCCAGACAGACGAAGCCTATCGAGCCCCAGACCCGCACCCGGCTGTAACGCCCCGGCTGCGCGCGCGTCAGGTGGGCGGTGCTGGCCTCCACCAGCGGCAGCGCCGCCGCCCAGAAGAAATGCGACACCGCCAGGCTGACGAACACCCACCAGAACGCACGGTCCATCCCCACCAGCAGGAAGGCCGCCGCCGACAGCAGCGAAGTCGTCAGAATGATGGCGCGCCGGCGGCCGCGTCGGTCCGCCAGCCAGCCCCAGAAGCCGGGCGCCACGATGCGCGCCAGCGTGGACAAGGCCATCAGCACCGAGATCTGCCAGGCGGAGAAGGACAGCGACTGCAGATACAGTCCCCAGAACGGGCTGAACAGGCCCTGGAAGGCGAAATAACTGAAATAGAACAGGCTGAACGGCAGCAGGGATACGGCGGGTGACGCGGAAGACGACATGATCTGAAGCTCGGCCCTAGACGGGCTCCTGGTTGAAAACGTGAATGGCGCGCGGGGCGCGGCGGGCTTTGAACCGCCTCTTAAAATTGCCCTTTGAACTTGCTGATCTCGCGGCGCGCCTTCTTGGTGGGGCGGCCATCGCCATGCGGAAAACTGGCGCGCTCCGCCTTCAATAGCAGCACCTGCTCTTCGCGCGCGCGCTGAGAGGCCTCTTCCTCGCGGTAGAGCAGCCGCGCCTCCTGCGCCGGCCGACGCTGGGTGCTCAGCGCCAGCACCTCGACACGGTACTCCAGCTGATTGATGCGCATCGCCAGCTGGTCGCCCTCCTTGACCACCCGCGACGCCTTGACCCGGTCGCCGTTGACCAGCACCCGCCCCAGCTCCAACGCCTCATGCGCCAGCTGCCGGGTCTTGAAGAAACGGGCGGCCCACAGCCATTTGTCGAGACGGACCTTGCCGTCGCCCTCGGCGCCGACCGCCATCAGAGCACGCTCCATTCCGCGGCGGCCAGGCCCTCCAGCTTCAGGCTGAGCCGGTCGCCGGAACGCACCGCCGCCACGCCCTCCGGCGTGCCGGTATAAATCAAATCGCCAGCCTGCAGGCCATAGGTCCGCGACAGATAGGCGATGATGGCGGCCACCGGGAACAGCATCAAGCCGGTGTCGCCCTGTTGGCGCAGTTCGCCGTTGACGCGCAATTCAAAGCTCAGCCGCTGCGGATCGGCCACTCGTTCCGCAGGAACCAAGCGCGACAGGCTGGCGGCGGTGGGGAAACCCTTGGCCTTGGTCCACGGATGGCCCTTGCTCTTGGCCGCCGATTGCACGTCGCGCGCGGTCATGTCCAGGCCGATGCCGTAGCCAGCCACATGGCCGAGCGCTTCCGCTTCCGCGATATCGCGGCCGTCCTTGCCTATCAGCAGCACCAGTTCGCACTCGTGGTGAACGTCGCTGGAATAATCGGGCAGCCTCAAGGGCTCGCCCTCGCCGACCAGCGCCGACGTCGGTTTCAGGAACACCAGCGGCTCGTCTTCCAGCGGATTGTTCAACTCCGCCGCGTGCGCGGCGTAATTGCGCCCGATGCAGAAGACATTGCCCACCGCGACTTCCTGATCGCCCAAACGCGCCTTGAATGCCAGCATGACTATCCTTTCCCGTTCTGTTCAACCCCAATCGAATCTTCGCGATTATCCCATAAATTCCACCCCCTCGGCATGCCAGGCCAAAAGGACAGCTAGGCAGATTGTGCACCGCGGCAACAAGATGCGGCTTTCGACGCGCCTTATCGTCCTCCTCCCGGTGAAAATGTCATGCAACCCTGTTACAGTCATGGCGTACCTTGCGACCGCACATTTTGTTACACGGTCCAATGCAGGAAAGCTTCGATAACGCTTCGGCACGTTTCAGGAGACAGCTTTGACCCAAGAAAGTACAAATCCGCTGGATAGTTTCTTCTCCAGCCTATCCGAGGCCAACCAACAATGGATGCAGCAGTTCGTCAACAACCTGCCGCTGCCGCCGCAACCTGGAAATGCTGAACTGCCGCTGGCCAACGCCTGGGGCGCCATGCTCAGCAACGCCGGCCAGCTGTTCGCCTGGCAAAGCAGCCTGTATCAGCAGCAGATGAATCTGTGGTCGCAATTCCTGGGCCAGGCGCCCGCCGCCAACGGCGACGCCTCGGCGAAAAAGGGCGACCGCCGCTTCGCCTCGCCGGAATGGGACGAGCACCCGTTCTACCACTTCCTCAAGCAAGGCTATCTGCTCACCAGCAAATGGATGACCGAGCTGGTGGACAACGCCCAGCTGGAGGAAGAAGCCAAGGACAAGCTGGCCTTCGCCACCCGCCAATACCTGGACGCGGTCTCCCCCAGCAACTTCATGCTGACCAACCCGGACGTGATGAAACGGGCGATAGAGACCAAGGGCGAAAGCCTGGTCGACGGCATGAAGAACATGCTGGAGGACTTCCAGAAGGGCCATATCTCGATGTCGGACGAAAGTCAGTTCGAGATTGGCAAGAACATCGTGGTCACCCCCGGCGAGGTGGTGTTCCGCAACGACTTGATCGAACTGATCCAGTACACCCCCACCACCGGCCAGGTCTATGAAAAGCCGCTGCTGATCGTGCCGCCCTGCATCAACAAGTACTACCTGATGGACTTGCAGCCGGACAACTCCATGGTCCGTCACTTCGTCGCCCAGGGCTACCGCGTGTTCCTGATCAGTTGGCGCTCGGCGGAACCGGAGATGAAGCACTTCACCTGGGAAAGCTATATCGAGAAAGGCGTGATCGCCGCGGCGGAAACCGTGCGCAAGATCAGCAAGCAGGACAGCATGAACGCGCTGGGCTTCTGTGTCGGCGGCGTGATCCTGACCACCACCCAGTGCGTGCTGCAGGCGCGCGGGCTCAAGTATTTCGACTCCACCACCTTCATGACCTCGCTGATAGATCACGCCGAGCCGGGCGAGATCTCCTACTTCATCGACGAGAACCTGGTGGCCAGCCGCGAAGCCAAGATCGCCGCCGGCGGCATCATCAGCGGCAAGGAGATAGGCCGCACCTTCGCCAGCCTGCGCGCCAACGATCTGGTGTGGAACTATGTGGTCAACAACTATCTGCTGGGCAAGACGCCGGCGCCGTTCGACCTGCTCTACTGGAACAACGACGCGGTGGACCTGCCGCTGCCGATGCACACCTTCCTGCTGCGCCAGTTCTACATGAACAACGCGCTGACCAAGCCGGGTTCCATCACCCTGTGCGGCGTGCCCATCGACATCTCCAAGATCAATATCCCGGTCTATATCTTCGCTGCGCGCGAAGACCACATCGTGCTGTGGAGCTCGGCCTACTCCGGCATCCACTACCTGACCGGCGCGCCGTCGCGGCGCTTCGTGCTGGGCGCTTCCGGCCACATCGCCGGCTCGATCAATCCGGTGACCAAGGACAAGCGCAATTACTGGGTCAACGACAAGCTGCCCGAACACGCCGACACCTGGCTGGAAACCGCGGAAAGCCGCCCCGGCAGCTGGTGGAAGGACTGGGATGCCTGGCTGGCGCCGCAATCCGGCAAGAAAGTCGCAGCGCCCAAGGCCTTGGGCAGCAAGGACTTCCCGCCGCTGCAAGCGGCGCCGGGCAGCTATGTGCTGGCCAAGGCCATGCCCAGCGTGGTGGCCAGCCTGCAATAAGAACCTGTTTACGCTCTGCTGCGCGTCGGCGGGATGGATAGACATGGGCGTTGAAACCGAGCTCAAAATGCTCATGTTCCACGAGTACATTCCGCTTTTTCGCTCGTGTTCGCCTTGTCTCGCCCTAGCTCGCGAGATCATAAACAGGCTCTAAGAAAAACGGTTCAAAGTCTGCCGCGCTTCGGCGGGATGCTTGGGCAAGGGATTGAAAGCCGCTTCGAAGCGCTTTAGCGGTCTCCCCGCCCCGCCGCCGGCGCGCTGGCCGGCACACCGACCTTCGCGGTCACATTGAAGAGAGAGACGGAGAAAAACATGGAAGTCGTGATTGTCGCAGCAACCCGCACCGCCATCGGCAGCTTTGGCGGCGCGCTGGCCAAGATCCCGGCCCCGGAATTGGGCGCCACCGTCATCAAATCGCTGCTGGCCAAAACCGGCCTGAAACCGGAAGACGTCAGCGAAGTCATCCTCGGCCAAGTGCTGACCGCCGGCAGCGGCCAGAACCCGGCGCGCCAGGCGCTGATCAAGGCCGGCCTGCCGGTCACCACCCCGGCCACCACCCTCAACGTGGTCTGCGGTTCCGGCCTGCGCGCCGTGCACCTGGGCGCCCAGGCCATCGCCAACGGCGACGCCGACATCGTCATCGCCGGCGGCCAGGAAAGCATGTCCTTGTCGCCGCACATCCTGCCCGGCTCGCGCGACGGCTTCCGCATGGGCAACGCCCAGCTGATCGACACCATGGTCAACGACGGCCTGACCGACGCCTACAATGCCTACCACATGGGCATCACCGCTGAAAACGTGGCGGAAAAGTACGGCATCGGCCGCGAAGAGCAGGATGCGCTGGCGCTGGCCTCGCAGCAACGCGCCGCCGCCGCGCAGCAAGCCGGCAAGTTCAAGGACGAGATCACGCCGGTGCTGGTGCCGCAGCGCAAGGGCGATCCGCTGGCCTTCGACAGCGACGAGTTCATCAAGCACGACGCCAGCGCCGAGGGCCTGGCCAAGTTGCGCGCCGCCTTCAAGAAGGAAGGCACCGTCACCGCCGGCAACGCTTCCGGCATCAATGACGGCGCCGCCGCGGTGCTGCTGATGTCGGCGCAGAAGGCGGACCAGCTGGGTCTGAAGCCGCTGGCCGCGATCAAGGGCTACGCGCTGACCGGCTGCGCGCCGGAAATCATGGGCATAGGCCCGGTGGCCGCCACCCGCAAGGCGCTAGACAAGGCCGGCTGGACCGTGGAAGAGCTGGATTTGGTGGAAGCCAACGAAGCCTTCGCCGCCCAGGCGCTGGGCGTGGCGCGCGAACTGGGCTGGGGCCCGGACAAGGTCAACGTCAACGGCGGCGCCATCGCGCTGGGCCACCCGATCGGCGCCTCCGGCTGCCGCGTGCTGGTCACCCTGCTGCATGAAATGCAGCGTCGCGACGCCAAGAAGGGCCTGGCCACGCTGTGCATAGGCGGCGGCATGGGCGTGGCGCTGGCGGTGGAACGGCGCTAAAACCGGTACCCGTCAATCACAAAACCCACCGGCTCAGGCCGGTGGGTTTTGTTTTGGCCGCGCCCGTCGGACTAGCCCGAGCGCCCGTTGTCGCCGTGCTGGCGCAGAAAGTCCATGTTCAATTCCAGCGGCGCGCCCAGCCACATGGCGAAATCGCTGTGGTCCTCGACATCGTCGCCGGTCAGCGGATGCAACAACACGCTCAGCCCCTCCCGGTTCAGCATCAGCCACGGCACGATCTGGCCGAACAAGGCCGGCGCGAAAGCGATCTGATACGCGCCCACCGGATGCGGCCCGTAAGCCTGCTCGCGCCAGCGTCCCAATTCCACGGCAAAGCGCTGCGCCACCGCCTCGCGCAGCCGCCGCGCCGCGGCTTGCTGCGCCGTGTCGAAATACACATGGGCGTGATAACCCGCCGCCTCGATGGCTTGTTGCATCTCTTTCCCTTGCTCCTGCCGCGCTCACTGCGGCCGGCCCCGAATAAAGCCAGTAAAGCTATCGTCTCCGCCGCAAAAAATCAAGGAAGCATATTTTGGCCGCGCGTGCATGCCTTCGCCCTGACTCAACGCAGCAAACAAAAACCTCCTGACCACAGCGGCAGGAGGTTTGGGCGATTGGCCGGCCCGCTGGCCGGCGTGGACGGTCGCATGGACCGTGAAGGGAAACAGCGCACGGATCAAAATCAGCGAGGCGCTCAGCACATCAAGGCAGCCGCATCGCCGCGGCGCTCGCCTTAGTGAGGCACAATGATGGGCGCGCCATCCGGCCCGTGTTTCTTCTGATGCTTGGCTGCCCGTTTTTCCTTGGGCGTCAGCAACGGCTGTTTTTTGGCTTCCTTGCTGCTGTGTCTTGATTTACTCATGATCAGCTCCTTGGCGTGCATCGGCGGCGCCGATGCCGGCTCCAGTATAGACCTGTCGGCGGCCATCGTGCCGGCTCAAAAAATGACATGGCAATCATCAGCTATGCTCATACTCTTGCGCCCCGGTTTCATTAGCCACAGAATGCATGGATACATCCCCCGGAGCCGGCATGAACACCCTCGCAACCCCGCAATTGGACACCATTCCGCAACGCATCGCCTCCTTGCGCGCCGCCATGAAGAACGCCGGCGTCGACGCCTGTCTGGTGCCCTCCTCGGACCCGCATCTGTCGGAATACCTGCCGGCGCGCTGGCAGGCCCGCCAATGGCTGTCCGGCTTCACCGGCTCCATGGGCACGCTGATCGTCACCCGCGACTTCGCCGGCGTCTGGGCCGACAGCCGTTACTGGGTGCAGGCCGAGGCCGAATTGGCCGGCAGCGGCATCCAGCTGGTCAAAATCATCAGCGCCGCCAGCGCCGACCACCTGGGCTGGATCGCCAAGACCCTGAGCGCCGGCCAAACGCTGGCGGTGGACGGCGACTCGCTGGGCCTGGCCGCGGCCAAGGCGCTGCAAGCCGCGCTGGAACAGGCCGGAGCCCGCTTGCGCACCGACCTGGATTTGATAGACGCCATCGACCCGCAGCGCCCGCCGCTGCCGGACGCGCCGGTCTATCAACATGAATCGGCCTTCGCGCCGCAAAGCCGCGCCGACAAGCTGGCGCGCTTGCGCGCCGCCATGGACGAGGCCGGCGCCGACTGGCACTTCCTGTCCACGCTGGACGACATCGCCTGGAGCTTCAATCTGCGCGGCAGCGACGTCAACTACAATCCGGTCTTCATCAGCCACGCGCTGCTGAGCCGTCAGCAGGCCACCCTCTTCGTCGGCGAAGGCAAGGTTTCCGCCGAGCTGCGCGCCCAACTGGCGGCCGACGGCGTCGAAGTGCGGCCTTACGCCCAGGCCAAGCCGGCGCTCGCCGCCTTGCCGGCCGGAGCCAGCCTGCTGCTGGACCCGCGCCGCGTGACCCTGGGCCTGCGCCAGGCGGTCAATCCGGCCGCCCGCGTGATCGAGGCGATCAATCCCAGCACCCTGTTCAAGTCCTGCAAGACGGAGGAAGAGGCCGCCCACATCCGCGGCGCGATGGAACAGGACGGCGCGGCGCTGTGCGAGTTCTTCGCCTGGTTCGAAGGCGAGGTCAACCGCAGCCGCGTCACCGAGCTGACCATAGACGAGGAAATCACCGCCGCGCGCGCGCGCCGGCCCGGCTTCGTGTCGCCCAGCTTCGGCACCATCGCCGGCTTCAACGCCAACGGCGCGCTGCCGCACTACCACGCCACCGCAGCCGCCCACAGCGAGATCAAGGGCGACGGCCTGCTGCTGATAGACTCCGGCGGCCAATACCTGGGCGGCACCACCGACATCACCCGCGTGGTGGCGGTCGGCGCGCCGTCCGCCGAGCAGAAGCGCGACTTCACCCTGGTGCTGAAAGGCACCATAGGCCTGTCCATGGCCCATTTCCCGCGCGGCACCCTGTCGCCTATGCTGGACGCGCTGGCGCGCGCGCCGCTGTGGCAGCAGGACATCGACTTCGGCCACGGCACCGGCCACGGCGTCGGCTATTTCCTCAATGTGCACGAAGGCCCGCAAAGCATTTCCCGCGCGGTGCCGGACGCCAATATGGCGATGCAGGAAGGCATGGTCACCTCGATCGAACCCGGCGTCTATCGCCCGGGCCGCTGGGGTGTGCGCATCGAGAACCTGGTGCTGAACGTGGCCTCGTCGCAGAACGAATTCGGCGACTTCCTGCGCTTCGAAACCCTGACCCTGTGCCCTATCGACACCCGCTGCCTGGACTTCAACCTGCTGTCCCGCGCCGAGGTGGACTGGCTGAACCAATACCACGAGGAAGTGCGCTCACGCTTGCTGCCGCTGGTGGACGGCGCGGCGCGCGAATGGCTGCTGGCCAATACCGAAACCATTTAAACCCCTCCCCGCCCGGGCGCAGCCGCGCCCGGGCCATGCTCATGCTCGATCGACTCAACGACCTACGCCTCTTCCTCGACGCCGCCCAGCTGGGCAGCTTCTCCGCCGCCGGCCGCAAGCAAGGTCTGTCCCCCGCAGCCGCCAGCGCCTGCATCCAGCGGCTGGAGGCCGCGCTGGACAGCCGGCTGTTCCAGCGCACCACCCGCCAGCTGCGGCTGACCGAGGCCGGCGAAGTGTTCCGCGACCACTGCCAGCGCGCGCTGGACACCCTGCAGCAAGGCCAGGACCGGCTGCAGCGCGAGCAAAGCGAACTCAGCGGCCTGATCCGGCTGTCGGCGCCTTCGGACCTGGGCCGCCACGCCTTGCTGGACTGCCTGGACGAATTCCGCCGCCTGCACCCGGCGGTGCATTTCGCCTTGCAGCTGGACGACACCCCGGCCGACTTGATCGGCGAGGACATCGACATCGCCATCCGCTACGGCCAGCCGGCGGACAGCGGCCTGATCGCGCGCGAACTGGCCGCCAGCCGCCGCGTGGTCTGCGCCGCGCCGGCGCTGCTGGCGCGCACCGGCATGCCCAGCCATCCGCGGCAATTGACCGAACTGCCGACGCTGACCCTGGTCACCGGCGACGGCCCGATGCACGAATGGCCTTATCGCGAGCACGGCCAGCGCCGCGCGCTGCGGCTGGAGCGCGCGCAGCAGAGCAACGACGGCGAGGTCATCCGCCGCTGGGCGCTGCAAGGCCAGGGCTTCGCCTACAAATCGCTGCTGGACATCGCCGACGACCTGCGCCAGGGCCGCCTGCTCACGGTGCTGGACGAATACTTCACCGACAGCGCGCCGCTGCACCTGCTCTACGCCGGCCAGCGCGGCCAGCCGCTGCGCATCCGCCGCTTGATAGATTTCCTGCGCGAGCGGCTGTCGACGCTGCCGGCCACCGCCCTGCTGCCGGAGGCCGGCGCCCAATTGTAAGAACCTGTTTACGATCTGCTGCGCGTCGGCGATTCGGCGTTGAAAACGCTTTCAGAATGCTCATGTACCACCTGTACATTCCGCTTCTTCAACCGTTTTCGCCTTGTCTCGCCTTAGCTCGCGAGATCGTAAACAGGTTCTAAGAAAACCGCGGCGCGGCCAATGGCCGTGCCGCGGTTGTGGAACGCGACTCAAGAACTCAGTCTGCCGGCACCTTGTCCGCCTGCAGCGCGTAGCGCGCGATCTCGTCCTTGCGCATGAAGGCGACGCCAGCATGGCCCTGCGCATAGCGGATGAACTGCTCCAGCGCCTTGACCCGCGCCGGCGAGCCGGAAATGCGGTCGTGGGTGCTGATCGACATCATCCGCCGCCGCGAACCCGCCTCGGCGTAGAGCACGTCGAACTCGGCCTTCAGATCCGACAGATAAGCCTCATTGCTCAGCGCCGGCGAATCGAAACGCACGATGTCGTTGTTGCGCAAGGTATAGGGCACCACCACGAACGGCTTGCCCTTGACCGCCACCGTGAACGGCTCGTCGCGGCTGACGTTGTCGATGTGATAGAGAAAGCCCAGCTGCTGCAGAATGCTCAGGGTATTGGGCGTGCCGCGCAGCCAGAAGGCGTTGAAGCCCACCGGCCGCATGCCGGTGGCGCGCTCGATGCTGGCGATATTGGCGCTGTAGGCCGCCAGTTCCTGCTCCGGCGTCATCGGGTATTGCGGCTCCCAGGTTTGGCCGTGCGCCGCCGCCTCGTGGCCGCGCGCCACGATCTCGCGCGCCAGCCGCGGGCTGCGGTCCACCGCCTGGCCCACCATGTGCGAAGTCACCTTGACCCCGGTGCGGTCCCACAAATCCAGCAGCCGCGGAATGCCCTCCTTCACGCCATAGTCGTACCAGCTTTGCATCGGCAGATCCGCGTACTTGGGGTCCAGCGGCGGAAACGGCCCGCTGGCGCCGCGCTCCGGCTGCGCGCCGGCCTCGAACTGCATGGAAATCGAAATCGCCAGGCGGGCGCCATTCGGCCAGAAAGCGCCGCCGCTTGTTGAAGTTGCCGTCATCTTGCTTGCTCCTGTCGCCGCCAGCGCCGCGCCGTGCGCCAGCATCAGCGCGGTACTGCCCGCGGCCGCGCCGGCCAGGAACTGGCGACGATTGATGGGTAGGGTATCGGACATCTCGAGTCCTCTCTCTTGGGGCGGGCCTACAACAAGGCCCCGCCCTCCACGTCCAGCACCGCGCCAGTGATGAAGCCGTTGGCCATCGCCAGCAGATAGGCTTGCGCCAATTCCCGCGGCTGACCGACGCGGCCGACGGGCAGGCCCTGGCCGATGCGGGCCAGCGTCGCCTGACGCGCGGCCGAGCCGGCCTCGCCCCATAGCTCGGTGTCCACCACGCCGGGGCTGACCACGTTGACGCGGCGCGGCGCCAGCTCCTTGGCCAGATTCTTGGCCGCCGCTTCCAGCGCGGCGTTGACCGTACTTTTCAGCAGGCCGCCGCTGGAGAATTTGCGCGCCAACAGGCCGGAGGTGAAGGTCACCGACGCCCGCTCCGCCAGATAGGGCAAGGCCTCGCGCAGCGCCAGCAGGCTGCCGAACAGCTTGACGTCGAAAGTCTGCCGCAAGGCCTCCTCGCTCAACTCGGCCAAGGCCGGCGCGCCGACCCGGGCGCCTGCGGTCAGCACCAGGTGATCGATGCGGCCGATGTCGGCGAAGGCCCGGGCCAATGCCCGGCTGTCGGTAATGTCCGCCTGTATACCTTCGCGATCCGCCTCGGATTGGGCGCTACGTCCCAGCACATAGACCCTCGCGCCGGCCGCCACGGCCGCGTCCGCTACCGCTCGGCCGATGCCGGAGCCGCCGCCCAGCACCGCCACGACCTGGCCGTGGAAAGAAAAATCCGCCGCGCTCATGGCTTCACCACGCCCAGTTGCTGCATCAGGGTCAGATTGTCTTCCAGATGCCAGTTCTCGGCGATGCGGCCGTTCTTGACGCGGTACAGGTCGAAGGCCTGGAACTCCACCGGTTGGCCCTGGCCTTGCACATCGCCGAAGCGGCCGCTGAAATGGCCCTGGAAATGCAGGCGCAAGGCGACGCGGTCGCCGGCCAGCACCATATCGGTGACGTCCACCTTCAAATCCGGCACCGCGGCGCGGAACTGGCGCGAAGCCTGCAAGGGCCCGGCCACGCCCTGCTGACGGCCGGCGGGCAGAGTGCGGTCGATGAAGTCGGGGTCCAGCGCCAGCTCGGCGTAGCGCGGATCGCCGCTGTTCCAGAATGCCGCGTAGCGCAATGCGGCCAGTTTCACCGCCGCCACGCTGCCGGCCGGGCGGTCCGCCCACACCCGCGCCGGCTGCGGCAGGTTTTCCGCCGCGCCGGCGAAGGCCGCGGTCAAGGCCAGGCCGAAGCCCAGCGCCAAGGTCAAAGCTTTCATCATCGTCTCCCGATTGCGGCGTCGCCAACACGGCGACACCGGACCTGCGCATTGTGTCGCCGCCCAAGGAATTTGATAATTGGCTTTAAATTTGGATGATCTGCTTGTTCAATTTGAAAATAGGCGTAAAAAAAGGCGAAGCTCCAGCGCTTCGCCTTTCTCAAAGAACCTGTTTACATAGGTTCTTTGAGCCTGTTCAAAGTCTCGCGAGCAAGAGCGAGACAAGGCGAAAACGAGTGAAAAAGCGGAATGTACAAGTGGTACATGAGCATTTTGAGCTCGTTTTCAACGCCGTATCGCCGAAGCGTAGCAGACTTTGAACAGGTTCTTAGCCGCCGGTGCCGCCCACGGTCAGCCCTCCGTCTATGCGCAGCGTGGGCTGGCCCACGCCCACCGGCACGCTCTGGCCTTCCTTGCCGCAGACGCCGACGCCCTGATCCAGCTGCAAATCATTGCCTATCATGCTGACGTAGTTGAGCACGTCCGGCCCGTTGCCTATCAGGGTGGCGCCCTTGACCGGGTAGCTGAGCTTGCCGTTTTCGATGCGCCAGGCTTCCGACGCCGAAAACACGAACTTGCCGCTGGTGATGTCCACCTGACCGCCGCCGAAATTGACCGCGTACAAGCCGTCCTTGACCGAGGCGATGATTTCCTGCGGATCGTGCTGGCCGGCCAGCATATAGGTGTTGGTCATCCGCGGCATCGGGATGTGGGCGTAGGACTCGCGACGGCCGTTGCCGGTGGCGCCCACCTGCATCAGGCGCGAATTCATCGCATCCTGCATATAGCCCTTGAGCACGCCATCCTCGATCAGCACGGTGCGCTGAGTGGGATTGCCCTCGTCGTCTATCGCCAGCGAGCCGCGCCGCTCCTCCATCACCCCGTCGTCCACCACCGTGACGCCCTTCGCCGCCACCCGCTGGCCGATCTTGCCGGAAAAGGCCGAAGTGCCCTTGCGGTTGAAATCGCCTTCCAGGCCATGACCTATCGCCTCGTGCAACAACACGCCGGGCCAGCCCGACCCCAGCACCACGGTCATCTGGCCGGCCGGCGCCGGCCGCGAATCCAGATTGGTCAGCGCCTGATGCACCGCCTGACGCGCATAGCGCTCCAACACCTCGTCGTCGAAGTAGGCCAGGTCGAAGCGGCCGCCGCCGCCGCTGGAGCCCTGCTCGCGGCGGCCGTTTTGTTCGGCGATCACCAACACCGACAGCCGCACCAGCGGCCGCACATCGGCGGCGCGCACGCCGTCGTGGCGCGCCACGTAGACCACATCGTATTCGCTGGCCATGCCGGCCATCACCTGGATCACCCGCGGGTCCAAGGCGCGGGCCATCCGCTCCACTTTTTCCAGCAAGGCCACCTTGGCCGCCGCTTCCAGGCTGTGACACGGGTCCAGCGCCGGATACAGCGGCTTGGGCGCGCGCAGGGTCTGCGCGCCGGCGGAACCGTCGCCGCCCGCCTGGCCGATGGCGCGCACCGCATCGGCGGAGCGGCTCAGGGCCTCCAGGCTGATGGCGTCGGAATAGGCGAAGGCGGTCTTGTCTCCGGCCACCGCGCGCACGCCCACGCCTTGATCGATGCTGAAGCTGCCGGACTTGACGATGCCCTCTTCCAGGCTCCAGGCCTCGCTGCGGGTGTATTGAAAATAGAGGTCGGCGTAGTCGATGGCGTGGTGGCGCATGCGCGCCAGCGTGGCTTCCAAAGCCGCCTCGTCCAGACCGTAAGGCTTGAGCAGCAGGCTGTCTGCCGCGGAGAAAGCATCTTGCATAGTGTCGGGTTCTTTCACGCGAGTACGCGGTGCGCCAGCGCCGGCAGGCGGGTGCGCACCGACTGGATCAATGTCGGGTCGATTTCGGCGAGGATCACGCCCTCGCCCTTGTCTATTTCGGCCAGCACGCGGCCCCAGGGATCGATGATCATCGAATGCCCGTGGGTCTTGCGGCCGTTGTCGTGTTCACCGCCCTGCGCCGAGGCCAGCACATAGCTCTGATTCTCTATCGCGCGCGCGCGCAGCAAGGGCTCCCAATGCGCCTCGCCGGTGGTGGCGGTGAAGGCCGCCGGCAAAATCATCAGATCATAGGGCGACAACTGGCGGAACAGCTCGGGAAAGCGCAGATCGTAGCAGATGCCGAAGGCCATCTCGGCGAAGCCCAGGTCCGCTTTCACCGGCTGCTCGCCCGGACGGATGGTGTTGGATTCGCAATAACTCTCGCCCAGGCCGGAGAAGCCGAACAGATGGATCTTGTCGTAGCGCGCGCGCACCTCGCCGTCCGGGTCGAACAGCAAGGTGGTGTTCAACACCCGCTGCGGCTCCGGGCTGCGCAGCGGCACGGTGCCGGCGGCCAGCCACACGCGGTTCTCCCGCGCCATCCGCGCCAGCGCCTGCTGGATGGGACCGTCGCCATAGGCTTCGCACACGGCCACCTTGTCGGTTTCCTGCCGTCCCATCAGGCAAAAATACTCGGGCAGGACCACCAGCCGCGCGCCCTTGGCCGCGGCTTCCGCCACCCAATGCGCGGCGCGCCGTACATTGGCGTCCACGTCGGAGCCGGACACCATCTGCACCGCCGCCGCCAAAAATTTCTGCTTCATGGTTTTCCCCCTTTGTTCTGCTGTATCGGACCGATCGCGGTGCGCACCACCTTGGGATCGCGCAGCGAGCCGCTCACTTCGTAATCCACCGACAGGATGCGGCCCACCGGATCGCGCAGCACTTTCTGCGCCGCCAGCGTGGCGATGCCCACCACCGGGTTGAGCAGGGCCGCGCCCGCCGCCAGCGCCACGCTCTCAGCCAAGCGCGGCAGCACATGCACCTTCAAGGCCTGGCTCTCCTTGCCCAGATCCAGCACTCCGGAAATCGTCACTTCCGCGCCCGGCCCCTTCATCTCCACCTTGGGGGAGGTGAACAGACCGTTGCGCGCCTGCGCCTCGCCCTTGAGGGTGTCGAAGGCGAAACCGTCGCTGAACACATCGGTGAAGTCCAGGCGGATGCGGCGCGGCAGCGACTGCAGGCTGAGCGCGCCCAAAAGCTTGACCACGCCCGGATCCACCTTGGCGAAGCGTCCATCCTTGAAGTCTAGCGCCAATTCGCCGGACACTTTGGCCAAATCCAGATCCCCCAGGCCGCCGGGCCAATTCAAGCGGCCGCTGAGCGTGCCCTGGCCGTTGCGGAAAATCTCGCCCTGGCCCAGCCGCGTCAGCAGCTTGCCGGCATCGCTGACATTCAGTTCGAAACGGGCGTCGACATTGCCGGCGCCGCGCGCGTCCGAACGCACCGTGGCCTTCAGCGTGCCGTCGTTGGTGGTCAGCCGCAGCGGGGCCATCTGCCAGACACTGCCGTCGCGGCGCGCCTCCAGCTCCAGCCGGCCCACCGAGCGTCCTTGCAGCACCAGTTCGCCGACGCGCACCTTCATGTCCGGCAATTTGCGGTTCAGCATCGACGCCTCGTCCGTCGCCTTGCTGTCAGCCGCGCCCTCCTTCTTGTCCGCCGGCAGGCTCAAGGCCAGCCGGCTGAGATTGGCCTGCAGCAGGCCGTCGCCTTCCGGCCGATAACTGGCATCGCCGCTCATCTCATTGGAACGCAGCTGTATGGTCCAGGCCTTGGACAATTCGCGGTTGCCCAGCTTGGCGTTCACCTTATGCAGGCTCAGCCCGGGCAACACCAGCTCCGGCGTATCCAGTTCCAGCTGCACCGCCGGCAGCGCCGCCGGCTCTCCGCCCGCGGATTGAGCGCCGTCGGCCAGCTTCAGCCAATCCTCCAGCACCACCTTGGGCTGCGCCACCCGCACCGCCAGCCCGGCCGCCACCGGCTCTCCCGGCGCGCGGCCGACGCCCAGCGCGCCGGCTTGCAACTCGCCGTGCTCGTCCAACCGCAAGCGGCCGCTGAGCATGCCCTCCAGGCTGAACTCCAGCCGCTGGGTCTGGACGCCGCGCATCTGCTGCGGCCGCAGCTGCAATTGCAAAGGCAGCGCCGCGGCGGCGGCCTTGGCCAGCGGCGCTGGCAAATCGAAGCCGGTGCCTTGCAGATCCGAGCTCACGGCCAAGCTTTCCAGGCCCTGCTTGACGACGAACTGCGCGCGGTAGCCTGACTTGCCCGCCGCCCGCGGCGCCAGCGCCGGCAGATATTGTTGCAACACTTGGCGCGAATCGGCCTGGCCGGTCAGTTCGAAACGCATGCGCTTATCGACGCCGGTATTGGCCTTCAGCTGGAACGGCCCGCCAAAGCCGACGAACTGCAGGCCGGGACTGTCCACGCCGCGCTCGGTAAAGGTCAGCCGGCCGCGCGTCTTGCTCAGCGGCGGAATCGGCAGGGACTTGAAGCGCAGCGCGTTGTCGGCGAAGTGAAGATCGCCGCGCACCGCCACGCCTTGCTCTCCGGCCAGCGGTATCGTCAATTTCAGATCAAGGCTGGCGTCGCCGCCGGCCTCGATCTGGCCGGTGAAGCCGTCCAGCCAACCATCCACCGGGCTTTGGGTGGTGAAGGCCAGCATGCGCTGCAGGCGATCGGCCGCGCGGCCCTCCACCGTCAGCATGGGCACCTCGGCGCCCAGATGGGCGATCACCGCCTTGACGCCGCTCAGCGGCACGCCCACGGTGCTGGCATGGCGCGCGTTCACTTCCATGCGCTCATTGTGGAACAGCAATTGGGCATCAATGTCGTCAATGCGCGGCCAGCCCGGCTGATAGCTGAGACGCGCGCGCTCCACTTCGGCTTCCACCAGAAACTCGCCGCCCTTGCCGCCGACGAAGGGAAACTGCTCCAGATCGCCGCGCAGCTTCATTGTCGCCTGGCGCAGCTGCCCGCCCTGTAGCGCCTGGCGCAGCCAGCGCATGGTGTGTTCGCCGACCTCGGTCGGCAGATAATCCACCACCCTGGCCGCCGGCACCCCGGCGATGCTGGCGCGCAAATCGGCGACGCCGGCGCCTTCGCCCTGATGGCGGTAACTGCCCTGCAGGCTGCCGGACAGCTCGGCGTTGGAGAAATCGACCCGGCGGAAATCCAAGGTCACGGCCTGTCCCTGCCGCTGCCAGCCCACATCGGCGGTCAGCTTGTCGAAAGCCAGCGGCGCGACGAACACCGAGGGATAGCTGACCTGGGACTTGCCGGTGTCCAGCTGCAGCCGGCCGCCGTTTTCGTCGAAGTTGATCGCGCCGCTGACGCCAGCCACGCCGGGCAGGCCATCGAAAGGCTGCCAGGCCAGTTTCTCGAAGCGGGACTTGAGCTTGAACGCCTTGGGAGCTTCCAGCGCGCCCTTCCAGCTGACGGTCAGGTCGCGCAAGGCGCCGCTGGGCGAGAAACGCGCGAACAGCGGGTTGCGATCGGCGCCCAGCGCGTGAATGAAGGGGGTCAGATGACCTAGATCGACATTGTCCAGCGTCAGCTGGCCGAAACCCTGCGCGCCATAGCGCCACTCGCCGTCGATATTGGAGTTGTCGAAGGCCAGGCCGCTGGCGCTGGCCAGGGTGAGCCGGCTGGCCTTGACCTTGTAGCTGCCACTGAGTTGGCGCGTCAGCTGCAATTCGCCCTGCAACCGCGGCAGCACCAATTCATGCGAATCCGGCGGCGTGTACGCTGCGTCGTGGACATTGACATTGGCGGTCAGCCCATCGATGGCGCCGTCGGAGAAGGACATCTCCACCGTGCCACTGCCCTCGCCGCTGCGCAGCATGCCCAATTGCTGCAGATAACGCGTCCACGAGCCCACCTTGGCGCCGTCCAGCGCCACCTTGAGCGAGCCCGACCACTGCTGCCAGGCGGCGATGTCGTCGCCGCGCCAGGACGCAGTCAGATCAAAGCCCTTGCCCAAGGACGCCGCCGGCTGGCCCGACAGCTTCAGGTTGTGACCGAGCAGGCCGGCGCTCAGCTTGAGCTGGCCCTGGCTCAGGTCCAGCCGCGGCAGGCCCAGCAGCTCATCCTGCCAGCTCAGCCGCGCATCGCTGATTTCCAGGCTGGGCTGACGCAGCAGCCAATTGCCCAGGCCGCTGTCGGACGGGCCGGAAGTCAGATCGAAACCGTTCAGATAGATCACGCCCTGGCGCGAGCGCAGCAGCTCCACCGTCGGCCCCTTGACCACCACGCTGGCCAGCCGCGGCTCCAAGGCCAGCAAGGAACGCCACGACGGCTCCAGCGATACCTGGCGCAAGGTCAGCGCCTTGCCGTCCTGCGGATTGGCGATGGTGACGCCGCCCAGCTCGAAACGCGGCCCCACGGTCAGCCACTCGCCGGACAAGGCCGCCACCTGCACCGGCCGTCCCAGCGACTGGCTCAGATAGCGCTCCAGCGGCTGGCGAAACTGGTCCAGATTGGGCAGCACCCAGAAAGTGAACGCGCAGAACGCTACCAGCAGCAGCGTCAAGGCGGCGGCGATGGCCATTCCCAACAGCGCACAGGTCCGTTTCAGGACCTTGATCACATGGATATGGGACAGAACGGAGAATAGCTTTTCCAAATGCGGCAAACCGTTACAATGTGGCCATCAAGAATTGACATGCCGTAGAGGCCTATTATGCCAGCAAACACGGCCGCTGCCATTGCCCGCAGCCGCGAGTTCTCCCACTATCTGCAGCGTTTGCTGACCGCCCGCCCCGAGGAGCTGGAGCGGCTGCAAGCCCGGCTAGGCCAGCCTTTTGACGCGGCTGAGATGGAAGCCTTCGCCGACTGGCAGGCGCTGAGCGACGCCGAAGGGCTGGCGCCGGCGCTGCGGCGGCTGCGCCAGGCGGTGGTGGCGCGGCTGATCTGCCGCGACCTCAACGGCCTGGCGAGCCTGGACGAGGTGGTGTCCACCGTCAGCGCGCTGGCTGATTTCGCCGTAGAACGGGCGCTGGCCTCTGCGCGCGCCGGCCTCGCCCACTACGGCCAGCCGATAGGCGAGGATAGCGGCGAGGTCCAGCAGTTGATCGTCATCGGCATGGGCAAGCTGGGCGGCGGCGAGCTCAACGTCAGCTCCGACATCGACCTGATCTTCATCTACCCCGAGAGCGGCGACACCGACGGCGGCCACCATGGCGGCCGCAGCATCAGCAACCACGAATACTTCACTCAGATGGGCAAGAAGCTGATCGCCCTGCTCAACGACGTCACCGCCGACGGCCAGGTGTTCCGCGTCGACATGCGGCTGCGGCCCTACGGCGACTCCGGCCCGCTGGCGATGAGTTTCGCCGCGCTGGAAAACTATCTGCTGAGCCAGGGCCGGGAATGGGAGCGCTACGCCTGGATCAAGGCCAGGGCGCTCAGCGGCGACGCGGCGGCGCTGGCCGACATGGCCCGCCCCTTCATCTACCGCAAATACCTGGACTACAGCGCCTACGGCGCGATGCGTGAACTGCATGCGCAGATTCGCCGCGAAGTGGCGCGCCGCGACATGGCCGACAACATCAAGCTGGGGCCCGGCGGCATCCGCGAAGTGGAGTTCATCGCCCAAGTGTTCCAGCTGATACGCGGCGGCCGCGACCGCAGCCTGCAACTGCGTGGCACTCGCGAAACGCTGCGCCGGCTGGGCGAACTGCGGCTGCTGGAGCCCGCCGCCGTCACCGAGTTGCTCGAGGCCTATGCCTTTCTGCGCAATCTGGAACACCGGCTGCAATATCTGGACGATCAACAAACCCAAACCTTGCCCAGCGGCGCGGACAACCGCGCCCGCATCGCCGCCAGCATGGGCTGCGCCGACTGGGAGCAGTTCATGAATCGGCTCAACCAGCAGCGCCGCAAGGTCACCCGCCACTTCGAGCAAGTGTTCATCCTGCCCACCGAGGGCGCCGCCGATCATCCGCTCTCCGAACTATGGCTGGACATCGCCGACTGCCTGCCGGTGGAAAAACTGCAAGCGCTGGGCTTCTCTGAACCGGAACAAGTGGCGCGCCAACTGCAAAGCCTGGCTCAGGGACAGCGCTACCAGCAGATGCCGCTGAACGGCCGCAAGCAGTTCGACCAATTGATGCCGGCGCTGATCGAGGTCGCTTCCCGCTTCGACAACGCCGACGCCACGCTGGCGCGCATCATCGCGCTGATGGAAGCGATCAGCCGCCGCGCCTCCTACCTGGCGCTGCTGACCGAATACCCGCAGACCCTGCAGCGGCTGGCCTCGCTCTACTCGTCCAGCGCCTGGGTCTCCGGCTATCTGACCCGCCACCCGATACTGCTGGACGAACTGCTGGACGCGCGCGTGCTCTACGCCACGCCGGACTGGCCGCAGCTGGAAGCACAACTGGAACAGCAACTGAGCCAGGCCGACGGCGACGTGGAAGCCAAGATGGACGCGCTGCGCCATTTCCAGCACGCGCAATCCTTCCGCCTGGTGGCGCAGGACCTGGCCGGCATGTGGACGGTGGAGGCGCTGTCCGACCAACTGTCGCTGCTCGCCGACATCGTGCTGGCGGCCACGCTGCGCCACGCCTGGCTGGACATCCCCAGCCGCCACTGCGACACGCCGCGCTTCGCCATCATCGGTTACGGCAAGCTGGGCGGCAAAGAACTGGGCTACGCCTCGGACCTGGACCTGATCTTCCTCTACGACGACGAACATCCGGACGCCGCCGAGCTGTACTCGCGGCTGGCGCGCAAGATGTCCACCTGGCTGACCAGCGCCACTGCCGCCGGCGTGCTCTACGACATCGACCTGCGGCTGCGCCCCAACGGCGCCAGCGGCCTGCTGGTCAGCTCGGTCAACGCCTTCCGCCAGTATCAGGAGCAGCAGGCCTGGGTTTGGGAACACCAGGCGCTGACCCGCGCCCGCTACGTGGCCGGCGATGCCGAAGTCGGCGCCCAGTTCGAGCAGGAGCGCCACGCCATCCTGACCCGCAGGCGCGATCTCTCCACGCTGCGCGACGAGGTGCTGGCGATGCGCCAGCGCATGCTGGACAGCCACCCCTCCCGCGATGAAGACCCCAAGAACGCGCGCGGCGGCATCATAGACATCGAATTCATCGTCCAATACCTGATTCTGGCCCACGCCCACGCGCTGCCGGCGCTGACCGCTAACGCCGGCAATATCGCGCTGCTGGCCACCGCCGCCGAGGCCGGGCTGATCCCCGCCGCCGACGCCGAAGCCGCGCGCAACGCCTACCGCCACTACCGCCGGCTACAGCACGCCGCCCGGCTCAACGAACGCCAGACCGTGGCGCCGGACGCCGCCTTGCTGGAGGACTACAGCCAATGCCGAGCGTTGTGGCAACGCGTATTCGAGCAAGCGCTCAATTTTTCCTGACAAACGGTTCACAGCGTCATGGCGGCGAGATAAACTCATTGGATAAGGCCGGACCGCATCCGGCCCAACCCGCAAAACGAAAACACAATATTGGAGAACACCAAGATGTCGATGGCTGATCGTGACGGATATATCTGGTATGACGGCAAACTGGTTGACTGGCGCGACGCCACCACCCATGTGCTGACCCACACCCTGCACTACGGCATGGGCGTGTTCGAAGGCGTGCGCGCCTACGAAACCCCCAAGGGCCCGGCCATCTTCCGTCTGGAAGACCATACCGCGCGGCTGTTCCGCTCCGCCAAGATCCTGGGCATGCAGCTGCCGTTCACGCCGGAGCAGATCAGCCAGGCCCATCTGGACGTGGTCAAGGCCAACGGCCTGAAATCCTGCTATTTCCGCCCGATGGCCTTCTACGGCTCCGGCAAGCTGGGCGTGGCGCCGCTGAAGAACGACGTGCGCGTGATCGTGGCCGCCTGGCCCTGGGGCGCCTACCTGGGCGACGAAGGCCTGGAAAAAGGCATACGCGTGAAGACCTCCTCCTTCACCCGCCACCACGTCAACATCACCATGTGCAAGGCCAAGGCCAACGGCAACTACATGAACTCCATCCTGGCCAACAACGAAGCCACCGCCGACGGCTACGACGAGGCGCTGCTGCTGGACGTGGACGGTTTCGTGGCGGAAGGTTCCGGTGAAAACATCTTCATCATCCGCAAGGGCAAGCTGTACACTCCGGACCTGACCAGCGCGCTGGAGGGCATCACCCGCGATACCGTGGTGCAGATCGCCAAGGAAATGGGGCTGGAACTGATAGAGAAACGCATCACCCGCGACGAGGTCTACAGCGCGGACGAAGCCTTCTTCACCGGCACCGCCGCCGAAGTGACCCCGATCCGCGAGCTCGACAGACGCGCGATCGGCGACGGCAATCGTGGTACCATCACCGCCGAAATCCAGAAGCGCTACTTCGACATCGTCAAAGGACTGGATGCCGAACACCAGCACTGGCTGACCTACGTCAATTGAGAAAAGCGAAGCCGCCCGCCCGCGCGAGCGGCCCGCAAGGAATACAGAATGGCTGAACTGAAAGAAAACACCCAACGCGTGATCGAAGTCACCCAGCACGACCTGCCGCTGCATTGCCCGATGCCGGACATGGTGTCCTGGAACTCCCACCCGCGCGTGTTCCTGCCCGTGCACAAGACCGGCGAAGCGCTGTGCCCCTACTGTGGCACCCGCTACAAGCTGAACGGCCCGGCAGGCAGCCACCACTAAGCCTGGCTCCGCGCCGGCAACGCAGCTAAGGTGTGGCGCGAGCCGCACCTTTTTTGCTTGCCGGCCCGCTTCGTCGGCAAACCCAAGCCGGGCCGCCCTGTCGCGACCCGGTTTCGGTTTGCAATCGGAACATCTGCAATGAAGAAGAAAATTCTGGTCATCGGCCCCTCCTGGGTCGGCGACAGCGTCATGGCGCAACCGCTGTACCAAAGACTGCACCAACACCATCCCGAGCTGGAACTGCACGTGTTCGCGCCAGCCTGGACCCTGCCCTTGCTGGCGCGGATGCCGGAAGTGGCCAAGGCCCACCTCAACCCCTTCGGCCATGGCGCGCTGCGCCTGGGCGAACGCTGGAAAGTGGCGCGCAAGCTGGCCGCCGAGCGCTTCGATCAGGCCATCGTACTGCCCAACTCGCTGAAATCGGCGCTGATCCCGTTGTTCGCCGGCATCCCGCTGCGCACCGGCTTCCTCGGCGAATCGCGCTACTGGATTCTCAACGACGCGCGCGAACTGGACGAGCAGGCGCTGCCGATGATGGTGGAACGCTTCTGCGCGCTGGCGGAAGACAAGGGCGCGGCCTTGCCGCGGCCGCTCAGTCACCCGCGGCTGGCCACCAATGCCGCCAGCCAGCAGGCCATCCTGGCCAAGCTCAAGCTCGACGCCAGCCGCCCGGCGGTCGCCTTCTGTCCCGGCGCCGAGTACGGCCCGGCCAAGCGCTGGCCGGCCAGGCACTTCGCCGAACTGGCGCGCCGCTTTGACGCCGCCGGCTACGCGGTGTGGCTGTTCGGCTCCGCCAAGGACCGCGAAGTCGGCGACGACATCAGCCGCCTGTCCGGCGGCCTGGCCGTCAACCTCTGTGGCGCCACCGGCCTGGAAGAAGCGATAGACCTGATGGGCCTGAGCACGCTCGCCGTCTGCAACGACTCCGGGCTGATGCACGTGGCCGCGGCGCTGGGCAAGCCGCTGGTGGCGCTATACGGCTCCTCCAGCCCCGACTTCACCCCGCCGCTGTCGGATCAAGCCGCCATCGTCTCCCTCAACCTGGATTGCAGCCCCTGTTTCGAGCGGACCTGCCCTTACGGTCACACTGACTGCCTGGAAAAGATGGAACCCGAGCGCGTCTGGCAGGCCGCGCAACCGCTGCTGCCCTAAGCACAGCCCTCCAGCCCTCACTACAAGCCCAATAATAATGACCACAGACCACACCGCACCCGCCGAAGAAAACAGCCGCCGCATGGAGTTGATACGCGCCGCGGCGATGCTGTTCCGCGACCAGGGCTATGAGCGCACCACGGTGCGCGATCTGGGAAATGCGGTCGGCATACAGTCCGGCAGCCTGTTCTACCACTTCCGCACCAAGGAGGAGATCCTGGTCGCGGTGATGGCGCTCGGCATCACCAGCACCACCGAGCAACTGAAGCGCGCCATTGACGAAGCCATCACCCCGCGCGCCAAACTGGCCGCGCTGTTCCGCGTCCATCTCAATTCGCTGCTGGGGGACAACCAGGCGGCGCTGGAGGTGATGCTCTACGAATGGCGCAGCGTGTCCGCCGCCGCCCGGCCCGGCCTGATCGTGCTGCGCGACCGCTACGAGGCGCTGTGGCAGCAAGTATTGGACGAAGCCGCCGCCGCCGGCCTGATCAAGCGCGACACCGCGCTGCTGCGCCGCACCCTGTTGGGCAGCCTGCATTGGTCGGTGCAATGGTATCGCTCCGAGGGAGCGCTGAGCGTGGATCAACTGGCCGAACACATGCTGGATTTGGTATTGCTGCCACAAACCTGACCCTTGGGACAGAAAAAATTCGGCAATCGACCGAAAAAGATTCTAGAATCAGCGATATAGGGCAACTGGGCTCTATACCGTCCTGGGCGGCGGCAACAGTATCCACGGTTTGGAGAGAGCGACATGGCAAGCACTGGCAGCATAGGCAGCCTCAACTCTCTGCAGCAATTGCAATCGCTGCAGAACACGCGGCCTGAGCAAAGAACGCTGGAAGAACCGCGCTCCGCCACTCCAGCGGTTTCACAGCAAAACGTCAGCCAGACCGCGGTCCGGCAGAATCCCGACACCGCGCGCGTCGAACAGCAGCTGCAGCGGCAGTTGAACACCGCGCAGACCAATGCCGCGCAAACCCGCAACAGCGAGCAGCAACGCGTTGGACAGGAACAGGCCCAGGCGGCCACCCTGGCCAGCACCGCGGCAGCGGTGCCCAACAACGCCGCCAGCAATGCGCCCCAGGTTCAACAGCGCGCCGCGGAAGCGGCCAGCGCCAACCGCGCAGCCAGCGCGCCGCCGCCGCAAGCTCAGCAGCGTCCCAGCACCGCAACGGTGCAGGCCGCCAATGAGCAGCAGGCGGTGAACAACCAGGCGGAACAGCAGAACGACCAGGCCGCCAGCGCGGTGACCCGCTCGCAGCAGCAAAACGCTAGCGGCCAATTAGCGGTGACCCAGTATCAGGCGACCCAGTCGCTGCTGCAGAGCAGCACCAATAAGCCACGGGTATCGGAAGTCGCTTAAGACACGGTTCATGATGCGCTCCAGTTCGTGAGCGCTAAATACAAACGGCAATCCTTGCGGATTGCCGTTTTGCTTTCAAGCCTGGTCGGTCTTGCGCCCTGGCCGCCACAACACATCCGCCACGCCGGCCTGGCGGTTCAGATAGCGTGACAACACGAACAGCAGATCGGACAGGCGGTTCAGATAGCGACGTGCCGCATCGGAAACCGCCTCCTGCTGCGCCAGCGCCACCACCGCGCGCTCGGCGCGACGACAGACCGAGCGCGCCTGGTGCGTCAACGCCGCCGCCCGGGTTCCACCGGGCAGGATGAACTCCTGCAGCGGCGGCAAGTCCTCGTTCAGAAACGCCACCACGGCCTCCAGCGCCTGCACGTGCTCGGCGCCCAAAGCGCTGTAGCCGGGCACCGCCAACTCCGAGCCCAGATCGAACAAATCGTGCTGCGACTCGGAGAGCCAGGCCCTGGCCTCGTCCGGCAGCGTTTCCGCCAGCAACACCCCCAGCACCGAGTTCAGTTCATCCACCTCGCCCAGCGCGCGGATGCGCAAGCTGTCCTTTCCCACCCGGCTGCCGTCGCCCAGACCGGTGCTGCCGTCGTCGCCGGTACGGGTGACGATATGCGACAACCTATCACTCATCGCGTTTTCCATCCTTTTCAATCTTGCCCAAAGAATTGATGGTCTGGCGCAAGCTCTCCTTCAAGGCTTCGCCGAACAGCATCTCGTAATCCTCCTTGAGCTGATGCATCACCCCGGACAGCATCTGCTTGGCCTGCAATTCCAACGCATCCTGCAGCCACAAGGACAACTCCACCTTCATGCGCGGCAGCATTTTCTCGTACATCGACTGCAATAAGGCTTGCTCGTCTATCACTGCAACAGTGCCCGGCGGCGCATTGACCGCCTGCGGCGCCATCATCGCGGCAGCAGCGGCGGCCGACGCCACTTCGGACACATTCAGCACTTCCACCGCGCGCGGCGCGGCTGGCGCCGGTTCCGCTTCAGCCGTGGACGACATCGCCACCGCGGCCACACCGGCCGCCAATACGCCAGCGCCCACTACAGCGGCGCTCTCCAACGTGTCCGGCTTGGGAGTCGCGACTTCATCCGCAACGGCCTCCTCCGCGGCAAAGGCCAGCTCTGGAATATCCTGGCCCGACGACTCCAGCCCAGGCTCAGGCACATGCTCCTCCGCCAGCGCGGGCGCGCCGGTAGCGGGCTCGGCCTCAAACACCTCTTGCGACGGCTTCCAGATCTGCTCGAGCATCGGCGGCTCCGCCAGCGAAGCCGCGGCGGCGGTATCCGGCACAGCCTCCTGCGCCAACGCCTCAGCGTCGAAAGCGGCCTCGGGCAGCTCCAGCTCCCCCTCCGGCGGCGGCGCCCAGATCTGCGCCAATTCAGGCGACTCCGCCATGAAATCCGTAGCGGGAATAGCCGACACCGCCTCCGGCGCCAGTTCCTCGGCGACGAAATCAGGCGCAACAGGCTCCAGGCTCGGCTCTGCCAGCAGCTCCGTCATGGCTTCCCCCGCCTCGGCGGCAACAGCGGGCTCGGACTGTTCCAGAGCGGATTCTTCCATCGACAAGGCCGATGGCTCGGCCAGCGATTCCTCGGCAGTGACTTCCGGCATCAATGCTTCGGCTGCGACGGCAGGCTCAGGCTGTTCCAGAGCCGGTTCTTCCGCCGACAAGGCCGATGGCTCGACCAGCGATTCCTCAGCAGTGACTTCCGGCATCAATGCTTCGGCTGCGGCGGCAGGCTCAGGCTGTTCCAGAGCCGGTTCTTCCGCCGACAAGGCCGATGGCTCGACCAGCGATTCCTCGGCAGCGACTTCCGGCACCAATGCCTCGGCTGCAACGGCGGGCCCGGGTAGTTCCAGAACGGGATCTTCCATCGACAAGGCCGATGGCTCGGCCTGCGATTCCTCGGCAGCGACTTCCGGCACCAATGCCTCGGCGGCGACGGCTGACTCGGGCGACTCCTGAACAGGCTCCGCCAATGGTAACTCCGCCGCCTGTTGCGGCTGTTCCCAGATCTGCTCCAGCGCTTGCTCCACCGCTGACGGCTCGGCGGCAAAGTCCGCGGCCGGCATCTCCAATACCGTATCCGGCACCGGCTCCTGAACAGCAACAGCGGTTTCCGACGGTTCCAGCTCGGCTTCAAGCGCCAGTTCTTCCGCGGCAAAACCCGCCGCTGGCATATCCAGCACCGGCTCGGCGGCCGGCGTTTCCACGCCGACAAGCGCCTCGGGAACCCCCAATTCCGGCTCCTGCTCCGGCTGCAGCGACAAGGCCGGCGCGGCCTCAGCAACAGCTTGCGGCGCGGCCGGCTCGAACCCGGCGCTTTCCGGCCAGTTCGGCAGCAGGCTGTCCACCTTGGTTTCCGGCCCCACCCCTCCGCCAAGCACGCCGGTGGGCAGGCTATCCAGGGAAATCGAGGTAAACGGCGTCGCGGCCGGCGGCATTGGCTCGGACTCTGGCTGGACCTCGGTGGCTTGGTCGAACGCAGCGTCGGCGAGCTGCGCCGCTTCCGCTTGCGGTGCAGCGGCGTCCGCGACATCCGGCGAGGCGACGGGGGCAGCGTCCCCCAGCGGTTCCAGCGGCTCAAAGTCGGCAGCGACTGCCGATACGGGCTCAGCCGCAGCCGCCAGCGGCGGTTCAACTATCTGCTCAAGCCGTGGCTCCGGACTTGCCGTGGCCAGTTCCTCTTCCGCCGGCGTCAGCGAAAACTCGAAATCCGCCGCCTCTGTCGGCGCGGGCGCGTCCCAGCCCGGCAGCGCCTGGTCCAGGCCCGGCTCGGAGGCGGAAACATCGCTCAGGTCCAGCGAGGGCAGCGAGGTCAGGTCCAGCAAGGGCTCCTCGCTGGCGGGCGCTTCCGCGATCAGGTCTTCAAGGCTCAGTTCGGGAATTTCCAGCTCGGCGGGAAGTTCTTCGCGCTGCGCGCCCAGTTGGTCGGCCAGCGCGTCCATTTCACTGGAAAAATCAAAATCGGGGATGTCGATGACTTCGTCGCCCAAGGTGGGCACTTGCGACTCGTCCACCACCTCGGTCAACACCGGCAGGTTGAGGCCGGACCAATCAGGCTCTTTGGGCTTTGACGGCTCGCTCATGGTCACTTATTGCTCATGTCGTGATGTTCGATTGCATAACCGCGCTCGCGATACGCCTTGAACCGCTGGCGCGCCGTGGCCAGTGACGCCTCATCGCGTCCGACTATCTCCAGAATACGCTCAAAGCGCTCCATCCGCTCCGGCAAATGCGAACCCAGGTTCAACAATACCGGGTGTTCCAGCGTGTCCGGCAGGCGGGCGGTCAGCCAGATCGGCGTGTCCGCCGCCTCGTCGGCGCCCAGCCGGCAATGCGGAACAAAGCGGGTATCGCCAAAGCTCCACAACTGCCGGCTGAAGGTTTCCAGCTGCTGCTCGCTGTCGAACCAGATCAGCAGCCGTTCCCCCTTGCGCATCACCGTGGCCGCCAGCAGGCAGGCAAAGCCCTGCGGATCGGCCACCTTGGTGTAAAAATCAATCCTGCTCATCGTCCACCGCTTCCGGGGCTTCGCGGCGAGGCCGGCCGCGACGCACCACATTGCCCAAGGCGATATCCGCGCGATCCTGCAGGAACTGCACCAGCAGCGGCACCGGACGCGCGGTGGCGCCCTTGTCCTTGCCGCCCTTCCAGGCGGTGCCGGCGATGTCCAGATGCGCCCAGTCGTAAGCCTTGGCATAGCGCGACAGGAAGCAGGCCGCGGTGACGCTGCCGCCCGGACGACCGCCGATATTGGCCATGTCGGCGAACGGGCTCTTCAGCATGTCCTGGTATTCATCCCACAGCGGCATGTGCCAGGCGCGATCAGCCACTTCCTCGCCGGCGGCCAGCAGTTCGCGCGCCAGGCTGTCCTGATTGCTGTACAGCGCGGTGGCGATGTGGCCGAGCGCGATCACGCAAGCGCCGGTCAAGGTGGCCACGTCGATCACCGTCGCAGGATCGAAGCGCTCGGCATAGGTCAGCGCATCGCACAGGATCAGCCGGCCCTCGGCGTCGGTATTGAGGATCTCGATGGTCTGGCCGGACATGGAGGTGACGATGTCGCCCGGCTTCAAGGCATTGCCATTGGGCATGTTCTCGCAAGTCGGCACAATGGCCACCAGGTTCAGCGGCAGATTCATTTCCACCGCCGCGCGGAAGGCGCCCAGCACCGTGGCCGCGCCGCACATATCGTACTTCATCTCGTCCATGCCCTCGCCCGGTTTCAGCGAGATACCACCGGAGTCGAAGGTAATGCCCTTGCCCACCAGCACGATGGGCTTGTCGGCCTTGTCCTTGGCGCCGTGGTGGCGCAGCACGATCAGCCGCGCCTCTTCCACGCTGCCCTTGGCCACGGACAGGAAGGAGCCCATGCCCAGTTCGGCGATTTCCTTGGGCCCCAGGATCTCGGCGTCGGCGCCGAAGGCCGCGGCCAGCTGGCGCGCTTCTTCGCCCAGATAGCTCGGGGTGCAGACATTGCCCGGCAAATTGCCCAGGTCCTTGGCCAGCTTCATGCCGCCGCCTATGGCCAGGCCGCGCTGCAGGCCTTTTTCGCCGTCGGCCAAGTCGCTGCGGCGCGGCACCGCCAGCGTCAGTTTGCGCGGCTCGCGCACCGGCTCCTCGGATTTGCTCTTGAAGCGGTCAAAGCGGTACAGCGCGTCCAGCGTCACCACCGCCGCCTGCTCAATCATCCACTCGACATCGTGCTTCTTGACTGTCAGTTCGCTCAGGTAGCTGACCGCTTCCACCGCCGAGGTCTGGGTCAAGGCCTTGATCGAGGCGCGCACCGCCTCGCGGTATTCCTTGGCGCGGAACTCGCGCTCCTTGCCCAGGCCCACCAGCATCACCCTGTCGCACAGAGTGTGCGGCACCGAATGCAGCACCAGCGTGCTGCCCAGTTTGCCTTCCATATCACCGTGGCGCAGCACTTCGCTGATAAAGCCGTTGGAGATGCGATCCAGCAGATCGGCGGCGAAGGTCAGCTTGCGGGATTCGTATACGCCGACGATAACGCAAGCAACCCTTTGCTTTTCCGGACTGCCGCTTTTTATGTTAAATTCCATTGAGAACTCCCGTGTAGAGCGAGTGTCTGTTGCTCCACCTCTTAACCGGCCGTCGATGCACGGGTAGAATCCTGACGGCCCGGCCTTCCGGTGAAGACGGATTTTGTTGTTGATTCCGAAATCGTCCAATTTTGACGTTTCTGGATGGTCCCCGGAATTATCACAATGCTTTTCATGAAAAGTCAAAAAGGCACTGAATAAATGGTTTTTCAAAAAAGCCTGACACGCGAGCTGACTTTGAGCGCATTAGGCGTTTTCATCGTGCTGCTGGCGATTATCGTTTCCACCCAGGCGGTCAATCTGCTGGGGCGCGCCGCCGAAGGGCAGATGGCCAACGAAGCCGTTGCCGCGGTGCTGGGTTTCACTACGCTGGGCTTCTTCCCGGTATTGATGATTTTGACGGTTTTCGCCACCATTCTGGTGGTTTTGACCCGTATCTGGCGTGATCATGAGATGGTGGTCTGGCTCAGTTCCGGCCTGTCTCTCGGCGACTGGGTATGGCCGGTGATGCGCTTCACCCTGCCGCTGGCGGCGCTGATCGCCGGCGTCACCCTGTTCATCGGTCCATGGGCGGACCAGCGCAGCCAGGACTATGCCGAACAGATCAAACGGCGCGAAGAAGTTTCAGCAATCTCCCCCGGTGTGTTCAAAGAATCGTCCTCGTCCAACAAGGTGTACTTCATCGAGAACTATTCCGGCGAGCACGGCGCGGCCACCAATATCTTCATGCAGGAAATCACCGACGGCAAAGTGGCGACGATTTTCGCCAAGTCTGGTTTTATTACCACCAAGCCGGACGGCGAGCGCGTGGTGGTGCTGGAGCACGGCCAGCGCTACGTCGGCGAGCCTGGCAGCGCCAATTACGAGGTCGCGGAATTCCAGCGCTACACCGCCGGCATCGGCGAAAGCCAGCAAATGCCGGGACCGTCCGGCAACCGCCAGGCCATCCCAACCGCTCAACTGTTGAGCCAGGACTCCGCCGACTACCGCGCCGAACTGGCGTGGCGGCTGTCAATGCCGATCAGTTGCGTGATCCTGGCGCTGCTGGCGATACCGATGTCCTATTTCAACCCACGCAGCGGCCAAACCTACAATCTCTTGCTGGCGCTGCTGGTTTTCTTCGTTTATCAGAACGGGCTGACCGTGGCTCGCAACTGGGTGGCCCAGGGCAAGGCCGGCGTCTGGCTGGTGCTGCTGGTGCACCTGGCCATGCTGGCGCTGGCGCTGGCGCTGCTGAGTTATCGCAACCGACCCGCCCGCCCCATCGGCCAGGCCCTGTCCCTGCTGTTCCGTAAATCCTGATCCCGTCATGAAACTGATTCATCGCTACATCGTCGTCACCCTGAGCCAGGCGACCCTGTTCACCCTGCTGGCCCTGCTGGGCCTGTACGGCTTCTTCGACCTGCTGGCCGAAGTCCCCAGCCTGGGCAAGGGCAGCTATACCCTGGCCAAGATGCTGGGCTATGTCGCGCTGCTGATCCCCGGCCACGCTTATGAATTGATGCCGCTGGCGGTGCTGATCGGCGGCATGGTGGCGATGACCCAACTGGCCACCAGCAGCGAATACACGGTGATCCGCACCAGTGGCGTGACACTGCCGCAAATCGCCGCCACCCTGCTGAAATTCGGCCTTGGCTTCGCACTGCTCACCGTGCTGCTGGGCGAGGTGGTGGCGCCGCGCACCGGCCAGCAGGCGCAAAGCCTGAAGCTGTCCGCCACCCACTCCATGGTGGCGCAGGAATTCCGTTCCGGCATCTGGGTCAAGGACAATCAGAACTTCATCAATGTCCACGAGATGCTGCCGGACACCTCCTTGCTGGGCGTGCGCATCTACACTTACGACGACAATTTCCGCCTGGTGCGCACCCGTTACGCCGAACGCGGCTCCTTCTCCAAGGACGAGCAGCAATGGCAGTTGATCAATGTGCGCGAAACCACGCTGGGCGCCGAACAGACGGTCAGCCGCCACTATCCGTCGCTGGCGTGGAAATCCATCGTCGAGCCGGAAATCCTGTCGGTGCTGCTGGTGGTGCCGGAGCAGATGTCGGCCACCGCGCTGCTGACCTATCTGGAGCACTTGCGCAGCAATAAACAGCAGACCCAGCGCTACGAGATCGCGCTGTGGAGCAAGCTGTTCTATCCGCTGGCCTGCATTTCGATGGCGCTGGTGGCTCTGGCCTTCACCCCGCAGCAACGCCGCCACGGCCAACTGGGCATCCGCCTATTCGCCGGCATCTGCCTGGGCGTAGCCTTCCACTTCGTCAACCGCTTGTTCGGCCATCTGGGCCTGCTCTACGACTGGAACCCCATCCTGTCCGCCACCTTGCCCACCCTGCTGTTCCTGATAGCCGGCGTCGCCATCATCGCCAGACAGGAAAGGCGCTGACATGAGCTTGCCGACCGCGGAAGCCCTCGCCCAATGGCGCCAGGACCTGGTCGGCAAACGTCAGGCGCTGGCGGAACAATACCGCCAGCAACATAATCCGCAGGAGTATCTGAAGCGCCACAGCCAGGCGGTGGACGCCATGCTGCAAATGCTGTGGGCGCAGTCCGGCCTGGACGGCGCCGCCAGCTTGATCGCGGTGGGCGGCTACGGCCGCGGTCAACTGTTCCCCTATTCCGACATCGATCTGCTGGTGCTGCTTTCCCAAGCGCCGTCATCGGAACTGGGCGAGCGCATCGGCGCCTTCATCAGCCTGCTGTGGGATGTGGGCCTGGAAATCGGCCATAGCGTGCGCACCGTGGACGAATGCCTGTCCGAGGCCAGCGGCGACATCACCATCGAGACCAATCTGCTGGAAAACCGGCTGATCGCCGGCGATGCCGCGCCATGGCGGCGCTTGAGCGCGCTGCTGGAGCGCCAGCGCGACCCGCTGGCCTTCTTCGAGGGCAAGACCCTGGAACAGCAGCAGCGCCATACCCGCCACTTCGGCGTCGGCAACAATCTGGAGCCCAATCTCAAGGAAAGCCCGGGCGGGCTGCGCGATCTGCACACCATTCTATGGATCAGCAAGGCGATAGGCCTGGGCGACAACTGGGACGCGCTGGTGCGCCGCGGCATCCTGACCCTGGCCGAGGCGCGGCTGATCAAGCACAGCGAACGCCAGTTGCTTAGCCTGCGCATCGAGCTGCACCTGCTGGCGCGCCGGCGCGAAGACCGGCTGATCTTCGATCTGCAGCAGCAGCTGGGACGCGCGCTGGGCCTGCAGGACACGCCGGCCAAGCGCGCCAGCGAGCAGGCGATGCAGCTGTATTACCGCGCCGCCAAGACCGTCAATCAGCTTAACGGCATCCTGCTGCCCAATCTGCGCGGCCGCATCTACTCCCAGGTACCGCGCGTCACCCAGAACCTGAACGAGCGCTTTTATTCGGTCAACGGCATGCTGGGCATCCGCCAGCCCGATGTGTTCGAAAAACACCCGTCCGCGATTCTGGAAGCCTTCCTGACCTTGCAGCGCCACCCGGAGTTGAGCGGCTTCGCGCCGCGCATGCTGCGCGCGCTGTGGCATGCGCGTAGCCATATCAATGAGCGTTTCCGCGCCAATCCGCGCAACCGCGAACTGTTCCTGCAGATGTTCCGCGAGCCCAATGGCCTGACCCGCGGCCTGCGGCGGATGAATCTATACGGCGTGCTCGGCCGCTACCTGCCCAATTTCGGCCACATCGTCGGCCAGATGCAGCACGATCTGTTCCACGTCTACACCGTGGATGAACACATCCTGATGGTGGTGCGCAATCTGCGCCGCTTCGCTAGCAGCGCCTTCACCCACGAATATCCGTTGATGTCGCGATTGATCAACGACTTCGAGCGCCCGGAAACCCTGTACCTCGCCGGCCTGTTCCACGACATCGCCAAGGGCCGCGGCGGCGATCACTCGGCGCTCGGCATGGTCGATGCGCTGGAGTTCTGCCGCCAGCACGGCCTGCCGCCGCAAGACGGCGAGCTGGTGGCCTGGCTGGTGGGCCAGCACCTGACCATGTCCAGCGTCGCGCAGAAACAGGACATCTACGACCCGGAAACCGTGAGCCGCTTCGCCGAACTGGTCGGCACCCCGCGCAGGCTGACCGCGCTCTACCTGCTGACCGTGGCCGATATCCGCGGCACCAGCCCCAAGGTCTGGAATGCGTGGAAGGCCAAGCTGCTGGAGGACCTCTACCACGCGGCAATGCGCCAACTGGTGCGCGGCGGGCAATTGGACGTCGCCTCGGAGCTGGAGGAACGCAAGCACCAGGCCCAGACGCTGCTGCGCCTGCACGCCGTACCTAATGGCGTGGAAGCCGCCTTGTGGCAGCAGTTGGACACCGTCTACTTTCTGCGCCATGAGGCCAAGGAAATCGCCTGGCACGCGCGCCTGCTCAACCGCTTCGTCCACGCCGAGCAGCCCTTGGTGCGCGCGCGGCTGTCCGACGACCACGAAGGCATACAGGTGCTGATCTACACCCGCGACCGCCCGGAGCTGTTCGCCCGCGCCTGCGCCTTCTTCGGCCGTACCCATTACAGCATCGCCGACGCCAAGGTCTACACCACTCGCCACGGCTACGCGCTGGACACCTTCCACGTCTTCGTGCCCGAGCATCATGACGGCGATTACCGCGACATGATCAACTTCATCGAATTCGAGCTGGCGGAGTGCCTGCGCCAGGAAGGCGAGCTGAGCCTGCCGGCCCAAGGCCGCATCAGCCGCCATCTCAAGCACTTCCCGATCACGCCGCAAATCCTGATCCGCCCGGACGACAAGGCCAGCTTCTACGTATTGTCCATCGTAGCCGGCGACCGTCCCGGCCTGCTGGCGCGCATCGCCAAGGTGCTGTCCGACTACCGGATGAATGTGCAGTCCGCCAAGATCATGACCCTGGGCAGCCGCGCCGAGGACTCCTTCCTGATTTCCGGGCCTGGCCTCGGCGACGACAAGACCGTGCTGGCGCTGGAGAGCGCGCTGCTGGCGGCCTTGCGGCTGTAAGAACCCATTCAAAGCCTGCTGCGCTTCGGCGATACAAAGCGCTTACCGCGCATGACGGCTGTCCAGTTCCCGCCCTCTTTAAAATACTCATGCGCTCCATGAGCAAAACTGCTCGCTACTTCTCCGCTCATGCGCGACAGGCCTTGCATACATCCAAAGCGCAAGCTCAAATCCATTAGGCATACTCATTGCCACCATCAAACAAACTCATCGCTCTTGTATTTTTTTTTGCGTTTTGCATACAGATTTGACGCTGATCAATAATTTACTTGTCATCACTTGCGGTTTGGGATTACACATTCAGCGTTCCCCATCGGGAGCAGCCCTTCCGCACCAAGGGCAACCAACCTGGATCAAAGGCTCGCCATCGAGCGACTACAAGCCTGATCCAAGGGCTCTGCCTAACCGCAGGCCCGCGCGGTACTTCTTCAAAGGAGAAGTGAATGTTTGCCAAGCAATACACGGCCGCACTGGTGTCCGCCGCCTTCTTCAGCATCGCGGCGCAAGCAGCAACCCTCAACTGGCAATCCACCAGCACCCTGGCCCATCCGGTACAAAGCCTGATCCCGCAAGCGCAAGACAGCGGCGAAGTCGCGGCCGGCCAGAGCGTGCACATCGCAGTGGCGCTGAAAGTACGCAACAAGGCACAGCTGGACGCGCTGACGCAGAGCATTCTGCAAGGCGGCAGCAAGCACTACCTGAGCAAGACCGAGTTCCTGAACCGCTTCTCGCCCACCGAGGCTCAAGCGCAGACCGTGGTCAAGCATTTGCAGGCCAGCGGCTTCCGCAATATCAAGGTGGCGCCCAACCGCCTGCTGATCACCGCCGACGGCAGCGCCGCCACGGTCAAGGCCGGCTTCCAGACCTCGCTGCACCGCTACAACATCAACGGCCGCCAGGCCTTCGCCAATGTCGCCAACGCCCAGGTGCCCAGCCAACTGGCCGACATCGTGCTGGCGGTGCACGGCCTGCAGAACGTGCATCAATTCCGCACCGCACTGCGCCACCCGACGCCGCAGGCCTTCAAGACCGCCAGCGTCAGCGGCCATTCCCCCACCGATTTCCCGTCCATCTACAACGCGAACAGCCTGCCGCCGGCCAGCAACACCACGGTGGGCATCATCGCCGAGGGCGACCTGACCCAGACGCTGAGCGATCTGCAGGACTTCGCCAGCGGCGCCGGCTACGGCACGGTGGCCACCTCGGTGATCAATAGCGGCACGCCCACCAGCGACACCTCCGGCACCGAGGAATGGAACCTGGACAGCCAGGACATTCTCGCCGCCGCCGGCGGCGCGGTGCAGCAGATGAACTTCTACGTCGCGCCGTCGATGACCAATGCCGACATCACCGCCGCCTTCAACGCTGCGGTCAGCGACGGCAGCGCCAAGGTGGTCAACGTTTCTCTGGGCGAATGCGAGACCAGCGCGCAGAGCGACGGCATGACCGCCAGCGCCGACCAGATCTTCCAGGCGGCGGTGGCCCAGGGCCAGACCTTCTCGGTGTCCACTGGCGATTCCGGCTCCTACGAGTGCGGCGGCCGCACCGCGCGCCAGAGCTATCCGGCGGTATCGCCGTACGTGATCGCGGTGGGCGGCACCACGCTGTCCACCAGCGGCCAGACCGGCTATCTGTCGGAAAGCACCTGGAACGGCGGCGGCGGTGGCCCCAGCTATACCGAGAGCGCTCCTGCCTGGCAGACCAGCGCCGGCGTGCTGACCATTTCCAAGACCAAGCGCGGCGTGCCCGACGTCTCCTTCGACGCCGACCCCAATAGCGGCGCGCTGGTGCTGGTCAACGGCAGCACCTCGCAGATCGGCGGCACCAGCCTGGCGGCGCCGCTGTTCACCGGCTTCTGGGCGCGCATCGAATCGGCCAACGGCAACAACATCAACTCGCCGGCGCCGTCGATCTACAAATACTTCAAGGCCAATCCCTCGCTGTACCATGACGTCACCAGCGGCAGCAACGGCGCCTACAGCGCCGCCAAGGGCTGGGACTACACCACCGGCTGGGGCAGCCTGAACATCGCCAATCTGAACGCCTTCATCGCGCGGACCCCTGGTTTTTAAAGCAGCGCCCTCTCGCCTTGAGCCCCGCTACGCCGGGGCTTTTTTGCGCCTGGCCGCGACGCCGGCTAAGATGAGCCCACTTCGCGTCGGAAACCAAACATGAAAATCCCGCCCTCAGCCGCCATCCATCTGCTGCACCGCTGCGTCCACGCCAGCCTGGCCAGCCACAGCACCCAGCTGGCCGGCTACCCCTACGCCACGCCGATACCCTGCGTGCCCGACGCCCGCCACCGGCCCATGCTCTGCCTCAGCGCGCTGGCCGAACACAGCAAGAACCTGCAGGCCGATCCGCGCTGCAGCGTGGCGCTGCTGGACCCGGCGGCGGCATCCAGCCAGAGTGGCGCGCGCCTGACGCTGTTGGGCGACATGGAAGCCTTCCAACCCACGCCGCTGGAGCTGGCGCGCCATCTGCGCTACCAGCCTGAGGCCGAGAACTGGCTGCAGCTGGACTTCGGCTTTTACCGGCTGCGGCCGCAACGGCTGCGCTATATCGAGGGCTTCGGCCGCATGGGCTGGCTGGAGGCCGAGCAGTGGCTGGACGGCGCGACGCTGGAGCCGGAGCAAGAGGCGGAGCTGCTGGCGCAAGGCGCCGCCGTGCCCGCCGGCATCCGGCTGTTGGGCGTCGACTGCCACGGCATCGATTACGAAATCGCCGCCACGCGCCGACGGCTGGCTTTTCCCGATGCGCTGACGGCAGCCGAACTGACCGCCCGCTGGCAGGAACTCTGCGCGGCGCTGGCATGAAAAACGGGAGCCATGGGCTCCCGTTCGTACATCCCCGACTGCGCCGTTCCGGCGCGGCCGCTCACTTGAACAACATATGGCCCAGCTTGCTGGCCTTGGTGTCCAGATAGCGGTCGTTGTGCGGATTGCGCCCCACTTCCAGCGGCACCCGCTCCACCACGTCGATGCCGGCGCTGCGCAGGGTTTCGATCTTGCGCGGATTATTGGTCATCACCCGCACTCGCGACACGCCCAGTTGGTCCAGCATATGACGGGCGATGCGGAAATCGCGCATGTCGGCGGGGAAGCCCAGCCGCTCATTGGCCTCGACGGTATCGGCGCCGCCGTCCTGCAGCTGGTAGGCGCGGATCTTGTTGATCAGCCCGATGCCGCGGCCTTCCTGGCGCAGATACAGCAGCGCGCCGCGGCCTTCGGCGGCGATGGCGGACAAGGCCGCTTCCAGCTGGAAGCCGCAGTCGCAGCGCAAGGAAAACAGCGCATCGCCGGTCAAGCACTCCGAATGCAGGCGCGACAGCACCGGCTCGCCGTCGTCTATCGTGCCCAGGGTCAGCGCGACATGCTCGCGGCCACCCACTTCCTCAAAACCATGCATGGTGAACTCACCCCACGGGGTGGGCAGCTTGCAACTGGCGACGTATTCCATCCTCGGCTCATCCACGCTGAGCTCGACAGCAGGCAATGACATTGTTTCTCCGCTAAACCTGGTAAGCGCGCCTGAATCCGCGCGCGATAATCTTTATTAACTGTGGTCGGCTTCCGGATTTTCAAGCGCCAGCGGCAAGGCGGCGAAGGGCTCGGCCAGCACGATGGCCAACGCGGCCAGCCACACCAGCCGCTCCGGCGTGAAGAATCCGGCGCTGGACGCCTCGGCGTCCAGAATGCCCAGCACATTATCGTCCTGGCCCAGCACCGGCAGGCACACCTCGCTCATCACCTTGGGGTCGCACTCGTAATAGCCGCCGCCCTCGGCACGCCAGGCTTTGACGTCCTCGATCAGCACCGCCCAGCCGGTCAGGCCCACCCGGCTATTGTTGCTGTACTCGGCGAAGGCCTCGGTCAGAGGAAACTCGGCGCGGCTGGGCACGCCCTGATAGGCCAGCTTGACCAGCTTGGCCTGCTGGCCCTTGCCTATCTTGCGGTACACGCCCAACCAGTCCGCGCCCACCTTGAGGTTCACCGACTCCACCAGCGCCAGCAGATTGCGCAGTGCCGCCGTCGCCTCCGGGCTTTCGCCGCCGAACAGCGGCGCCAGATCATAAGGCTCCTCCGCCAGCTCCTCGAACAGCGAGCAGCTGCCGTCCTCGCTCAATTTGGGCACCCGGTAGCGGTACAGGTCCTGGCGCGCCGCCGGCTTGTCCGCGCTCAAGACCGCGGACAGGGTCAGCACCGCGATCTGCAGCTCGGTGCGATCCAGTTCCAGGCTCTGCTCGCGCAGATAGTCGGACAGTTGGCTTACGGGTATCATGACTGTGCTCCTGAAGGCGGCGCCGCCGCCCGATGCGAATGAATATCAAAGCCCAGCAGGATACCAAAAACCGCCCCGCGCTGGCCAACCCCAGTCCAGAATACGACACCATGCCCGCCATCCATATTCCCTACCCGCCCCTCGTGATCAAGGCCGGCGCGCACGCACGCAAGCTGCTGGCGCGCCAGGGCCTGCCCGCCGCCAGCGTGACCACCCTGCCCGGCGCCGCCGGCGGTCCCAAGGCGATAGGCATCACCGGCCTGGACCAGGCGGTGTTCGAATGGCTGAACCGCAGCCCGCGTCGGCGCGAGCTGGTCGGCGCCTCCATCGGCGGCTGGCGTTTCGCCTGCGCGATGCAGGCCGAACCGCGCCAGGCGCTGGCCCGGCTGGCGGAGCGCTACACCGACGAAACCTACGCGACCAAGATCGGCGTCGCCGACATCACCCGCCAGACCCGGCTGATGCTGGACGAGGTGCTGTCACCGGCAGCGCGCGCCGCGCTGATCGATCATCCGCACTATCAGCTTAGCCTGTTGCTGGTGCGATCCCACGGCATGCTCGCCAGCGAGGCGCGCGCGGCGCTGCTGGGCGGCCTGGCGCTGAGCGCCGCGCTCAACACCTTGTCGCGCGGCTTGCTGCGCCACGCCTTCAGCCGGGTGATCTGCCACGATCCGCGCAGCGACTTGCGCTTCAAGCCCGAGGACAGCATCCCCACGCTGTGCCAGCCGCTGGGAATGGACAATCTGGATGCCGCGCTGATGGGCACCATCGCCATTCCCGGCGTGCTCAGCGGCGTGCAACTGCCGGGCGCGCCGGCGGCCACTTATCGCGATGGCGGCCTGACCGATTACCATCTGGATTTCCCCTTCGCCCACGGCGACGACATCGTGCTCTACCCTCATTTCACCGAGCGCATCGTGCCCGGCTGGTTCGACAAATTCCTGCCCTGGCGCGGCTCCAGCCCGGCCCACCACGCCAACACCGTGCTGATCGCGCCGTCGCGCGACTATCTGGCGCGGCTGCCCGGCGGCAAGCTACCAGACCGTCAGGACTTCCACCGCTATCTGGGCCGGGACGCTCAGCGCCAACAGGTTTGGCGCCAGGCCACCGCCGAGAGCCAAAGGCTGGGCGACGCCTTCATGGCGTGGCTGGAGCGGCCGGACCTGGGCCAGGTTCAAGCGCTCTAAAACAAAAAGAGCCGGGAATCTCCCGGCTCTTTTCATTCATGCCTCAGACACGCCTCAACCGGCGCGGGCCCAGCACGCCTCGTCCGACATATTCACCGGCGTCGCCAGCAACTGCACCACCACATCCCGCGTTTGCGCGCCCTTGCGCACGCGCACGGTGATCTGGTCGGCCACGCCCGGCTGGTCCTGGTCGCGGCGGTAGTTGAACGCGCCGTGGTCGGCCATGACGGCGCGGCCCAGCTTGGGACCGCTCACCAGACTATAGCCGTCCGGCTCGCCCACGCCTTGCAGCTGGCCGCGCAGGCAGCGCACAGGGCTGGAATAGCTGAGCTTGGCCAAGCCCAGCTGGGCGTCGCCGCCGCCCGGCTGCGACGGCTGCGACGCGGCCGGACCCAGCGGGCCTTCGCAGCGCAGCGCGGCGCGCTTGGCCTTGAAGTCGTAGTCGGTGGCCGCGCAGTTGAGCGCCATCATATTGTTGATGCCGCTGCCGCGCAGCAGGTTCTGCAAGGCGGAGTCCAGGGTCTTGTCCAGCTCCTGGCGCGCCATGGTGGCGGTGCCGGAGCGCAAGGGCAACACGCCGTCGCATTCGAAGCGGCGCAGAGCGCTGCGTTCGCCGTCGGCCCAGACGCGGCACGCCACCGGCAGGTAGCGGCGCATCGCGCCTTCTATCGCGCCGATCTCGCCGGCCTGCCACTGCGCTTGCTTCAGCCAATCCACGCCTTGTTCGGTCGAGGTATTGCCCAGTTGGCCGGCGCGCTGCGCCTCCACCTGGCGACCCACATAGTCGTGGAAGCCCTGCACCAGGCCGGCGTCATGGCCCATTTCCACCACCAGTGCGTCGAAGCGCTTGACGTCGTCGGCGCGCAGCGCGGCCAGGATCTCGGCGATGCGGCCCGGCTGTTGCTGGTTCAGGTAGTAGAACCACAAGGCGGAATGGCTGTAGAAGTCCCAGCCGTCGCTATAGCTGGAGCGCATGATGCGAGACGGTTCCAGATAGCTTTGCGGCCAGCCGTTGGCCACCACGTCCACCACATGGCCGCGCACCTTGATGCCGTCGCGCGATGTGCTCCAGGCCATGAACTCGGCGAAGCCCTCGTCATACCAGGCCATGCGGCGGTCGTCGCGGTAGAACTCCGAGCTGCCCCACATGCCCGGCTGGATGAAGCGGCCGGACAGATAGTGCACGTACTCGTGGCGCACCAGTTCCTCCAGGCTCAGATAGCTCTCGCGCGGCACTTCGCGCTGGAAGGTGTAGAAGGTGCCGTCCTTCTCGATGTAAATGCCGCCGTTGTCGGTGGACAATTCATTGAGCAGGCCCTGGAAGCGCTGGTAGGCGGTCTTGCTGCCGTAGATCACCATGCGCAGTTTGGCGTTGGTGTCGCCGGCCACCGGCTGACTGATGCCGCTGACCCGGCCCAGTTGCGCCTGCACCTGCTTCATCGCGTAGTACAGCGGCTCCACTTCGGCCAGCGCCAGCGGCGTTTCGAACACCAGATTGCCGTTATCGAAACTCCAGCTATGCGGGAACAGATGCGCTTTCAGCTCCTGCTCCGCCTGGCAGATGCCGTAACGCTCGCACGGCACCTTGCCCAGTTTCTTCAAGGCGTACACCGCTTCCGCCCACGAGGGGCCGAACTTCTCGCCGCCCAGCAGGCCGGCCACCGCGTCTTCCGCCAGTTTGGCGGTGCGCGGGTATTGCATGAAGCGGCCGGTTTCGCGCACGGTGTTCAGATACATCTGTTCATCGGCGAAGGCCGGCTGGCCGGCGCGGGTCAGCCCTGCCAGGCTGGACACCAGCGCATCCAGCTGCCCGGCGCCCGCCTTGGCGGCGAAGCCCTCGGTGTAATGCATATTGAACAGGGTGGTCTGCATCGGATGCAGCGCGATGCGCGCCCAGTTGTTCTTAGCCGCGGCGTTGTAGCGGCCGAAGAAGCGTTGCAGCAGCGGCAAGGCGTATTCCTGCTTGCGCACCGAATCCGCCAGGATCATGGTTTCCGCCACCGACTGACGCAGATCGGTCGCTAGGTACCAGGCGTCGCGGTCGCCGCTGCCATCGCGCACCGGCTCGCTCCACAGCGCCGGGTTTTCCGCCAGCGCGCTCACCACTTGCATCACCGGCTCATCCACCGGACGGCCGTAATCACCCACTTCCGCGGCGTGGCTGTACTGGGTGAAGTAACCGGCTTTCAGGAACACCGCCAGCGGCCACAAGCCATTGGCGCTCTTGCCGTCCCAGCCTTGCGCGCGAGCGCGGGCCTCGGCCGCCACTTCACGCATATTCGCCGGCGACACCACCCGGTAGCTGAAGGCGTCCGCCTGGAACAGGCGGTTCAGACACGTGCCCTGCACGCTGGCGACATAGCGCGCCAAGGCCGCGCCGGACAACTGGCCCAGCTTGGTCTCGTCGCAGGTGGCGTATTGCGGCGCGGCCACGGCTTCCTTGGCGCGGCGCACGCCGGTCTGCTGCATCGGACCTTGCGGCTTGGCGCCCGGACCGGCGGCGTCGGCCGGCGCGCCAGGCGGCAAGCCGTGCGGGTAGGACGGCTTTTCCGACAAGGCCGGAGAGTGCGCGGAATGGCTGGCCTGCGGCAGATTGGCCTGCGGCGCCGGCTGGTTGAGCGCGGATTTTTCGGAATCGCTGACGCAGCCGGCCAATAAGGCGGCGGTCATCACGGAAAGACTCAGCGCGCGCGCGCCGCTGAGCGAAACTGTTTTTATCATGACGCTATCCAATTCATTGTTGATGCGTTATCAATAATATGATGCGCATTTCAAATCATATCGAATAGCCATCGTCATGAGAATTCAGTTTAAAATAAAACGTTCAATTTAAACCATAATTACAACATTGGTATTTTTACCCTGTTTTTTGCCAAGAAAAAGGCGTAAAAAAAGCCGCTTGCGCGGCTCATTGATAGTTTGTTGCCAAACTAATGACATGGAATCAATGCCGGGCCTCGCGCACCGCGGCGACCACATCGTAGTCGAACAAGCGATTGGCATCGTCCTCGTCATAGACATAGTGCTGGTTGCAGTAATCACAGACGATTTCCACGCTGCCCTGCTCCAGCAGCACCTCGCCCACTTCCTGCCCGCCCAGCATCTTCAGCATGTCGCCAACGCGCTCGCGGCTGCAATTGCAGGCGAAGCTCACCGTTTCCTGATCGAACACCCGCACCGTTTCCTCATGGAACAAGCGATGCAGGATATCTTCCGCCGGCAAGCCCAACAGCTCATCTTCCCGCAGGGTGGCGCCCAGCATCTGGATGCGCTCCCAGCCTTCCGGATCGCCATGTCCTTCCGGCAGCTTCTGCAATAGCATGCCGGCGGCGGTGTCGTCGCTGGAAGCCAGGATCAGCCGGGTTTCCAATTGCTCGGAACGGCGCATGTAGTTTTCCAGCATCTCGCCGACGCTATCCCCCTCCAACGCCACAATGCCCTGCCAGGTTTGCGCCTTGTCCACGCGCGGCTCCAGCGTCACCACGAAGCGGGCGTTGACGCCCAGCAGCGTCTGGATAGGCGCGTTCTCCGGCATGGCTTCATCCCATTTGGCGGTGGCGCGGATGGTGCGATCGTTATTGCACTCCACCACCGCCAGCTTCAGCGGCCCGGTGCCATGGATCTGCAGGATCAGCGCGCCGTCGAACTTGAGGTTGGCGGCCATCAGTTCGGCCGCCGCCATCATCTCGCCGATGATCTTCTTCAAGGCCGGCGGGTAGCTGCGCCGAGCCAGCACCTGCTGCCAGGCGCCGTCCAGCCTCACCAGGGCGCCGCGCACCGGCGCGCCGTCGAATAAAAACCGTTGCAATCTGTCTTGTGTGCTCATGCTATGTCTTTCTTGTCCTTGTCCGCCGCCAGTTCTACGGTATAGACCGTCATCGGCATGGCAGAACTGACGTCGAACTCGCAGCCGGCGCGCACGCCGATTTCGGCGATTTCGCGCGCGCTCAGCGCTTGATCGTAAACCGCGTACATCGCGCCCATCGCGAACTTGCGACCGGAGCCTATCGCCCAGATGCGGGAGAACTCATAGATCTCGCGCATCGGATAAACCCCGAAAATGCCGTGACGGTTGGCGATCACCACCATCATCTGGCTGGATTCGTACGGGTCTTCCTCGTCCTCCTCGGGACGCAGATAGAAACCGTCCTTCAGCTTGGGATGCAGCTTGCGGAAGGTCTCGAAAATGCCCTGGCGGCTGCTCAGGTCCTTTTTCTTCAATTCCTTCAACGCGCCTTGCAGCACCAGGTCGTGCGCGGCGGAGCCGGAAATGGCCAGATAGCTGTCGCCGTGCTGGAAAATCTTGTTGTGAAAACAGTCGTAGTCGGCCAACAGCTTCTGGTCGTCGCCAAAAGTGGTCTGGCTATCGGCGGCGATCGCAATCTGATCGCCCTTTCTTACCGCCACGATGGTAGTCATCCCCGCGCCTTTTCGTCGTATCGCGGCGCCCGCGTGAGGCCGCGCAAAACCGTCTATTGTATCGGCTTACGCCGGGCAACCCAAGCCCAGCGCCGCAAGCTGGGCCAGTCGGCTAGATGGGGGCCGGCGGACGGTTTTCAATGATGGCCATGCAAGCCGGGACGGATGACAAGGTGAACACATGACGATACAATGATATTGATTCTCATTTACAAAGAAACCATGCAATTCCACGCTCAGGACTTTCCCATCGTCTGGCTGGATCGCCACCGCCCGGATGGACAGCAGCCCACCGATATTTTCGCCACCCTGGACCAGTTGCTGAGCCAGCAACGGCCCTTCGTGTTCATCGCCCGCGAGCCGGCGCCGACCGAGCTCGACCTGCACGCGCGCATCGTCCGCAAGATGGCGGCGCTATGGGTCAAGGACAACCGCCTGCAGATCCGCCAGCTGATTCGCGCCACCATCGTGATCGCGCCGCGACCGGAGCAACAGCGCGACCTGGACGAGTTCGCGCCGCGCTTCGAAAAGTTTTGGGGCTATCCGCTGCGCCACCAGCCGGACCACGATGCCGCGCTGTGCCTGGCGGCGGAATTGCTGGCCGGGCCGCCCGCCGCCCTCAGGCGTCGCGCAGTTCGAAATCGTGGCTGATATCGGCGGTCTTGCCCAGCATGATGGACGCTGAGCAGTATTTCTCCGCCGACAGCTTGATCGCCCGCTCCACCGCATCGGCCTTCAGTTCGCGCCCACTCACCACAAAGTGGAAATGGATGCGGGTTAATACCTTGGGCTCTTCCTCGGCGCGCTCGGCCTCGATCTCCACCCAGCAATCGCTGACCTGCTGCCGGGACTTCTTCAGAATGGTGATCACGTCGTAACTGGTGCAGCCGGCGGTGCCCAGCAATAGCAATTCCATCGGCCGCGGCCCCAGATTGCGGCCGCCGCCCTCCGGCGCGCCGTCCATCACCACCGCGTGGCCGCTGCCGCTCTCGCCCAGGAAACACACGCCGTCCACCCATTTCAGCCTGGCTTTCATCGCCCCCACCTTTCACCATCACGCTATCGAAAACGGCTAGCCTAACATCCGGATTTGGGCGAACAAAGATTCACCGGTAAAATAGAAAGATTGTCCCGCTATATCCGAGCTGCGCCCAAACATGCTGGTACTAGGTATTGAATCTTCCTGCGACGAAACCGGAGTCGCGCTGTATGACACCGACGGCGGCCTGCTGGCCCACCAATTGCACACTCAAATGGCCATGCACGCCGAATACGGCGGGGTGGTGCCGGAGTTGGCCAGCCGCGACCACATCCGTCGCGCCATCCCGCTGACCGAGGCCTGCCTGGCCGAGGCCGGCAAGACCCTGGCCGATCTCGACGCCATCGCTTACACCCAGGGCCCCGGTCTGGGCGGCGCCCTGCTGGTGGGCGCCAGCGTCGCCAATGCGCTGGCCTTCGGCCTGAACATCCCGGTGCTGGGCGTCCACCACCTGGAAGGCCATCTGCTGTCGCCGCTGCTGGCCGAGCCCAAGCCCGAATTCCCCTTCCTGGCCCTGCTGGTTTCCGGCGGCCACACGCAGTTGATGGCGGTGCGCGGCGTCGGCGACTACCAGATCCTGGGCGAAACCCTGGACGACGCCGCCGGCGAAGCCTTCGACAAGACCGCCAAGCTGCTGGGCCTGCCCTATCCCGGCGGCCCGCTGCTGTCGCGGCTGGCCGAGGAAGGCGATCCGACCCGCTTCACCCTGCCGCGGCCGATGCTGAATTCCGGCGATCTGGACATGAGCTTCTCCGGCCTGAAAACCGCGGTGCTGACGCTGAGCAAGCAAGTGGCGGACGCCGACGGCCATATCGACGAGCAAACGCGCAAGGACATCTGCCGCGCCTTCCAGGAAGCCATCGTCGAAGTGCTGACCAAGAAATCGCTGGCCGCGCTCAAGCAGTGCGGCATGAAGCGGCTGGTGGTGGCCGGCGGCGTCGGCGCCAACAAGCAGCTGCGCGCCGCGCTGGACGAGGCCGCGCGCCGCCGCCGCCGCTTCGAAGTCTTCTATCCGCCGCTGGCGCTGTGCACCGACAACGGCGCGATGATCGCCTTCGCCGGCGCGATGCGGCTGCAACACGCTCAAGCCCCCGGCAGCTACTCGATCAAGCCGCGCTGGGACCTCGGCTCGCTGCCGCCGGCCTGACCCACACCCATGCGCCGCGCCGGCCACACGCGCCGGCGCGGCCGTTCGGACTCCTATGATTCAACTCAAGAACCTCAATCTGCGCCGCGGCCTGAAAGAATTGCTGCTCAGCGCCAACCTCACCCTCAACCCCGGCTACAAGACCGGCCTCACCGGCGCCAACGGCGCCGGCAAGTCCAGCCTGTTCGCGCTATTGATGGGCGAACTGCACGCCGACGGCGGCGATGTGCTACTGCCGCCGCACTGGACCATCGCCCACGTGGCGCAGGAAACCCCGGCGCTGCAGCGCTCGGCGCTGGACTACGTGCTGGACGGCGACCATGAGCTGCGCCAGTTGGAGCAAGCGCTGCAACAGGCCGAGGATCGCCACGACGGCAACGCCATCGGCCATCTGCACGGCGAACTGGCGCGCATCGACGCCTACGCCGCGCCGGCGCGCGCCGGCAAATTGCTGACCGGCCTCGGCTTCGACGTGGACGCCCAGCTGCGGCCGGTGGCCAGCTTCTCCGGCGGCTGGCGCATGCGCCTGAATCTGGCGCAGGCGCTGATGTGCCGCTCCGACCTGCTGCTGCTGGACGAGCCCACCAACCACCTTGACCTGGAAACCGTGCTGTGGCTGGAAGACTGGCTGCAAGGCTATCCCGGCACCCTGCTGATGATTTCCCACGACCGCGACTTCCTCGACAGCGTCTGCGACCACATCATCGAAGTCGCCAACCAGGACCTGACGCTGTACACCGGCAATTACAGCCAGTACGAAGTGATGCGCGCGGAGAAACTGGCGCGCCAGCAAGGCGAGTACGAGAAGCAGCAACGCCAGATCGCCCACCTGGAATCCTTCGTCAACCGCTTCAAGGCCAAGGCGTCCAAGGCGCGCCAGGCGCAGAGCCGGGTCAAGGCGCTGGAAAAGCTGGAGCGCATCGCGCCGGCCCATGTGGCCTCGCCGTTCGACTTCCACTTCGACAGCCCGGACAATCTGCCCAATCCGCTGCTGAAACTGGAACAGGCCGATGCCGGCTATGGCGCCGTCACCATACTCGGCGGCCTCAATCTGTCGGTGGAATCCGGCGCCCGCATCGGCCTGCTCGGCGTCAACGGCGCCGGCAAATCCACCTTGGTCAAGCTGCTGTCCGGCGATCTCGCACCCTTGCGCGGCGAGGTCATCGCCGCGCAGACGCTGAAGATAGGCTATTTCGCCCAGCACACGCTGGAAACCCTGCGCGAAGACGACAGCCCGCTGCAGCACATGCAGCGGCTGGCGCCCAATGCGCGCGAACTGGAACTGCGCAGCTTCCTCGGTGGCTTCAATTTCCGCGGCGACGCCGCCTCCGACCCGGTGGGCCCGATGTCCGGCGGCGAAAAGGCGCGGTTGGCGCTAGCGATGATAGTCTGGCAAAAACCCAATCTGCTGCTGCTGGACGAACCCACCAACCACCTGGACCTGGAAATGCGCCACGCACTGACCATGGCCTTGCAGGACTTCAGCGGCGCGCTGATCGTGGTGTCCCATGACCGCAGCCTGCTGGAAGCCACCACCGACACCTTCTGGCTGGTCAGCCACGGCAAGGTGCAGCCCTTCGACGGCGACCTGGAAGACTACCGCCAGTGGCGGCTGGCGCAGCTGGCCGACGCCGGCAAGCCCTCCGCCGGCGACGCCCAGGGCCTGAATCGCAAGGAGCAGAAACGCCAAGAAGCGGAAGCGCGGCAGCGGCTGTCCCAGCTGCGCAAACCGCTGCAGACGCGCCTGAACAAGCTGGAGAAGGAGCTGGACCAGCTCAGCGCGGAGAAGGCCGAGCTGGACGGCTTCATGGCCTCCGCCGACGCCTACGAGGACGCCAACCGGCAACGGCTGACCGACGCGGTGCGCCGTCAGGGCGAGGTGAGCTCGCGCCTGGCCGAAGTGGAGGAAGCCTGGCTGGAAGCCCAGGCCGAGATGGAGGCACTGGAACAGGAGGAGTAAGGCCGCGGCGCGGGCTTGTCCACAGCAATCACCGGATAACTATGTGGATAACCCCGCCCGTAAGGCAAAAAAACTTTTGCAATTAGCCACTTGCCTCTTACGCTTATAAAAAAGGCAAATTCAGGGAACTTTCCCACTCCGCCGATGAGCAAATCTGGTGACAGAGTGTGGATAAAGCCTTCAAACCGCTGATTGCAAAACATAAATGATCTCCGCCTATTTTTTAAGCGCCACCCAGCGGCCTTCGAGCCGACGCAGGACCAGGCGCCTCCTGCCGACGCCGCGCCTGGCCTTGGCCGGCCTGCTATTGGCCGGCGCCGTCTTCGCCGACGCGCCGATACGGCTGAACACCCATCAGCAAGCGCCGCTGTCCTTCCGCAAGGACAACGGCGCCGCCGACGGCCTGGCGGTGCAAGTGGTGCAATGCGCGCTCAAACAACTGCAACGCACCTACACCATCGCCTTCCTGCCCTGGCCGCGCGCGCAATGGCAGGTGCAACACCAACAGGCCGACGCCTTCTTCACCGCCACCCCGTCGGCGGAGCGCGACGGCTACGCGGTCTTGTCCGCCTCCATCCTGCCCTATGAGCGGCGCTGGTATCTGCTGAAGGACTACCCGTTGTCACCCAGCAGCGGCGATTTCAAGCTGCAGGCGCGCACCGCCGCCTTCAATGGCTCCAATATGGACGACTGGCTGCGCGAACATGGCTACCAGCTCACCTCCACCCCGCCCAATAGCGAACAGTTGGTCAGGATGCTGCTGAACCACCGCGTCGATGCCATTCTGGGCAACGCCTACGTGGTTGACGCGCTGATCGCCAAGATGGGCGTGCAGGAGCAGCTGCGCAGCGAACTGGCGCAAAGCCTGCCCTTCGGCGTCTACTTCGGCAAGGCCTTCCTCGCGCGCGAATCGCCGCAATTCCTGACACAGTTCAACCACGCGGTGCAAACCTGCCGCGCCAAATAAAAAAGCCGCCATCACTGGCGGCTTTTCAACACGGCTAGGCTGCGGGTCAGACCGGCGCCGGCTCCTTCATCAGCAAGGCGCTCAACTCCGCCAGCTTGCGCTTCAGCTCGCGCCGGTCCACCACCATGTCCACCGCGCCCTTGCTCAGCAAGAACTCGGCGCGCTGGAAGCCTTCCGGCAGCGTTTCACGCACGGTCTGCTCGATCACGCGCGCGCCGGCGAAACCGATGCGCGCGCGCGGCTCGGCCAGCACCACATCGCCCAGGAAGGCGAAGGATGCGGACACGCCACCCATGGTCGGATCGGTCAGGATCGAAATGAAGGGCAGCTTGGCATCGCTCAGCAACTGCAGCGCGGCGCTGGTCTTGGCCATCTGCATCAACGAGTTCAGGCCTTCCTGCATCCGCGCGCCGCCCGAGGCCGCCACGCAGACGAAGGGCGCCTTGGCCTCCACAGCGGCGCGCACGCCGCGCACGAAGCGCTCGCCCACCACCGAGCCCATGGAGCCGCCGATGAATTTGAATTCAAACGCGGCCACCACCACCGGCATCGATTCCATGCTGCCCTGCATCACCACCAGCGCGTCGTCCTCGCCGGTATCGGTCTTGGCGGCGGTCAAGCGGTCCGGGTACTTCTTGCTATCCTTGAACTTCAGGATATCCACCGGCTTGACCTCTTCGCCCAGCTCGCGGCGGCCTTCTTCATCCAGCAGCAGGTTCAGACGTTCGCGCGCGGTCAGCGGATGGTGGTGATTACACTTGGGACACACCTGCAGATTGCTCTCCAGGTCGGTGTAATACAACACGGCTTCGCATTCCGGGCACTTGCTCCAAAGCCCCTCCGGTACCGCGGAAGGTTTATCGGCGCGGTTGTCGCGCTTGATCTTCGGCGGCAGGAGCTTATTCAACCAGCTCATGCTGACTCCTTGATTCATGGCCCGCCGCGTAAACGGCGGACACAGTAAAACGGGGGCTGAGCCCCCGCTTCGTTCTATCGGATGGCGGCCTTCAGTTCGGCCACCAGACGGGTTAACCGCTCTTTGGCGGTTTCGGGTGTCGCCGCCTCAATTTCCTGCACCAAGCGGCTGCCTACCACCACCGCGTCAGCGGCAGCAGAGATCGCCTTGGCGGTCGCGCCGTCGCGAATGCCAAAGCCGACGCCGATCGGCACGGTCAAATATTCTCTAAGGGCAGCAATTTTACGCGCTACGTCGTCAATGTCCAGATGCCCGGCGCCAGTCACCCCCTTCAAAGACACATAATAGACATAACCACGCGCCAATTTGGCGATTTCCGCCACACGTTGCGGCGGCGTGGTCGGCGCGATCAGGAAGACCGGGTCCAGGCCGTTGGCGCTCAAGGCGGCGGACAAATCCGCCGATTCCTCCGGCGGGCTGTCCACGGTCAGCACCCCGTCGACGCCGGCGGCCTTGGCCGCGGCGGCGAAGTCCTGGTAGCCCATGGCGAACACCGGGTTCAGATAGCCCATCAGCACCACCGGGGTGTGATCATTGTCGCGGCGGAACTCCGCCACCAGCTGCAGCACCTGGCGCAGGCCCACTTTGTGGACCAGAGCGCGCTCGGAGGCGCGCTGGATCACCGGACCGTCGGCCATCGGGTCGGAAAACGGCACCCCCAGCTCGATGATGTCGGCGCCGCCCTCCACCAGGCCGCGCATCAGCGACACGGTCAGCTGCGGCGACGGGTCGCCGGCGGTGATGAAGGGAATCAGCGCCTTGCCGCCGGCCAGCGCTTCAAAACATTTGGCGATGCGTGACATAGCGCCTCCTTACAAGGTGATGCCGGCCAGGCCGGCCACGGTGTTGATGTCCTTGTCGCCGCGGCCGGACAGATTGACCAGGATCACCTGATCCTTGCCCATCTTCGGCGCTTCCTTGGCGGCCCAGGCCAGCGCATGGCTGGATTCCAGCGCCGGGATGATGCCTTCGAAGTGACAGCAGTCGTGGAAGGCGCGCAAAGCCTCGTCGTCGTTGATCGCCACGTAGTCGGCGCGGCCAATGTCCTTCAGATGACTGTGCTCCGGCCCCACGCCCGGATAGTCCAGGCCGGCGGACACCGAATGGGTTTCCACCACCTGGCCATTCTCATCCTGCATCAGATAGCTCTTGGCGCCGTGCAGCACGCCCAGGGGCGCGCCACCGGAAATCGGCGCCGCGTGCTTGCCGGAAGCCAGGCCCAGGCCGCCGGCCTCGACGCCGACCATGCGCACGCCGTCAACGCCGATATAGGGATAGAACATGCCGATGGCGTTGGAGCCGCCGCCAACACAAGCCACCACCACGTCCGGCTGACGACCGATCACTTCCGGCATCTGCACCTTGGCCTCCTCGCCGATCACCGACACGAAGTCGCGCACCAGCATCGGGTACGGATGCGGGCCGGCCGCGGTGCCCAGGATGTAGAAGGTGCTGTCGATATTGGTCACCCAGTCTCGCATCGCCTCGTTCAAGGCGTCCTTCAGCGTCTTGGAACCGGACTCCACCGGCACCACGGTGGCGCCCAGCAGCTTCATGCGGAACACATTGGGCGATTGACGCTTGATGTCCTCGGCGCCCATGTACACCACGCACTCCATGCCGTAGCGCGCCGCCACGGTGGCGGAAGCCACGCCGTGCTGGCCGGCGCCGGTTTCGGCGATCACCCGCTTCTTGCCCATGCGCCGCGCCAGCAGCGCCTGGCCGATGGCGTTGTTGATCTTGTGCGCGCCGGTGTGGTTCAAGTCCTCGCGCTTCAGATAGATCTGCGCGCCGCCCAGTTGCTCGGACCAGCGCTTGGCGTGATAGACCGGGCTGGGCCGACCGACATAATGCTTGAGCTCGTGACGGAATTCTTCCCAGAACGACGGGTCGGCCTTGACGCGAGCGTATTCGTTTTTCAGCTCGTCCAGCGCCGCCATCAAGGTTTCGGCGACATAGACGCCGCCATGCGGGCCAAAATGGCCCTGGGCGTCCGGCAGGTCATAACGATCCATGTCTAACTCCTGATATGAACGCCGCCATTCTGGCGGCATCTTTAATTCCCTTGGACGCCTCCACTCCACTGGAGACGTCGACCGCGGCCGGGCGCACCTGCGCCACCGCCGCCGCCACATTGTGTTCGTCCAGGCCGCCGGACAGGATCAGCGGCAGAGGCAAGGCCTCCGGCAGCAGCTTCCAGTCAAAGGTGGCGCCGGTGCCGCCATGCGCGCCCTCGACGAAGGCGTCGCTCAATAGCGCGCGCGCGTCCGGGTACTCCGCGGCGATCTCGGCCAGATCCACGCCCGGCTTCACCCGTATCGCCTTCAGATAAGGACGCTGGAAAGAGCGGCAGAAAGCGGCGTCTTCCTCGCCGTGGAACTGCAAGATGTCGATCGCGCAGGCGGCCAACACTTCGCGCACGTATTCCGGCTCCGGGTTGACGAACAAGGCCACCACGCTGACGAAGGGCGGCAGCGCCGCGATCACCGCGCGCGCCTGCTCGACGTCGACATGGCGCGGGCTCTTGGCGTAGAACACCAGACCGATGGCGTCGGCACCCAGCCGCGCCGCCTCGGCGCCATCCTCGGGCCGGGTAATGCCGCAAATCTTGATTCGGGTCGTGCCGCCCACTCTCATCTCCACAAAGCCAGCCGCGCGGCGTCCGCCTGCGACGGCAAATCGTATATTTCCGGATAGCCCACGCCGGTCAGGTACAGACCATCCGGCATGAAGGTGGGCGGCGCGAAGGTGCGGTCGCGCGCGGCCAACAAGCCCGCCATCTCCTCGGGGCGCAAAGCGCCCTTGCCGACATAAACCAGCGCGCCGACGATATTGCGCACCATGTGATGCAGGAAGGCGTCCGCCAGCAAATCGAAGCGGATCAGGCCGTCTTGCTCGCTGATGTCCAAGCGCTGCAAATCCTTGAGCGGCGACTTGGCCTGGCATTCGGACGCGCGAAAGCTGGAAAAATCATGCCGTCCCAACAGATGAGCCGCCGCCTCCCGCATCGCCGCCACATCCAGCGGCTGGTGGAACCAGCCCATCTTGCCGGCCAGCAAGCAGGGCCGCACCGGGCTGGTCAGCAGGAAATAGCTGTAGCTGCGGGAAAACGCCGAAAACCGCGCGTGAAAATCGTCCGACACCTCGCGCGCCCATACCACCGCCACCTCGGCCGGCAGCACCGCGTTGACGCCACGCACCCAGGCGTTCAGCGGCCGCTGCGCCGGGCTGTCGAAATGCACCACCTGCATCGCCGCGTGCACGCCGGCATCTGTCCTGCCGGCGGCCAGGGTGCCGACCTCCTCGACACCGGCGATCTGCGCGATCGCCTGGTTCAACCTGTCCTGCACCGTATTGCCATGCGGCTGAGTCTGCCAGCCGGCGAACGCCCGACCGTCATACTCGATGCCGAGCGCTATCCTCATGCCCACACCTTAATCAAAACACCACGCCGCTCCGCGCCGACAAGCGCCGGTCGACGCGACCAAGTTCAGTAAAGCACTCACTCTACCTTATCCTGCCCGGTTTGCGCCACGCCCCAATCACGGCTTTTGCTGCGAATTCTCAAGAAAAACCGCCAACCCCTGCCAACATGAGCGCCCAACTCGCGAACTTTCGCAAAAAAAACAGCGCCGACGCATCTTGAACGCGTCGGCGCCTTGACTCCATCCGGCCCTAAACCCGGCTATCAACCGCCGCTTGCTTCCTTCATCAGCGCATCCGCGGTTTCCTTGTCGCCCATTTCCAGGTACAGCTTGGCCAGCTCCATTTTTTCCTCGGCCGGGCTGGTCGCTGTGGACGGAGGAGCAGGCGGCGGGGGCGCGCTTGGCCGCGGAGGCGCCGCCGGCTCGCTTGCGCGCTCCGCAACGGGCTCATCCATTGCCGGCATCGGCGCAGCCGGCGCCGTCGGCGCGGCGGGCGTCACTTCCGCGACCACGGGCGCGGCCATCGCGAACAAGGGATGGCCGGGCGCGACGGTCTGACCGATCTCGCACACCCGCATCCACAAAGTGCTGTCCTTGCCGAACACGCCTTTGGCGGTGGTGGCCTCGGCGATGAACAGCTGCTTGTCCTGCTGGGTGGACAGCACTTCCAACAGCTTATAACGCAAATCCTGCCGCATCGGCTCGTTGGCCAGGCCTTCGCGCAAGATCTCCAGCGCCTGATCGTCGCGGCCGTAGGCCAGATAGACATCGGCCTCGGCCACTCGGTCCACCGAGGACAGATCGATGCCATCGCCCTTCTTCAAGGAGCTCATCAAGGTGGTCAGCGGCCCCAGCATGGACGCGCCGCCCACGGCCGCGCCCGCCACCGGGACGGCCGCATCGGCCTTGCCCTGCTGACGCTTGCGCCGAGCCAGCAGCAAGGCCACCAAACCCAGCGCCGCCGCCGCGCCGCCCAACTTCCAGCGCAGCGATTCATCCGCCAGCATCGCGCCCAATTCATCGCTCCAGCCGCTGGCGGCCGCTTCCACGGGAGGTGTCTTCACCTCGGACGCCGGCTTGATCACCGGAACGGGTTCCGCCGCATGGGGCGGCGCCTCGTGTTCAAGCGCAGCCTGCGGCGCGGACGCCGCCACCGGCATAGAGCTGACCGCGGCCACCTTGGGCGCCGCCTTGGTCTCGTGCCCGGTCTCGGTCGCCGCCACGCGGTTCTCCGTCATCGCCGGAGCCGGTGCGGAAGCCGGCGCCGCGGCCTTGGCCGCCAGATTGCGCTGGTAATCTTGTATCTTCTGCTCCAACGCCTTGGCCCGCTGTTCCGCCTGCTTCAGCGCCTGATCCTGCCGTTGCAGCATTTGCTGCAAATGCTGCTCCTGCGGCGACGATGCGCCCGGCTTGCGCTCGGCGGGCGCCTGCGTGGCGGTCTCGCCCTTGGCCATTGCCGGCTTGGGCGGCGCAACCGCGCGCGGCGGCTCCGCTGGCGCGGCGCGGGTCTCGCCCTTGCCGATCACGGGCTTGGGCATAGATTCCTTGGCCTTGTCCGCCGAGGGCGCCTTGGCCTCGACCGCAGCGGACTTGGACGCTTTAGGTTCGGCCGCGGCAGGCTTGGGCTCGGGCGCTTTGGCCGGCGCCACGCCGGCCTGGCCGCGCAGACGCCATTCCGCCGGATATTCCAGCGCCACGCCTGCGCGCAGCAGATTGGCGTTGCCGTCGATGAAAGCTTCAGGGTTATCGTGCAGCAGTTGCTGGCTGACCGCGCCGCCGCCGCGCATGCGGCTGGCGATGCCGGACAAGGTATCGCCCTTGAGCACGCGATAGACTTTCAAGGCGCGCTTGGCGGATGCCGGCTTGGCCGCCGCCTGCGGATCCAGCAGCACCGAATAATTCTTTTGCGCCTTGAGCTTGCCCGCGCTGACTTCCAGCCGGAATGCCAGCATCGGCTCGGTCACCGGCTGTTCGGTGCGCAATTGCACCTTGAACTTGCCCTTGGCCACTTTTTCGAGCTGGGGAAGAATGGAGGCCACCAAGCGTGCCTGCTGCTCGCTGGGCTCGCCCTGCGCCGCCACCGCGAACAAGGCCAGCCGCGGCGGATCGGCCTGTTCCAGCGCGCTGCCCTGCAAGGTCAGCTCCAGCAACAGCGGCTCGCCCAGCCGCGAGCGCAAGCGCACATCGCTCAAGCCCAAAGAGTCAAGCCGCGGCGAGGCGTCCACGCTGGCGACATGCTTCTTGCCATCCTCCCGCGCCGGCGCCGGTTTGTTGCGCGGGCCGTCACGGCGGTAATCCACCTCGAACTCACGCACCAGCCTGCCGGCCGGCCAGCTCAAGTCCACGGCGAAGCGCAGCAGCGGCTCCGGATAGGCGACCGCGCCCTTGACCAGGATTTTCTGAACGCTGCCGTCAGGCTTGCGCACGATGGAAAACTGCAGATTGCCGGCGGATGGGCTGTAAGTGGACAGCAAGGGATAGCGGTTGCGGTCCGCCAGCCCCACCAGCACATTGTCGGATGGCTCTTCGTCCACCACCGGAATTTCCGCCAGCAAGGGTTCGCCTTCGGCGGACAGCACCCGTATCGGCCCCAGGCCGGCGGAGGCGACGGCGGCCAGACCAAGGCCGGCCAGCAGCACCGCGATATGACTCATGCGCGTCTTAACAGACATGGAAGGCTATCCCCATCCTCATTCTTTCGAAGCCGCCGGCGCCAGATCGTCAACAGGCTCTTACAACGTTTTAATTATTGCAACGAAACCGCGCAACAACCACTTAGCGAAGATAAATCAAACATCTGCGCGCCATTGCACCGCGGCCATAGTCAAAAAAACCACACTTCGGCCGCGGTTTGCGGCGCATTCGGCGCGAACCCGGCATTTATGCCGGCTCAGACACTCAAACGGCGGGACGAGTACTCGTCCCGCCGCGCAGCGCCGTCGCGCCCACCTCAGGCGCTGATGCTTGCCAGCAAGGCCTCCGCCTCCGCCTTGAGCGGCCCCTGCGCCTCGGCGATCAAGTCCTGCAGCACTTCCTTGGCCCCGTCGCGGTCGCCCATGTCCAGATAAACCTTGGCCAAATCCAGCTTGGTGGCCAGCGGATCATCCAGCACCGACATCCCTTCGGCTTGCGCCGGCGCTGTTGGCGCGGCAGGCGCGGCTGCGGGTGTTTCGGCCAGCATGTCCTCGTACAGCGATTCGAAACCGGCCGGCTCGGCGGCTGCGGCCGGCTGCGTTTCCGCCGCGGCCGGCGCTTCGGTCGCCAGGCTGTCCAGATTGAAATCGAAGTCCAGCAGATTGTTCTCCGCCGGCGCCGCGGCCGGCTCGGCCGCCGCTTCCGGCT